>NZ_VFOX01000001.1:1533294-1839952 GCF_006716345.1 Microbacterium saperdae
CACTACCCCGGGATGGAGATGTTCCTGGGTGAGCAACTGCACACCGTCGACTATCCGGGACCGGCTCATTTCGTCGGCAAGCGGGTGCTGGTGGTGGGCGGCGGCGCATCGGCGGTGCAGTTCCTCGGTGCACTCGCTCCGCTGACGGACACGTTGTGGGTCACGCGGCGCGAGCCGATCTGGCGCACCGATGATTTCACCCCGGAGGCGGGAGCCGCGGCAGTCGCCCTGGTGGAGCAGCGCGTCGCGCAGGGGCTTCCTCCGCAGAGCGTGGTGAGTGTCACGGGCCTCATGCTGCGGCCACAGGAACGTGCGGCAGAGGCGCTCGGCGCCTACGCCGCACGGCGGCCGATGTTCGCGCGCGTCGAGCCCGACGGTGTGCGGTGGGCGGATGGCTCGTTCGAACGTGTCGATGTGATCCTCTGGGCGACCGGGTTCCGGCCGGCGATCAGTCACCTGGCCCCGCTGCACCTGCGCAGCGCTGCGGGCGGCATCCAGCTCGACCGCCACGGACGCGGGACCACAGCGGTACAGGATCCGCGCATCCAGCTCGTCGGATACGGACCCTCCGCCAGCACGATCGGCGCGAACCGTGCGGGTCGTTCTGCGGCGAAGGGGGTACAGCGCGCGCTGGCTTCCGCGCCCGCGGAGGCGGTGCGCACCTGATCCGCCGTGGCGGCGCCTTTCGCTGTGCGAGGAGCGCTCGTCGGATGCCGTCGGTACGCTGAGGGAATGCTCCGCATCGTCTTCACGATCATCTGGCTGGTGCTCTCGGTCTGGCTCGTCATCTGGGTCGGCGAAGGACTGTTCGGCGTGAACCAGCGCGAGTCGATCCTGCCGTTCTCCGGGGAGGACACGCTGGGAGCCCCGATCATGATCGGCGTCGCGTGGGGTCTGCTCCTGACGTTCGGCGGCACGATGTCCGGTCTCGGCCGCCGCACGAAGGTGCGCGGCGACGCCGAGATCGGCGTCGGGCGCATCGTCGAGGTCTCCCGCACAGGTCTCACGGTGAACGATGTGCCGCAGTACGACCTGTTCATCCGGGTGACGCCGCGCGCCGAGCAGGACTTCATCGCGCAGCTGCGCATGCTCGTGGAGCCGAGCGACCTCGGTACGCTTCAGGTCGGACTGCCGCTGGCCGTGCGGTACAGCCTCGCCGATCAGGACATCGTCGAGCTCGCCGATCCGAACGACCCTCTGGTGTCCGACGCGCTGATCGCGTGGCGCATCGAGCGCGGGCTCATCGATCCGCGGCAGGTCAGGGCGCGCACCACGGGGATCCAGGTGCCGGCATCCGTTCTGGAGGTGCGCCCGACCGGGCAGCGCCGCGAGGGGCAGAGCGAGCTCGCCCTGCGGGTGCTGATGGCGCCGGAAGGCGCGGCGACGTGGGAGGCCGAGACCACGGTCTTCGTGTATCCCGAGGCGATCTCGCGGCTTCAGGTCGGGGCGCCGATCTGGGCGTTCTACCGCCGGGAGGATCCGCAGACGATCGCGATCACGATCGAGAAGGAGGCGGCCCGATGAATCCGATGGACTCCGTCTTCTGGCTGCTGAACTTCCCTGCTGCGCACGGCTACGCGATGGTGTTCATCGCAGGCTTCTCGATTCTCGGACTGTTCGTGATGTCGGCACGCGGGGCGACGGCCGCCGGGGGGCTGCGGCAGATCCGCGAACGCGAAGGGCTCCTGCGCGCGCAGGATCGGCCGCGCGGGCAGATCGCCGGTCGGGTGCGGCGAATCGTCTTCCGGATCCTCGCCTTCGTGATGCTCGGATCGCTGGTGATCGGAATCCTGAGCCTCACGGGAGTGCCGGTGACCCGCGCCTACATCTACGACAACGGCCGCCCGACGACAGCCACCACGGACGGTGACTGGGTCACCTTCACGACGGCAGAGGGTGTGGAGTACACGATCGAGAGCAACTTCTTCACGCCGGCGGTGTATCCCGACCGCGACGCGTACTTCCCGACGGGGGAGCCGGTCGTGGTGCGCTATCTGCCCGGCCACCCGCAGGCCTTCGTCATCGACAGCTCGCAGACGCCCCGCTGAGATCCAGCAGGGCAGACAGAGGAGGAACCATGTCCCGCATCATCGTGTTCGGCGGCCACGGCCGTATCGCCCTGCTCCTCGCGCCACTTCTGGTGGCACGGGGAGACGAGGTGACGGCGGTCATCCGCAATCCGGCGCACACCGAGGAGGTGGAAGCAGGCGGAGCGCGGGCGCTCGTGGCCGACGTCGAGCAGATGGATGTCGATGCGATCGCCGAGGTCATCCGCGGTCACGATGCCGTGGTCTGGTCGGCGGGTGCCGGAGGCGGCTCCCCGGAACGCACCTACGCCGTCGATCGTGATGCGGCGATCCGCTCCATGGACGCCACAGGGCGCGCGGGTGTACGCCGTTACGTCATGGTCTCCTGGCTCGGCTCCACGGCCGACCACGGCGTGCCGCCGGAGGATTCCTTCTTCGCCTACGCCGACGCCAAGTGGGCGGCCGACGAGCATCTGCGCAGCATGTCGCTGGAAGGCACGATCCTCGCTCCCGGGACGCTCACCTTCGACGAGCCGACCGGCAGGATCCAGATCGATCCCGACGGGCGTGGGGCCGTAGCGCGAGCTGATGTGGCCGCGGTCATCGCCGCGACGCTGGTGGAGCCCTGCACGATCGGACGCACGCTCCGCTTCGGCAATGGAGATGAGACCGCGGCCGAGCCGATCGCCGACGCTCTCGGCTGCTGAGCGCGGCACCGATCAGAGGCTGAGCGGCAGATCATGAGAAGACGACGGGGAGCGGTGGTGGCGGGCGTGGTGCTCGTCGCCCTCGCCGCCGCGTCCACTCCTGCCGCGGCTGCGCAGGATGCTCCGGCGCAGCGGGCGGTGGTCGTTGCGACCGAGGCTCCGGGTGCCGGGCCTTCCGCGCGCGCGGCCGAGCGGGTGGCGCAGATGAGCACTGCAGAGCAGGCAGCCAGCATCGTCATGGGCCACGTCTCCGGCACGGACCCTGCCGAGCTGCGCTCCTATATGGAGGGCGGGCTCGGCGGCTTCATCCTGATGGGCGCGAACATCCCCGGTTCCGACATCGAACTGCAGAAGCTCACGGCCGCGCTGACGATCGACCCGGCACTCCCGCCGTTGATCGCGGTCGACCAAGAGGGCGGAATCGTCTCCCGGCTGCCCGGCGACGACTACCCGGCATCGACGACACTGAAGAACCTGCCCGTCGCCGACAGCACGAGGGCTTTCGCCGCGCGAGGGTCTCTGGTCGCTCGCGCCGGGATCACGGTGAACTTCGGCACCGTGGCAGATGTCACCTCCGACCCCGGTTCCTTCATCTACGGGCGTGCGCTCGGAACGGATCCTTCGAGCGCCGCGGCCCGCGTCGCCGCTGCGACGACGGCACAGGAGCAGTTCCTCGGCTCCACGCTCAAGCATTTCCCCGGTCACGGAGCCGCGCCCGGGGACTCGCACCACGCGATCCCGTCGACGGGTATGACTCTCGAGGAGTGGCGCACCTCGGACGCCGTGCCCTTCGTCGCAGGGATCGATGCCGGGGCGTCCCTGCTGATGTTCGGGCACCTGGCCTACACCGCCGTCGATGCGGAACCGGCGTCGATGTCCTCGACCTGGCACCGGATCGCCCGTGAGGAGATGGGGTTCGAGGGCGTCTCGGTGACCGACGACCTCGGCATGCTGACGTCGTCGGGCGTGCCCGAGTACGCCGACCCGATCGCCAACGCCGTCACCGCTGTCGCGGCGGGGAACGACCTCGTGCTCATGATCGCCGGCTCGTCGAGGGAGACCGCCGGTCAGATGGCCGCAGCGATCGCCGCAGCGGTCGATGCCGGAACGCTGCCTGCTGAGCGCCTCGAAGAAGCGGCCACCCGCGTGATGGCGCTGCGGCTGCAGACCTCGTCGGCGACTTCCGCCTGGACGGTGTGCCCCGACTGCACGCCGGCGGGCTGAGCCGTCAAGCGACCCTGACGGAGGTTCCGAGCCATGCCTGCAGGAGCGCGATGCGCAGAGCAGCGCCGCGGTCGGCGAATCCCCGTTGTCGACGCACGTACTCGGCCTTGCCCTCGGCGGTCTCGATAGGGACCGGGATCACACCCCACGGCGCAAGGTCGTAGGGCGCTGCCTCCATGTCGAGCAGGCGGATGTCGCGCGCCAGCTCGAACGCGTCCAACAGCAGCTCTCCGGGGATGAGCGGTCCGAGCTTCGTCGCCCACTTGTACAGGTCCATCCCGGCGTGCAGGCAGCCGGGCTGCTCGAACAGGGGCTGATCCTCACGGGTCAAGGGAGAGCGGTTGCGCGGCACAGCTTCCGGGGTGAAGAACCGGAACGCATCGAAATGGGTGCAGCGCAGATCGTGGTTCTCGACCACGGCATCCGTTCCGGCCTGTCCGAGACGGAGAGGAACCGCATGGCGGAGCTCGTCCGCGCGGTAGACCATCGCCCACTCGTGCAGCCCGAAGCAGCCGAACTGTCCCGGGCGGGATGCCGTGCGGCGGAGCATCCGCTCGACGAGTCCCGCGAGGTCGGACTTCTCCGCCGCGAAGGCAGCGGCGTCCGGTACGACGCTGTCTGCGGACCTGCCGGGGGAGTACCAGCGCCAGGCCGATCGTTCCGGAGCGTTCTCCAGCTCCACGCCGGCGCCCGGGTGCCAGCGCCGCACCTGCGCGGGCTTGTAGCCGTAGTACGTGAAGAGGAAGTCCCAGACCGGGTGCTTCTCGCCGCGCTGCGACCGTGCGCGGTGGTCCGCAGTGAGCGCATCCGCCCGCTCGTGATGAGCGGCCTCTCGGACGAGCCAGTCGGCGCGTGTCAGGGCCATGTCAGTGCAGGATGCCGGCCTCGCCGAGCAGATCGCGCAGCCCGGCGCCGTCCTCGGCGCTCACCCAGGGCGCGGTGTCTTCGGAGTGGGGTTCGCGTCCGGCGCGTCCACCAGCCATGACGGCTTCGGCGGGAAGCAGCCGGCGGATGGCGACGCCGGCGACGGACTCCGGATGCTCGTCCATGAACTGCGTGTAGATCGACTCGTCGTGCTGCCCGTCGTCGCCGATCAGCAGCCATTTCACGTCGGGGAACTCCGTGGCCAGGCGGCGCAGGTTCGTGAGCTTGTGCTCGCGGCCGCTTCGGAACCAGCGATCGTGCGTGGGGCCCCAGTCGGTCAGGAGCATGGAGCCGGCAGGGAACAGATGCCGCCCGAGGAAGCGCCAGAGCGTGGGAGCGACATTCCATGCGCCCGTGGAGAGGTAGACCATGGGGGCACCCGGGTGCTGGCGGAGCAGTTGATCCAGCAGCACGGCCATGCCGGGAACGGGGATCCGCGCGTGCTCGTCGAGCACGAAGGAGTTCCAGAAGGCGATGAACGGACGCGGGAGGGCGGTGACCATCACGGTGTCATCGACGTCGGACACCACACCGAAGTTCGTGGACTCGGCGACGATGAACGCCCGCGCCTCCACGGGTTCCTGACCTTCGACCGAGATCGTGAACGTCTGCCAGCCGGGTTCCAGGTCTGCGGCGATCCGGGTGTCGACCACCCCGCCGCGATCGGCGACCACGTGGTGGGTGGTGTCGCCGATGTGCACGTCGACGGCGGCGAAGCTCACGGGGATGCCGACGAAACTGCGCCAGCCGCGCACGCTGGCCAGTTCACCGTCTTTGTTGCGGCGCTGCGTGGGGACGATCAGCACACGCCCGACCACGCGGACCCAGCCAGGGCCCCCGTATCCGGGGAACGGCACGATCGTCGCGGAGCGGCCTCGACGGCGCGCTCGACCTTCGCGCCACACATGGAGGCGGTGCTCAAGACGGGCGAACCAGTGGATTCGGGGCGCCGGGGGTGCGGAAGCCATTGCTTCAGTCTTTCACGTCGCTCTCGTGTTCCGTGTCGGGTGCGTCCAGATGACGCGACTCGAGCCGGGTGAGGAGCTTCTTCCCGAGGAAGACCAGCAGCAGGAACAGGGCGATGATGCCGACGAAGATGTAGCCGGCGAAATGCACGCGATCCACCAGCTCGCGGAATCCCCCCGCGGCGAGAGACGTCACCGAGACGTAGGCGGTCGCCCACAGCAGGCACGCGGGCGCCGTCCAGGCCAGGAACCGCCGGTACGAGTAGCCGCTCATCCCGACGGTCAGAGGCACCAGCGAGTGCAGCACGGGCAGGAAGCGGGAGAGGAAGATGGCGAGGCCGCCGCGGCGTTCTAGATACCGCTCGGCCCTGACCCAGTTGTGCTCCCCGATACGGCGCCCCAGCCACGAGACACGGATGCGGGGTCCCAGCCAGCGTCCGAGGACGAAGCCGATGCTCTCGCCGATCAGCGCACCTATCACCACGGCGATCACCATGAACACACCTTCGAGAGGCGTGGCGACGCCCATCGAGGCGATGATGACGATCGTGTCGCCCGGGACGATGAGGCCGATGAGCACGCTCGTCTCGAGCAGCACGGCGATGCCGGCGATCAGCGTGCGGGTGACCGGATCGATGGACTGCACGAAGTCGAACATCCACAGCAGCAGGTCATCCACCCCATGAGGATACGGGAGCGCGACGGTCCTAGTCTGTAAGCGTGCCTGAACGTCTGAGCGCCCGTCAGCTCCCCGCCTGGGTCGAGCCCGTCGCGGTGTTCCGATGGCTGGAAGCGGGCGAACCCGACGTGTTCTGGCTCGATGCGGGAGCGGATGCCCGCACCGGCTGGAGCTTCATCGGACGGGGGACGGTCGCGGACCTCCCCGCACAGGTGCGGCTCGACGTCGCGCCGTCCGACGCGGCAGCTCCTCCGTTCTCGGGGGGATGGGTCGGTTGGCTCGACTATGAGAGCGGAGCCCGCGCCGCGGGAGTGCCCGTCGTCGAGAGCGCGACCGACGAAGGAGCATGGCTCCGGGCCACGCACGTCGTGGCGTTCGACCACGACGCGGGTCGGACGTGGGTGCTCGCAGAAGCTGACGACCTCGATGACTGGGCGGCCGCAGTGGCGTCGACGCCCGCCGACGTGCTCTCCGTCGTCGACGCAGAGCAGGACGCGGCGCCTCTCATCGCCGGGGCCAGGCACGATCCCGACGAGTACGCCGCACTCATCCAACACTGCCGCGCGCTGATCCGAGCGGGCATCGCCTACCAGCTGTGTCTCACGACGCGCTTCTCCGTACCCGGCAACCACGACCCCCTCGCGGTGTACCTGCGTCTCCGAGCCGCGACGCCTGCGCATCACGGCGGATTCGTCCGCATCGGAGGGCGGGCTCTGCTCAGTGCGAGCCCGGAGCAGTTCCTGCAGGCCGAGGGAGGGCTCATCCGTACCCGGCCGATCAAGGGGACCCGTCCGCGGTCCGCCGATCCCCTGCAGGATGCCGCGCTCGCCGCAGAGCTCGCCGCGAACCCCAAGGAACGCGCAGAGAACGTCATGATCGTCGACTTGATGCGAAATGACCTCTCGCGGATCTGCGAGCCGGGGACGATCCGGGTCGAGGGGCTCTGGGTGGTCGAGAGCTACCCGGCAGTGCACCAGCTGGTCAGCACGGTCACCGGAACGGTCGCGGCGGGAACGACCCTCGGCGCAGTGCTGGAGGCGACCTTCCCGGCCGGAAGCATGACGGGAGCGCCGAAGTTGTCGGCGATGACAAGGCTGCACGACCTCGAGGGAGGTCCGCGCGGCGTCTACGCCGGATGCTTCGGATACGTGGGCGTCGACGGTGCACTCGATCTGGCGATGGTGATCCGCAGCATCGTGATCGATGCCGGGGGCGCGGTCATCGGAGCGGGCGGGGGCATCACGTGGGGTTCCGATCCCGCGGCCGAGGTCGCGGAGGTGGCGACCAAGGCGAGAGCGCCGCTGGCGGCACTCGGCGCTGTCCTGCCGGTGCGCTGGGGTTCCGATATCCTGAACTGATCCCGTTTTTTCCTTCAGATTGGTCGTGTGTTCGTTGTCTGAGAACCTGTCCACAGCTCCTGCCGAGGACGAGTCGTCGTCGGCGCATGCCATCCAGGCCAAATGGCAGAAGTACTGGGCAGACAACGAGACCTTCCTCACGGGTGGCGACGACGACACGCGCCCGCGACGCTACGTGCTCGCGATGTTCCCCTACCCCTCGGGCGATCTGCACATGGGGCACGCGGAGAACTACCTCTACTCCGACATCGTGGCGCGGTTCTGGCGTCATCGCGGCCACAACGTGCTCAACCCGATCGGGTGGGACTCCTTCGGCCTGCCCGCGGAGAACGCGGCGATCCGTCGCGGTGCGGACCCGCGCGAGTGGACGTACTCGAACATCGCGCAGCAGAAGGAGGGCTTCCAGTCCTACGGCGTCTCCTTCGACTGGACGCGGGTGCTGCACACCTCTGACCCGGAGTACTACCGCTGGAACCAGTGGCTGTTCCTGAAGCTGTACGAGCGCGGCCTGGCGTACCGCAAGAAGAGCCCGGTCAACTGGTGCCCCAATGACCAGACGGTGCTGGCGAACGAGCAGGTCGTCGACGGGCGCTGCGAGCGCTGCGGCGCCGAGGTCGTCAAGAAGAAGCTCACGCAGTGGTACTTCCGCATCACCGACTACGCGGACCGTCTGCTCGATGACCTGAACCAGCTCGAGGGCTTCTGGCCGCACAAGGTGCTGCAGATGCAGCGCAACTGGATCGGCCGTTCGATCGGCGCGGATGTCGACTTCGAGATCGAGGGACGTGCCGAGCCGGTGACCGTCTTCTCGACACGTCCCGACACCCTTCACGGCGCGACGTTCTTCGTCGTGGCCCCGGACTCCGACCTGGCATCGGAGCTGGCCGCCGACGCGCCTGCCGAGGTGCGACAGCGCTTCCAGGACTATCTGGCGCAGGTGCAGAAGACGACCGACATCGACCGTCAGGCCACCGACCGCCCGAAGACCGGCGTCTTCCTCGAGCGTTACGCCATCAACCCGGTCAACGGCGAGAAGCTGCCCGTCTGGGCCGCCGACTACGTGCTGGCCGACTACGGTCACGGCGCGGTCATGGCGGTTCCCGCACACGACCAGCGCGACCTGGACTTCGCCCGCGCCTTCGACCTCCCGGTCAAGGTCGTGGTCGACACGACCGCTCCGATCACCGGCGCGATGCCTGTGATCGAGGTCGATGAAGAGGGCGTGCCGATCGACACCGGCGCCGCGCTCGATGAGCAGAACCCGGCATCCACCGGCATCGCCCTGACCGGCGAGGGCCGGATGATCAACTCCGGCGCGCTCAACGGCCTCTCCAAGCGCAACGCGATCGCACGTGCGATCGAGCAGTTGGAGTTGCGGGGAACCGGTCGCGCGGCCAAGAACTACCGCCTGCGCGACTGGCTGATCTCGCGTCAGCGCTTCTGGGGTACGCCGATCCCGATGCTGCATGCCGACGACGGTCGCATCATCCCTGTGCCCGAGGACCAGCTGCCGGTGAAGCTGCCCAGCGTCGACGGGCTCGACCTGTCGCCCAAGGGCACCTCGCCCCTTGGCGGCGCGGAGAGCTGGGTGCGCACGACCGACCCCGAGACGGGCGATCCGGTGCTGCGCGACCCCGACACCATGGACACCTTCGTCGACAGCTCGTGGTACTTCCTGCGCTTCCTGTCGCCGAACAGCGACACCGTGGCGTTCGACCCGGCGCAGGCGGACCGCTGGGCTCCCGTGGACTCTTACATCGGTGGTGTCGAGCATGCGATCCTGCACCTGCTCTACGCACGCTTCATCACCAAGGTGCTCTTCGACATGGGGCTGATCGACTTCACGGAGCCGTTCTCGAACCTGATCAACCAGGGCATGGTCATCCTCAACGGCACGAAGATGTCGAAGAGCAAGGGCAACCTGGTGCTGTTCCAGGACGAGCTGGACGCGCACGGTGCGGATGCGCTGCGCGTGGGCCTGGCCTTCGCCGGTCCGGTGGAAGACGACAAGGACTGGGCCGACGTCTCGACGACCGGTGCGCAGAAGTTCCTGGCGCGCGCGCTGCGCATCGCCGGAGAGGTCTCCAGCCCGGTCGACGTGGTGTTCGACGGCGGCAACGCCGCGCTGCGTCGCGCTTCGCACAAGCTGCTGGCCGAAGCGCCGGCACTCGTCGAGCAGACCAAGTTCAACGTGCTGGTCGCGCGCCTCATGGAGCTCGTCAACATCACCCGCAAGACGATCGACGGAGAAGCGGGCGCGGGGGATCCTGCGGTGCGTGAAGCCGCCGAGACCGTCGCGGTGATGCTCGACCTCATCGCCCCGCACACCGCGGAGGAGATGTGGGAGATCCTCGGCCACGAGCCGTCGGTCGGCCTCGTCACCTGGCGCTCCGCTGACCCGGCTCTGCTCGTCGAAGACACGATCACGGCCGTGGTGCAGGTGGGCGGCAAGGTCCGGGCGCAGCTCGAGGTTCCGGCACGCATCGGTGAGGCCGAACTCGAGGCTCTGGCCATGGCGGACGAGCGCGTGATCCGGTCCATCGGCGACCGCGAGATCGTGAAGGTCATCGTGCGCGCACCGAAGATCGTCAGCATCGCCGTCAAGGGCTGAATCCCGCTCTGATCTGATCCTGCGCCGACCCCGCCACATCGATGGCGGGGTCGGCGATCAGGTGATGGGGGTCAGGAGTGTCAGCAGCTCTGCGGGCGCCGTGCGCGCCCGCATGCTCGGATCGATCAGGCGCGTGCATCCGTCGAGCTCGACCGTCGCGGCGACCTCTCCGCCCGTGTGCTCCAGGTGGACGACGACCACGGCGGTCGCCGTCGCCGTGCACGAGCGAGCGTCCGCAGGTGCCGTGCGCGCGAGGGCGGTCAGGTCCTGCGCGGCGTCGGCGTCGAGTTCGCGCACGCCGACGAACGTCGTCGTGTCCGTGCCAGACGTGCTCTGTGCCGACGACTCGGCGGTGTAGTCGCACAGACGTGCGCCCGTGATGGCGTCTGCGTCCGGCCATGCCGGCACGGCCATCGGGATGAGCGCATCCTCGGGGAGCGGCTTGCTTCCCGATGGCAGCTGCTCGGTCCCGAGGTCGATGTCGTCGAGACCGGCGATGACCAGGAACTGCGCCTGCGTGTCGCACCCGGCCATGTTCGCGGAGTTCGACTCCACGAGTGCCGTCGGGAAGAAGGTCTCCTCCGCCACGTCCAGGGCCTCGAGCGCCTCGTCCAGTCCGACGGGTTTGGGGGCGCCGCAGCCGTCGGTCGGAATCGCGACGCGGACAACCGTGCCGTCTTCGCCCTCGATCCAGAGTTCGGGGATCAGGTAGGCGATCGCGGGGCAGGGGCCCGTCGAGGGGGAATCGCTGGGCTGCGCGAGAGCCGCGAGCACGGGACGAAGATCGCCTTCCCGTCGCTCCAGCAGTGCGCCCGACCAGGTCCCGTCCGCGTCCTCCTGCGAGGCGTAGGGGTCGCACCGCAGCACGGCGACTGCAGTGAATCCGTCCGGAACCAGACCGGCTTCGGCGTAGTCGGCCTCGTAGGTCTCGGGACATGCGACCTGGGCGACGGGCGAGGCGTCGATGCGAGGATCGGTGCCGACACCGGGAATCAGTCCGCAGCCGGCGAGCAGCATCGCACTGCCCAGCAGCGCTGACGCCATGATCCGTCGCATCGTGCCACCTCCCCTTTCGACCGTAGCCGGGGACGCGATGCGCCGGGCAACGGGGGCATAACGATCGCCTGCGGCGGAATCGCAGGGGGGACTCCGTCTGCACGCCCGTCGTGCGGTGACGGTTATGCACCGGCTCGGGTGCGGAGGGGAAAGGAGCTCTTCGGGCGCTCGTAGCGTGGCCGGATGCCCGCTACTGACACGCCACCTGTCGACGCACCGCGCACGCGGCCGCACCGTCTGCGACTGAGCATCGGGGCGGCCGTGGTGCTCGGTCTCGTCGTACTCTCGGCTGCCGTCGGCCTGGGCATCATGCGCGGCCAGGCGGCTCCGAGCGAGTCCGTTCCTCTCGCCGGCACGGCAGCATCCCCGGCGCCGAGCGGCGACCTCTATGTGCACGTGCTCGGAGCGGTGGAGCGCCCGGGACTCTACGTCCTCGACCTCGACGCCCGGCTGGTGGACGCGGTGGCAGCCGCCGGCGGGACGACGGACGACGCTGACCTCACCGCGGTCAATCTGGCCCGTGTGCTGTCAGACGGAGAGCAGATCGTGGTGCCGGTCGTCGGAGCAGTCGCGGAGACCGGCGTGCCCGCGGAGGGATCGGCCGATGGGCGGGTCGACCTGAACACCGCCGATCAGGCCGCCCTCGAGACGCTGCCGCGCATCGGTCCGGCCCTCGCGGAGCGAATCATCTCGTGGCGGGAGGAGAACGGCCGGTTCCAGTCGGTCGACGACCTGCTGGCCGTGCCCGGCATCGGGGAGAAGCTGCTGGAGGCGATCCGCGAGGGGGCCAAGGTCTGAGCGCGGCCGGACGGCAGCGGGTGGTCGGCGACCCACGCGGGGCTCATCGCCCGTAGCCTGGGCTCATGACGTTCACGAACGCCCGCACCGCCGTCGAGGTCGTCGACTGGCGCCGCCGTGTCTTCGCCCTGTACGCCGCCGTGCGGCAGGCCGAGTCTGCGGAAGAGGCGCACGAGCTGTGGCGGATCGAGAGGGACGAGCTCATGCTCCACCATCCCGCCACCGCCCTGTCGGCGGGGGATCGGACACTGTTCGAGGGCCTGCCCATCGCCTCGTACGATCCGCAGTGGCGCTTCGAGCTTCCGATCCTGCCCGCTGAACCCGGCGGATTCGACTTCGAGACCGGAACGGACGGCATCGTGCCGTTCGAGCGGATCGGTACGGTCGAGATCCCGGATGCGGGCTCGCTCGACGTCTGGCGCCTGAAGTCCTACGGGGGTGGACTGTTCATCCCGGTGCGCGATGCCCTCGCCGGCCGCCCCGGAGGAACGTATGGAGGTGGGCGGTATCTGATCGACACGATCAAGGGCGCCGATCTCGGCTCGGATGCCGCAGCCGGGACGATCGTGCTCGACTTCAACTTCGCGTACAACCCCTCCTGCGCATACGACCCCGCCTGGGCCTGCCCGCTCGCGCAGCCGGGCAATGTGTTGTCCGTCGCGGTGCCGGTGGGGGAGATGTACGCGGGGGCGAAGGGCTGATCATTTCGAGCGGGCGCACATCGATACGCTGAGACCATGGGGGAGATGAGTCGGCGAGCGCGACGACGATCCGTCGTGGTGGTTCTGCTCGGGGTTCTCACGGCGGCGATGCTCACCGCCTGCAGTGGTTCCGCGCTGCACGGAGACTTCCGCGCGGCCTTCGCGGGAGACGAGGCCGTCGAAGACTTCGAACTCTCGACGGCGGACAACATGCCGTTCGCCGACGGTCTGAGCGCCGAGGTGCGGGCTCGTGACACCGCTTCCGGCGACGAGCTGGTGGCATTGGCCGATCGTCTGAGCGAGTTCGCGCGCGAACATGAAGCCGAGGATGTGCGGATCACGATCGAGGCCGCTGAACTGATCGTTCCCGTCTTCGCGGATGCCGCGATCAGCGCCGGTGCGATGGCACGCGGACTCGATCTCGTGGATGACGATCGGGTCGACTCCGTCGTCCTCAGCGCGCGCACAGAGGCGAAAGGGATCACGGGCGTGAGCATCCGCCTCGCGGAGCCCGGAGCCGGCAGCCCCGTCGCGGCCTTCGACCTCGCCCGCACCACTCCCGTGCTGCTCGACGACGTCACCGGCGGAGCCAACCTGCATCTCACGATCGCTGCGGAGGATCAGGTACGGATCGACGGGAACGCGGGTGCCTGGGTCGACGATGTCGAACAGGTCTGGCACGCGGTGTCGAACGAGGTGCCTGTCACCGGTCTGCGCGCCGAGCCCGGACGGCTGAAGCTCACGCTCGCGACGGAAGCGGATCTCGGCGCAGCGCAGGCGCTCAGCGCCGCGAGGGCGGTCGATCTGGTGGTCGTCTTCGCGAGCCCGCTCGTGCTGCTCGGCGCTGAGGCATCCGGCGATTCGGCTCGTGCGTTGCTGGGTGCGCTGGCGTCTGCGGACGTCTCGGTCGTGCGGAATGTGTGGACCGATGACGACCGGGTCGAGTTCTTCGTCGATTCCGTGGCGCAGGCGACATCCACGGCGACGGCCTTGTCGGCACGCCCCGAATCGGCGGCGTTCACACTGCTGACGGTGACCGTGGGCGACCCCGATGAGCCGTCACTCAGTGTGACGGCGGCACCGACGAGACTCGGGGACATCGTCGCGTCCGCGGGCGACCTGCTCGCAGACGGCGACGTCGCCTCACTGGTGAGCACACCTCGCAGCGCGACGCTCGTGATGGCTGGGGATGCCACCGATGCTGAGCTCGAGAGTCGCCTGTCCGCGCTCTCCGGTCTGGCCGACGAGGGAAGTCGTCGATGTGCGAATCGCTCCGACGGCACAGGAGTCTGCGACAGCGGAGCGCCGTGAGAGGGATGGTGGCGAGGAAGCGTCGCTCGGCGACGACAATGGCGCAGGCGGGCGGCGGCTAGGAAACTCTCACTCCATCTGCACAGATGAAGCGGGATCGAGGTTCCGCGCATGTGTGGCCGTCCCGCAAGGCTGGTCCTCGCACAGCGTCCTAGCGTGGCGGGATGCGAGTGAGACCGGCAGTAGCATGACGCGGTCGGACGTGCGTCTGCTGCCGATCGTCGTCGGGGTGTGGATCGCCGCCTTGGTGGCTGTTTTCTGTCCACCGATCACGTGGTGGATGGCCGGCGGATGCCTGCTCGGAGTGCTGGTCGTCCTCGTCGGTACCCGGCGGCGGAGAGCGGCGACGGGCGCCGGGCTCGCGATCGTGACGTTCACCGCCATGACCGCCGTGCTGGTGACCGTCTCGCTGGCGCTTCCGGGACGGACGCAGGCCATCGAATCCGGCGGTCGTGTGGTGGAGGTGGTCGCGGGGGTCACGTCGTCGGCGTCGGTCGGGCAGGATGGGCGGCTGTGGTTCGACGCGCAGACGGTGAGCATCGGTGTGCGAGATCAGCCGCGGTCGGTGTCGGTACCGGTGCGGATCGGTGTCGAGCCGGGCGACGGGTTCGATCTCGGCGCAGAGATCCGTGTGGTCGGCGAGGCGGAGGCGACCGATGCGGGAGAGCGTTCGGTTCTGGTGGTCTACGCGAGTGAGACGGAGATACTGCAGCCGGCGGGAGGGGTCTTCGGAGTCGCCGCCGGCCTTCGGGAGGCGTTCGTGGCTCGGGCGGCTCGGCTACCGGAGCCGGGCGCCGGGCTGCTCCCCGGCCTCGCCGTCGGCGACACGCGTGCCGTGCCTGCGGAGCTCAACGACGACATGCGCAGCACAGGACTCAGTCACCTCACCGCGGTCAGCGGTGCCAACTGCGCGATCGTGGTGGGAGCGACCTTCTGGCTGGCGGCGCTGTGCGGGTGCCGACGCGGTCTGCGCGTCGCCCTGGCGGCCGTGGCACTGAGTGGCTTCGTCATCCTCGTCACCCCGGAGCCGAGCGTCATCAGGGCTGCCGTGCTGGCCGGAATCGCCATGGTGACGGTGCTGATCGGTCGCCCGAGAGCCGGCGCAGGCATGCTCGCACTCGGCGTGACCGGCATCCTCATCGCCGATCCGTGGTTGGCGGCGACGCCCGGGTTCGCGCTGTCAGCCGCCGCATCGGCGGCCCTCATCCTGTTCGCCCCTCCGCTCGGACGCGGACTCGGACGCGTTCTGCCGGCGCCGCTCGCGCTGGCGATCGCGGTGCCGCTGTCCGCTCAGCTCGTCTGCGGTCCGATCATCGCCCTGTTCGCGGAACAGCAGTCGCTGATCGGGGTCGTGGCGAATCTGCTCGCTGCTCCTGCCGCACCGGTGGCGACCGTGGTCGGCATGCTCGCGTGCCTGGCCGCTCCGATACCGCCGCTCGCTGATCTGTTGGCGGCCTCCGCATGGCTGCCCTCGGCGTGGATCGCGACGACGGCCACGACGGCGGCACAATTGCCGATGGCGCAGATCCTCCTCCCTGCCGGTATCCCCAGCGCTCTGCTCGTGGCGGTCGTGAGCGCGGCTATCGGAGTCGTCGTGCTGCGCAGAACGACCGTGGTGTCGGGACGGCCCCCGTTCTGGGTGCGATGGGTGCGCCGCTGCTCCGCGGCCGTGTTGATCATCGTCGCCGGCGTGGGTGCGGGGCAGGCTCTTCTGGACGGGCCGCTGGCGACGCTCCGCACACCGGAGGGATGGGCGATCGCGGCGTGCGACGTCGGGCAGGGCGACGCTCTGGTGGTGCGGTCGGATGGTGAGATCGCCCTGATCGACACCGGTCCCGATCCCGCTGCGCTCGAAGCGTGTCTGCGGTCGCTCGGTGTCGACCAGATCGATCTCCTGGTGCTGACCCATTTCGACCTGGATCACGTCGGGGGACTCGAGGCGGTCCAGGGGCGCGTCGGCGAGGTGCTCCACGGTCCGCCGTCCGAACAGGCGGACCAACGTTCGCTGGACCGCCTGGAGTCCGGCGGAGCGCTCCTCCACGACGCGACGGCAGGACTTCGTGGCATCCTCGGCGACGCCGAGTGGCGCGTGCTCTGGCCGCAGCGGGGATCCGTCGCCTTCCCCGGGGGCAACGATGCCAGCGTCGTCGTGGAGTTCGACGGCGGAGGAGTGCCTCGGTCCCTGTTCCTGGGGGACCTGTCTGCGGCTCCCCAGCGGATGCTGATGCGCACCGCCCACCTCGCCGGAGGGTACGCGGTGGTCAAGGTCGCGCATCACGGCAGCGCGGATCAGGATCCGGGGCTCTACGAATCCGTGCACGCGACACTCGCGATCTTCAGCGCCGGCGTGGACAACGACTACGGGCATCCTCGGGACGAGACACTGGAGCTGCTGTCCGCGACCGGGGCGCATCTGCTCCGCACCGACCGGCAGGGGCGTCTCCTGATCGGTGCGGAGTCGGGTGAGCTGCGGGTATGGACCGAGTCGAGCGTCGGCGCCCCCGGGTAGTCTGGGAGCATGGCAGCTCCGCGTACCTCATCCCGTGGCGGGGCGAAGCCCACGAAGATTCCTCAGGTCTCCTGGCGTGAGCCGCGACCGGCACCTCTGGTGCTCGTCTCGGGCCCAGAGGAGATCTGTGCGGAGCGCGCGATCGCCGGTGTCCGTGACTATCTGCGCGCCGAAGACCCGGCGCTCGAGGTCACCGATGTGCGTGCCGATGACTATGCGCCCGGCACGCTGCTCGCGCTGACGTCGCCCTCGCTGTTCGGCGAACCTCGACTGGTGCGCGTATCGGGCGTCGAGCGCTGCTCCGACGCATTCATCCAAGAAGCCGTCTCGTACCTGGAGCATCCGCAGGAGGGCGCGACCGTCGTCCTGCGTCACACCGGTGCCAGCGTCCGAGGCAAGAAGCTGCTCGATGCTCTCCGTGCCGGCACGGGCGGCGGGATCGAGATCGCGTGCCCGGCGATCAAGCGCGACGGCGACAGGGTCGACTTCGCGGCGGGGGAGTTCCGCACCGCGAAGAAGCGCATCGCGCCGCCCGCGTTGAGGGCGCTCGTCTCGGCCTTCGCCGACGACCTCACCGAACTGGCCGCTGCATGTCAGCAGCTCATCGGCGACGTCGAGGGCGACATCACCGAAGACATCGTCACCAAGTACTACGGCGGTCGGGTGGAGGTCTCGGCGTTCGTCGTGGCCGACACGGCGATCGCCGGCCGCTATGGTGAGGCGCTGATCGCACTGCGGCACGCGTTGGCCTCGGGCGCGGATCCGGTTCCGATGGTGGCCGCATTCGCCATGAAGCTGCGTACGATGGCCAGGGTCGCCGGCAACCGCGAGCCGAGCCGGCAGCTCGCTCAGCGTCTGGGCATGAAGGACTGGCAGGTGGATCGCGCGCGTCGTGACCTCGCAGGCTGGAACGAGCGCTCCCTGGGCATGGCGATTCAGGCGACGGCGCGGGCCGACGGTGAGGTGAAGGGCGCTGCGCGCGACCCGATCTTCGCTCTCGAGCGCATGGTCACCGTCATCGCGACCCGGCAGCCGTTCGGCGAGTAGAGGCTCAGCGCTGCGTCCCCCGCGATCGCCAGAGGACAAGAAGAAGGCCCGCCCCGAAAACGGGACGGGCCTTTCTCAGATGCTTCAGCTCAGAGAGCGGCGACCTGCTTGGCGAGAGCCGACTTGCGGTTCGACGCCTGGTTCTTGTGCAGGACACCCTTGCTGACGGCCTTGTCGAGCTTGACGGCGGCCTTCTTCAGGGATGCCTCGGCTGCTGCCTTGTCGCCGGCGGTGACGGCGGTGCGGGTCGAGCGGATGAGCGTCTTGAGCTCGCTCTTCACGGCCTTGTTGCGCTCGTTCGCCTTGGCGTTGGTCTTGTTGCGCTTGATCTGCGACTTGATGTTTGCCACGTGTGGACGCTTTCTGTACAGGAGTGATTCGGAGTGTCGGCACCAGAAGAGGGCTGCTGCACGACGGTCGTGAGGGAAGAACCCACACGCAAGCCAAGAACCAACTCTACCAGCAGTGGGCAGGATCGCGCGAAACGAAGCCCGGGCGCGGCGTCGCGGATGGGGCGAAAAGCGGCCAATGTCGAAACTCAGTCGCGGCTGGGGTGGCACCGGGTGCAGAATCATCACTATCCCGACATCGACGTCAAGGAGCGAAATGAGCCCCGACCCCGTCCGCCCCGTCCTGCCTGCCGGCTTCCGCTGGTCTGCGGCGACCTCGGCACTCCAGATCGAGGGCTCGCCCCATGCGGATGGCGGTGGCCGTTCGATCTGGGACGACTTCATCGCGACTCCGGGGGCAGTGAAGGACGGGTCGAGCGCGGATCCCGCGTGCGACAGCTATCGGCGCTCGGATGCTGACGTGGCACTCGCTTCGGGACTGCGGCTCGACCGCTACCGCTTCTCGATCCCGTGGGCGCGTGTGCAGCCGGACGGCCGGGGGACAGGGAACACGGCCGCTCTCGACCACTACTCCCGCTTCGTGGATGCGCTCCTGGCGGCGGGCGTCACACCGTTTCCGACCCTCTATCACTGGGAGATGCCCACCGCGGTCGAGGAGGACGGCGGATGGCTGAACCGCGACAACGCCGAAAGGTTCGCCGAGTACGCGTCGATCGTGGCGGCGCGGCTGGGTGATCGGGTCGCCCACTGGTACACGCTCAACGAGCCGGCGATGACCACGCTGCAGGGGTACGCCACGGGCGCTCTCGCGCCCGGACGGCAGCTGCTGTTCGATGCCCTGCCCACGGTGCACCACCAGCTGCTCGCGCACGCGCGCGCCGCGGCGGCCCTGCGCGCGCAGGGGGCCGCCCAGGTCGGACTCGTGAACAATCACACGTGGGTGCAGCCGCTGCACGACACGGCGGAGGATCAGGCGGCCGCGCTCACGTACGACACGATCCACAACGGCGTGTTCCGTGAGCCGTTGCTCGCCGGGACCTATCCCGACCTCGAGGCGTTCGGACTCCCCGACATGCCCGTGCATGACGGCGATCTTGCGCTGATCGGCTCGTCGATCGACTTCTACGGCATCAACTTCTACAACCCGACCACGGTGACGGCCGCGGATCCGTCGAGTCCCATCCCGTTCGACATCGTCCCCACGCCGGGCGCCGCGGTCACGGGGTTCGGGCCGGAATGGCCGATCGTGCCTGAGGCGCTCCGCGACCTGCTGATCGACCTGCAGGGGCGCTATCCGGAGATGCCCGCGGTGATCATCGGGGAGAACGGTGCATCGTTCCCGGAGCCCGAGCGTGCCGGACGGGTCGACGACAAGGACCGGATCGACTATCTCGCGCGCCACATCGCCGCCGTCGCCGAAGCCGTCGCGGCCGGGGTCCCGGTCGAGGAGTACACGGTCTGGTCGCTTCTGGACAACTGGGAATGGGCAGACGGCTACACCCAGCGGTTCGGTCTGGTGCACGTCGACTTCGCGAGCGGGGAGCGGACGCCCAAGGCGTCGTACGACTGGTACCGCGACCTCATCTCGAGCTCCCGCTCCGAGAACGTGCAGATCCCCACGACGCAGGAGGAGGCGACGCGATGACCACGACGACGACGAAGGTCGGTGGCCGGTGGATGACGCTGTTCACGCTCGCCTGGCTGGCGATCTGGACCGTGCAGCTCACCCCGGTCCAGCTGCTCCTCCCTCTGCAACTCGACACCCCGGAGGATGACTGGATCCGGGGAGTGGTCTCCTCGGGGCTGGTGCTCGGTATCGGCGGACTGGCGGGCATCGTGGCGGGCCCCGCGGCGGGTGCTCTGTCGGACCGTGCGGGCGTGGGGCGACCCCGCCGACGGCCGTGGGCGCTCGCGGGCGTCTGGCTCACCGCGGTGTGTCTCGTCCTCACGGGGTACGCGGAAGGCCCGTGGGCTGTGGGGGCGGCCTGGGTCGGTGTCTCGGTCGGCGTCGCCGTCTCCTCGGCAGCCTTCACCGCTCTCATCGCCGACCAGCTTCCTTCGACGCAGCGCGGGGCGGCATCCGCGGCGGTCGGATCGAGTCAGGCCGTCGGCATCGTGCTCGGAGTGGGGCTGGTCGTGCTCCTCGGGCTCGGCATCGAGGCGGGATATCTGCTGCTCGCCGCAATCATCGCGGTGGTGGGAACCGCGGCGGCGCTCCTCCTTCCCGATCCGGCTGCGACCGCACAGATGCGACCGCCGCGCGAGGGTCGTCGAGCGCTGGCGTCGCTGCGCGATCGGGACTTCGCCTGGATGCTCTCCGGCCGCCTGGTCACCAACATCGGCAATGCGCTCGGGACCGCGCTGTTCCTGTTCTTCCTCCTGCACGGGCTGGGACAGCCGAGTGCCGCGGCCCAGGACAATCTCCTCCTGCTGATCGTGGTCTACACGGTGTTCGTGGTGCTGGCCTCGGTGCTGACCGGGATCATCTCGGACCGCACCGGCAATCGCCGTCGTCTGACGATCGCCGCGACGGTCGTGCAGGCAGCCTCCGGGGTCGCGATCGCTCTCGTACCGACGTTCGAGATGACGATGGTCGCGGCAGCCCTGATGGGACTCGGCTACGGCGCCTTCTCCACGGTGGGCCTCGCGTTCGCCGCGGACCTCCTGCCCGACGAGCAGGACCACGCACGCGACCTCGGAATCGTGAACGTCACGGCGGCGCTCGGCCAGCTCATCGGTCCGGTGCTGGGGGCGGGCCTCGTGGCGCTGGTGGGCGGCTTCTGGCTGGTCTTCGTCGCCGCAGCCGTGCTGTCGATCGTGGGGGGAGTGCTCACCGCGTTCGCACGGCAGCCGGCGCGGTCATGACGCGGGCGGCGTGTCCATGGTCGCGATCGCGAGCTGCAGCACCGCGTTGAACACCTGAGGTCGCATGGCTGTCACCAGGTGCGTCGTGCGCGGGACCACGATGAGCTCGGCGTGGGGTGCGAGCCGTTGGAAGAGTCCCTCGTTCACCCGCAGCTGGTCGTACTGCCCGTTCACGAACCAGAGGGGGATGCGGATGCGTTCCAGGGCGGCCGCGATGTCGAGGTTCGCCAGGCTCTGCAAGGCACGGTCCTGCGTGTCGAGCGCATAGCCGCCGGCAGCGAAATCGGCGCGGGTCTCGAGCGGTATGGTCGCATCCAGGATGCGCTCGGTGAGCCAGAGCCCGCGATCCGGGAGTCGATCCACCGCGCGGGCGACGATCCGGTAGGCCGACAGGCTGGTGCCGCGGGGGAGTGCGGTGCAGGACGCGGCGATGAGCGCCGTCACGGGAGGTTCGGCGCCGCCGCCGACATACGCGAGGCAGAGCAGCCCGCCCATCGAGTGTCCCACCAGGAGCACGGGTCCACGCTCGGCGGCAGCCCGCACCGCCGCATCGATCGTGTGCAGCGCCTCATGGAGAGTGAAGTCCTCGTCCATCCGCGTGCCGTGACCGGGCAGGTCCACCGCGGTGCACGCGTAGCCGCGCTCGTGCAGGTACGCCACCTGCGACCGCCACATGGTGGCGGAGGTGCGGATGCCGTGCACGAGGACGATCTGGACGCTCACGTCACCAGCCTAAAGAGGCAGCCGGTAGGAGACCACCCGCCGCACACAGAAAAGCGGGGCCGGTGGAAACCACCGACCCCGCTCGAGGAAAGGGAATTACTTCTCCCAGCCCACGTTCTCCACCGGCTGGACACCGAACAGGTCCTGACCGACGTAGGGCTCGGGCGTGAGGTTCGCCAGGCCCTTCTTGGCCGTCACGATGGACGGGCCGTTGTACAGCGGGATGATGCCCCAGGTCTCGGCGAAGATCTCCGCCTCGAGCTTCATGGCGGCAGCCGTCTGCTTCTCCGGGTCGGAGATCGACTCGACCTCGTCGTGGATGCGGTTGTCGATCTCCTCAGAGCCGGTGGCCGAGAGGTTCAGACCGCTGTCGGAGCAGTAGAGCTGGCAGAACCACGCGGCACCGAACGGGTCGGACGAGGTGAAGCGGAGCCCCACGATGTCCCAGTTCTTGGTCGTGTAGTCCGTCGAGAAGTCCTGCGAGGAACGGACGTCGATCTTGACGTCGATTCCGACTTCCTTCTCCTGCGCCTGCAGCGCCTTCGCCAGTGCCTCCTGGGTCGGGTCGTCGCTGAAGATCGGGTACGTGACGGACAGCTTCACGCCGTCCTTCTCGCGGATCCCGTCGGAGCCGGCAACCCAGCCTGCGTCGTCGAGCAGCTTGTTGGCCTTGTCGACGTCGTGCGACCAACCGGCTTCAGCCAGTGCGTCGCTGTAGCCGGGCTGGAACGAGAACAGCGTGAAGGAACCTGCCGGGTCCTCCTTGTAGTTCAGGCCGTTCCAGGCGATCTGCTTCTGCTGCTCGCGGTCGACCGCGAGGAAGAAGGCCTCACGGACCTTGATGTCCTCGAACTGCGGCTTGTCGGAGTCGACCTGCAGCAGGGTGTTCGCGGTCTGCTGTGCACGGTAGGTCACGACATCCTTCATGTCCTTGACCTGTGCCAGGCGGTCCTTCGTGGCGGTGCCGACGGAGTCGATCTCGCCGTTCTTGAAGGCGTTGATCGACGCGGCGGCGTCCATGCCCTGGAACGTGACCTTGTCGAGAAGCGGTGCGTTGCCCCACCACTCGGGGTTCGGCTTGAACGAGACGAAGTCGCTGTTCGCGTCGAACTCGTCGACCGTGTACGGGCCCGCGCCCCACTCGGGGTGCAGGTCGTCGATGTACGCCTCGTTGAAGAGCTCGGGCGTGTTGATCGCCGGGTGCATGATGCCCGTCAGGAACGGCATCTTCGGCCAGGCGAACTCGCTCTTGAAGGTCACGATGGCGGTCTTGGGCGAGTCGCCCTGCTCCACCGACTCGATCTCCTTGTAGCCGTCGGTCGCGTTCGGGTTGTAGCCCTCGTCGAAGGAGCGGTTCGCCTTCCACGTCGCGTCGATGGCGGTCCAGTCCATGTCGGTGCCGTCGTTCCAGTGCGCCTTGTCCGTGAAGGTGAAGGTGAGCTGGGTCTTGCCGTCGACGACTTCCGACTTCCACTCGTCGAGGTACGCGTCGTTCTTGTACGGCGTGCCGTCCGGCTCCATGAGCAGGATCTGCGGCGTGTACCACGCGGCAAGGCGGGCGGTGTCCGAGCTCGCGTCGCTGTTGAACGAGTTCAGCTGCTCCGGAACCTCGTTGATCGGGAAGTTGACGGTGCCACCTTCCTTGAGGTTCTCGCGCGGCTGCGGGTTGTAGTCCGCTGCGTCGACGCCAGTGGCCTCTTCGCCGTTGCCGTCACCGTTGTTTCCGGTGTTGGCAGCGCACCCACCGAGGGTGAGCGCGAGGGCGGCGCCGAATGCCAGCGTGCCCATCAGCTTGTGCTGCTTCATGGTGCTCCTTTCGCCTTGCGGCGTGTCATAAGGGGAGAATAGTTCGCCTGTCGCCCGATATCTCGGGATGACGGTGAATCACGGCTAACTGTTACCGGACGGTGATCCGATGCCGGATCACCGGATGACGGGGACGTCCGTGAGCGTCGTCGGATCGAAGACGATCCGCTGCCGTGTGCGCTCGATATCGGGATCCGGAACCGGGATCGCCGACAGCAATGCCTTGGTGTACGGGTGCTGCGGATTGTCGAAGACGTCATCGACATCGCCGTGCTCGACGAAGTCGCCGAGATACATGACCGCCACGCGATCTGCGATGTGTCGGACCACGGAGAGGTCGTGGGCGACGAACAGATAGGACAGTCCGAGCTTGACCTTGAGCTCATCGAGCAGGTTGATCACCCCGGCCTGGATCGACACGTCGAGCGCCGAGACGGGCTCGTCGAGCACGACGATCTTCGGGTTCGTCGACAGGGCGCGGGCGATGCCGATGCGCTGTCGCTGACCACCGGAGAACGCCTGCGGGAAGCGATCGCTGTGCGCGGGATTGAGGCCCACGATGTCCATCAGCTCGTCGACGCGACGGTTCGCCTCCTCCTTCGGCGTGCCGATCGCGGAGAGCGGCTCCGAGATGATGTCGGCAACCGTCATGCGCGGGTCGAGTGCGCCCATGGGGTCCTGGAACACGATCTGGATGTCGCGTCGCAGGGCGCGTTCCACCTTGTGGCTGTGGATGTCGTTCACGCTCGTGCCGGCGATGACGATGTCGCCGTCCGTCTGTTTGACCATGTCCATGATCTGCAGAAGAGTCGTCGTCTTGCCGCTGCCGGACTCCCCGACGATCGCCATCGTCTCGCCCTCGCGCACGTCGAAGCTGATGCCCTTGACCGCATGGACCTCACCGACCTTGCGCTTGAGGAAGGCGCCCTTGAGGAGCGGGAAGGTCTTGGTCAGGTTCCTGACCTCGAGGGTGATCGGACGCTCCTCACGGGGTGTGCGGGTCAGCGCACTCTCCGGGATCTCGCGGACCGGGTACACGGGGAGGCCACCGAGGATGCCGCCGTCTTCGATCTCGTTCGCGCGGATGCACGCGGCGAGGTGGGTGGATCCGGACGGAGTGCCGCCGGTCCCGGTGGAGATGACACCGGTGGAGACCGGGAGCAGCTCGGGTTCGCGAGTGCGGCAGGCGTCCATCACGATCGGGCAGCGATCGGCGAACGGGCATGCATCCGGCAGGTTGATCAACAGCGGCGGGTTGCCCTTGACCGGGATCAACGGCTGCTTCTCTGCCTTGTCGACACGGGGGATGGCACCCAGGAGACCGATCGAGTACGGCATCCTCGTCTGGTGGAACAGCTCACGCACAGGGGCCTGCTCGACAGGCTTCCCGGCGTACATCACCATGACGTCATCCGCAGTGCGGGCGACGACACCCATGTCGTGGGTGATCATCATCACCGCGGCGCCGGTCTCCTTCTGCGCCTTCTCGATCAGATCGAGGATCTGAGCCTGGATCGTCACGTCGAGCGCCGTGGTCGGCTCGTCGGCGATGATGAGCTTCGGGTTGTTCGCCATCGCGATCGCGATCACGACGCGCTGACGCATACCGCCCGAGAACTCGTGGGGGAACGCCTTCATCCGCTTCTCGGGCTCGGGGATGCCGACGAGGTTGAGCAGTTCGATCGAACGCGCCCATGCCTCCTTCTTGCTGAGGCTGCGGTGCACCGTGAGGGCCTCGATCAACTGGTCGCCGATCGTGTACACCGGGGTGAGCGAGGTCAGCGGGTCCTGGAAGATCATCGCGATGCCGTTGCCGCGGATCGCGGACAGCTGCGTGTCGTTCTTGCCGAGGAGCTCCTGCCCGTCGAACATGATCGAGCCGGTGACCTTGGCGTTCTCATCGAGAAGCCCCATGATCGCCAGCGAGGTCACGGACTTGCCGGAGCCGGACTCGCCCACGATGCCGAGAGTCTTGCCGGCCTCCAGATCGAAGGAGACGCCGCGCACGGCGTCGACGCGCCCCGCCTCGGAAGCGAAGCTGACCCTGAGGTCGCGGACGGAGAGTACGGTGCTCATGCGCGGCCTCCTGCAGCCGAAGTGGGATCGAGTGCGTCGCGCAGACCGTCGGCGATGAGTGCCATCGATACGGTCAGCAGCGTCAGCGCCGCGGCGGGGAAGTAGAACAGCCAGGGTGCGCTGGTGATCGTGTTGGCGCCCGAGCCGATCAGCGAGCCCAGCGACACGTCGGGGATCTTCACGCCGAAGCCGAGGAACGAGAGGCCGGTCTCGGTGGTGACGGCCGTGACGACGCCGAGCGTGAAGTTGATGACGAGCAGCGAGCCGATGTTCGGCAGCATGTGGCGGAAAACGATGACCATGCCACGGACGCCCATGTAGCGGGCCGCCTGCACATACTCGCGCTCACGGAGCGAGAGCGCCATGGTCCAGATCACTCGTGCGGGGAAGTACCAGCCGATCACGAAGATCATGATCAGGGCGATGATGCGCCAGTCTCCACCGGACTTGTTCGAGATGAGCGACAGGATCAGGAAGCTCGGGATCACCATCATGAAGTGGATGATCAGGAGCGTGATGCGCTCGGTCCATCCGCGGAAGTAGGCGGCGGCCGTGCCGACGACCGCAGAGATGACGGTCGTGCCGATCGATACGGTGAGGGCGATCATGAGCGACCGCTGCAGGCCGACGGCGGTCTGGGCGAACGTGTCGTTCCCCGACGAGGTCGTCCCGAACCAGTGCTCTGCCGACGGCGGAGTGCTGAGGTTGAGGAAGTCGAGATCCGTGAAGCTGTACTTCGCGAGGAGAGGCGCGATCACGGCGAACAGCACCAGTGCGATGAAGATGATGATGCCGCCCACGGCGGGACGGTTGCGCATGAAGCGCCGGTAGTACAGGGACCACTTCGACATGCGCTTGCGCGGCGTGCGCGCGGCGGTGGTGTCGGGGCCGACCGGCGGCTGGATCGTGGGGTCGATCATTTCGGTGGTCATTTCAGCTCACCCTCACTCGCGGGTCGAGGACGACGACGGCCATGTCCGCCAGGATCGCTCCGATGGCGGTCAGCACCGCGCCGAATGCGGCGATGGCGACCGTCGCGTTGATGTCGTTCTTTCCCAGTGCATCGACGAAGTAGCGGCCCATGCCGTTCCACGCGAAGATCGTCTCGGTCAGCACCGCGCCCGTGAAGATCGCGGGGATGGTGAAGGCGACCTGCGTCGCGACCGGGATCATCGAGGTGCGCAGCGCGTGCTTGCGGATGGCCTGCGGCTTCGTGAGTCCCTTGGCCCTGGCCGTGCGCACGTAGTCGGCGCCGATGTTGTCGAGCAGCAGGGAGCGCTGCAGGAAGTGGATGTTCGCGTACCCGACGATGACCAGGGCGATGGTCGGCAACACGAGGTGTTGCAAGGCATCGACAAGGACGGGGAAGAAGCCCTCGACCCCCTTCGAGGAGCTACCCGTGACGTAGAAGACGCGGACGCCGACCCACTCGTTGAAGTTGATGGCCAAGAGCACCAGGGCGAGAGCGGCGACGACGATATTGACGTTCATGGTGATGATCGAGGTCGCCTGGCCGATGCGGTCGGCGAGCTTGTACTGGCGGGAAGCGGTGTACACGCCGAGCGCGATGCCGAGGATCGTGGAGATGATCGTCGCGCCGAGCACGAGCTCCGCGCTGATCCACATGCGGTAGGCGACCTGCTCGTTGACCGATCCGCCGGTGGGGCTCACGCCCCAGTCCCAGCGCAGCAGGATGTTCGACAGCCAGGTCCACCAGCGCTCGATGAGCGGGACGGTGTCGCTCAGGTTCTTCGGGATGAGCTGCTGATCGATCTGCTCGGGGGAGAGCGGAGGGCGTCGGCCGACGAAGTTGTTCTTCGGATCGAGGAAGCCCCACGCCAGGAAATAGGTGAGGTTCGTCGCGACCACGATCATCAGCAGCCAGCCGAGTGATCGGCGCAAGAGGTACTTGATCAAGGTGATGAGTCTTTCTCTTCTACGGACGCGCGCGGTATCCGTCGGCGCAACGCTGAGCCGGGAAGACAGTCAAACACCATCTGCCGATCTGCGCGACACGACGCCTCCACTTGGTCTGTGACGGAGTCTTATCGCCCACGGGATCCGGTGTCACGGATTGGTCCCGGGCAACTTCGGGAGACTATCACCCGATCGGGCGAATCGGGCATTAGCCTCCCCTCACCGTAGAATCGACGGGACATGTCACCACGCGCCCTCACTCCTCTTCAGCCTGCCGCGACGCCTTCGGCGCAGATCCGCAATTTCTGCATCATCGCGCACATCGATCACGGCAAGTCGACCCTCGCCGACCGCATGCTCCAGATCACCGGGGCCGTCTCGGAGCGGGACATGCGAGCTCAGTACCTCGACCGCATGGACATCGAGCGCGAGCGCGGCATCACCATCAAGAGCCAGGCCGTGCGGATGCCGTGGGAGCTGGGCGGTGAGACCTTCGCGCTCAACATGATCGACACCCCCGGTCACGTCGACTTCACCTATGAGGTGTCCCGTTCCCTCGCCGCGTGTGAAGGTGCGATCCTCCTCGTCGATGCGGCCCAGGGGATCGAGGCGCAGACGCTCGCCAACCTCTATCTGGCGCTCGAGAACGACCTGCACATCATCCCGGTGCTGAACAAGATCGACCTTCCCGCCGCCGACCCCGAGAAGTACGCCAAGGAGCTGGCCTCGCTGATCGGTGGCAAGCCGGAGGACGTGCTCCGCGTCTCGGGCAAGACCGGCGTCGGCGTCCAGGAACTGCTGGACCGCCTCGTGCAGGAGATCCCGGCGCCCCGGGGGGATTCGGATGCGCCGGCGCGCGCCATGATCTTCGACTCGGTGTACGACGCCTATCGCGGTGTCGTCACCTACGTGCGCATGATCGACGGCAGCCTCTCGCCCCGCGAGCGGATCCAGATGATGTCGACCGGTGCCAATCACGAGCTTCTCGAGATCGGGGTGTCCAGCCCCGAACCGATCCCGTCCAAGGGGCTCGGCGTCGGCGAGGTGGGGTACCTGATCACCGGCGTGAAGGACGTGCGTCTGTCGAAGGTCGGCGACACGGTCACGACCGCGCGCAAGCCGGCGACCGATGCTCTTCCCGGCTACACGGACCCCAAGCCGATGGTGTTCTCCGGCCTGTACCCGATCGACGGCAGCGACTACGCGGAGTTGCGTGAGGCGCTCGACAAGCTCAAGCTGTCCGATGCCTCCCTCGTCTACGAGCCCGAGACGTCTGTCGCCCTCGGCTTCGGCTTCCGCTGTGGATTCCTGGGACTGCTGCACCTCGAGATCATCACCGAGCGGCTGGCGCGCGAGTTCGACCTCGACCTGATCACCACCGCGCCCAGTGTGATCTACGAGGTTCTGACCTCGGACACCGGCGAGACGGTCACCGTCACGAACCCCAGCGAGTACCCGGACGGCCGCATCGGCTCGGTCTCGGAGCCGATGGTGAAGGCCGCCATCCTGCTGCCCAAGGACTACGTGGGCACGGTCATGGAACTCTGCCAGTCGCGCCGGGGGACGTTGCTGGGCATGGAGTACTTCTCCGAGGAGCGCGTCGAGCTGCGCTACAACATCCCTCTCGGTGAGATCGTCTTCGACTTCTTTGACCAGCTGAAGTCGAAGACCCAGGGGTACGCGTCGCTCGACTACGAGCCGTCGGGCCAGCAGGAGGCCGACCTCGTGAAGGTCGACATCCTCCTCCAGGGCGAGAAGGTCGATGCTTTCAGCTCGATCGTCCACCGGGACAAGGCCTACAGCTACGGAACGATGATGGCGGAGCGGCTGCGCAAGCTGATTCCCCGGCAGCAGTTCGAGGTGCCGATCCAGGCCGCCATCGGTGCACGCATCATCGCTCGCGAGACGATCCGCGCGATCCGCAAGGACGTGCTCGCCAAGTGCTACGGCGGTGACATCACCCGAAAGCGCAAGCTCCTCGAGAAGCAGAAAGAGGGCAAGAAGCGCATGAAGATGGTGGGCCGCGTCGAGGTTCCCCAGGAGGCGTTCATCGCGGCGCTCTCCGGCGACGTCGACGGCAAGGACAAGAAGTAGGGATGCCATTCCCGGCGTATGAGCGGGGGACGACCCGTCATCCGCTCGATGCTGTCCCGGCGGGGCTGCGGCTCACCGAGCGATCCGTCGTGGTTCCGCCGAGAGCCCGCGACGCGGTCGCCGCGCTGGTGAGCTCGTGGGAGTTCAAGCGACGAGCAGGGTTCGAGGTCCCTGCGGACGCTCCCGCGGCTGATGGGGAGGGGATCCTCGCGAAGCGGATGTTCGGCATCCGGTTCGCCGAACCCGTGCGTGTGGTGTGGGCGGGGCGAGACGGTTTCGGCTACGAGACACGCCCGGGGCATCCGCTCTACGGCGAAGAGTCGTTCGTGCTGGATGCGGACGGGGTCTTCACCGCGCGGTCGCTCTCCTGCCCCTCGAACCTGTTCTGGCGCCTCGCGGCACCGGCTCTCCGTGTGCTGCAGCTCTCGGTGTCGCGCGCCTACATCCGCATCGTCCAGTCCGAGATCGCGACCGCTTCGCGCTGAGCCGTCGGGTGGCCGGCGGCGACGGCATGTGACCGCCGACGGCGCGTGGGGGTGTTCGCTCAGGTAACCCCCAGTAGGCTGGAACTCATGCGGCGCGGGACTTTCCGAGACGACACGGTGGACTATGCGGCCGTGGGTGCGACCCACGCGCCCGATCTGATGCAGTACCCGCCGGAGCGCAGTATCCCGGCGGAGGACTCCTGGCGGATCGGCAGTGGGGTCGAGCGTTTCCAGAGCGCCGGCGAATCGCTGCTCTCGTGGACCGCGCAACGTGCAGCAGGGCTCGGCGTCGAAGATGTGCGTCCCGCTCCCGGTCCCGCCTACGCAGGAGTGAGCTTCGATGCGGAGGGCAACCCGATCGCGCCGAGCAAGCGCGATGTCGAACCGCGCTACGACGCCGAGGGCATGCCGTTCGTGGGTCCGGGTATGACGCTGCACCTGCGCGGACGCGTCGGCGGTATGCGGGCGGACGCAGAGCTCCGGGTCATCTCGGTGACCGAGGAGACCCGCCGGATCGGGTTCGTGCTGGGCACGGTCGGCGGCTCTGTCGTCAGCGGCGAGGAGTCCTTCGACCTCGACTGGCGAGAGGACAATGACGAGGTCTGGTTCACCGTGCGCGCGTTCGACTCTCCGAACTCGTTGCTCTACCGCACCGTCCCGGCGCTCGTGAAGCGGCGCCGACGGGAACTCTTCGCTCGCTACCTCCGGGCGATCTCTCCGCTCTACGCGACCCCCCTCTGATGGCGGGACCGCTGCCCCTGGGAGATCCGGCACCGACCGACGGCCGCCTGCCCGACGATCTGCCGATCGACACCCACGTCCCGTTCTCGGCGTACCTGCACATCCCGTTCTGCCGTGTGCGCTGCGGCTACTGCGACTTCAACACCTACACGTCCAGCGAGCTGCGCGGCGCGAAGCAGGAGGACTACGCGACCACCCTCGAGACCGAGATCTCCCTCGCGCGACGAGTCCTCGGCGACGCCGGGGCGCTGCGCCCGATGGACACGGTCTTCTTCGGCGGCGGTACGCCGACACTCCTCCCGGCCGGAGACCTGGCCCGGATGCTCGACGCGGCGGTCTCGGCGTTCGGTCTCGCCGAGGGGGCGGAGGTCACGGTCGAGGCGAACCCCGACACGGTCACACCCCAGGTCGCGCGCACGCTCGCCGATGCCGGCGTCACCCGCCTCTCGGTCGGCATGCAGTCGGCGGTGCCGCACGTGCTGGCCGCTCTGGACCGCACGCACCGCCCCGAGAACGTCCGCACCGCTGTGGCGGCGGCCAAGGATGCCGGTCTCGCCGTGAGCGTCGACCTGATCTACGGTGCTCCGGGTGAGTCGCTCTCCGATTGGGAGGCGTCGCTCGACGCCGCTCTCGCGCTCGAGTCGGACCATATCTCGGCGTACGCGCTGATCATCGAGGACGGCACGAAGCTCGCCCGACAGATCAGGCGAGGTGAGGTTCCCACGCCGGACGACGATGTACAGGCCGACATGTACGAGCTCGCCGATGCGCGACTCGGATCGGCCGGATTCGACTGGTACGAGGTCAGCAACTGGGCGCGCAGCCCTGAGCAGCGCTCCCGTCACAATCTCGCGTACTGGCGGGGCAGCGACTGGTGGGGCTTCGGACCCGGTGCGCACAGCCACGTCGCCGGGCTGCGATGGTGGAATGTGAAACATCCCGCCGCATACGCGCAGCGTCTCGCCGCCGCAGAATCCCCGGCCGCGGGGACGGAGCGGCCGGACTCGCAGGCTCAGATGCTCGAACGCGTCCTCCTGCTCAGCCGGCTCGCCGAGGGCATCGCCATCGCGGACCTGCCGGAAGGCAACCGCACGCGGGTGGCCGGCCTCATCGCCGACGGCATGGTCGACGCGGCATCGGCGATCCGCGGGCGCGTGACGCTCACCCTGCGAGGACGGCTGCTCGCCGACGCCGTGGTGCGGGAGCTGACCGACTGACGCTCAGCGCGGCAGCAGGTCGAGACCCGCGGTCCGGCGTTGCGGTACGGTCGTGCTCTCGGTATCGAAGAGTCGCGTCGTGCGACCGGATCCGTACACGGGCCAGCCGGGGTCGCCCGTCGTGATGAACGAGACCCAGGCGGTGTTCATCTCGACCGCGAGACCCCGCGGCGCCTCCGGCCCTGCGAGCCGCTGCGCCTCGTCGTCATCGAGCTTGTCGAACACGAAGCCGAGCTCCAGGGCGTGCGCGGCACGCAGATCGCGCACCGGGCTCGGCCAGGCGAACTCGTAGACGTAGGTGGACGAGGGCTTCGCTCGGGCTACGAGGGTGAGTCCGCGGCGCAGGATCATGTCGGTCGCGAGCTGGCCGAACACTTCACCCGTGGATGCTCCGGGCCGCTCGTCGCGGTATGCCTTCACCGCACGACGGGAGATGCGCAGGGCGAGCGCGGCGACGAACAGCTTGACCTCGGTGATGCCGGCCACGGCCTCGGGCGGGAACCACAGCCGGTACTCATCGGTGTTGGTGCCGATCAGCAGGGGGGTTTCGATCGTCCCGAGCACCTCGTGCGGCGAACGCGGGAGGGTCTCCGGATCGATCGCGACCTGGAAGCCCGGTGCGCCGCCGAGCGGGGACGAGCCGGCGGACTGCTGCCGTCGGGTCTCGAGCAGCTGCTCGGGAGGGATCGCGGCGAAGGAGGCGCGATCGGCTCGGATCCCCAGACGCTTCGCCATCTGGGTGGTCACGCGCGCGGCTTTGGCGGGAGTCTGCGCCTCGAGGGGACCCGATTCGATGATGGCCCTGGCGATCAGCGCGCGGGAGTCGTCACGGGCGAGAAGCGCGGAGACGAGCGCCCCGCCGGCGGATTCGCCCATCACGGTGATCTGCGCGGCATCGCCCCCGAATGCGGCCACCTCGGCATGCACCCATTCGAGAGCCGTCGCGACGTCACGCAGCCCCAGGTTGCGCTGCGCGTCGTCGAGCACCGAGAAGCCCTCGGCCCCGAGGCGGTAGTTGATCGAGACGTACACGATGCCCGCGCGCGCGAACACCGCACCGTCGTACAGCGACAGCGCCGCAGTCCCGCGTTCCAGGGCACCGCCGTGGATCCAGAGCACGACGGGTGCGCGTTCCGCATCCGCCGGTGCCCAGACATTCGCCGTGAGGATGTCGTCGCCAGGGATGTGCACGGAGCCGAGCAGTTCTCCGATCGCGCCGGGGTAGGGGAGCTGCGGGGCGGTGGGGCCGAACTGGGTGGCGCTGCGGACGTCCTCCCACGGGACGACCGGCTGCGGGGCGCGGAACCGATTCTCGCCGAAAGGCGGCGCCGCATAGGGGATGCCGAGGAAGCGGTGGATCCCGTCGGCCGTCGATCCCTGGACGGTGCCGGCGCGGAGGGTGATCTGGGGATCAGGCGTCATGTTCGTCATCGTAGGTCACGTGTGATCCGATGCGACCCGGCGGGAAGCGTGGTGACGTCGCCGTTCCACTCGACGTGCGCCGGCACCGGTGTGTCGAGGACGAGGAGCTCGGGCTCGACGCGCAGCACGATGTCGCCGTGGGGCGTGGGGACGCGCGCCTCCGCCCATTCCAGGCCCTCCAGCTTCGGCGCGATGCGAGCAGTCCGGTAGCCCGGCTCGGCGGGGGTGACACCGAGGGTGTGCACGATGACGTCTCGCGCGACCGTCGCCGACCATCCATGGCAGTACGAGCCGCCTTCCCAGCACTCCCTGAGCGCCGTCGGACCGGAAGTGAGCAGTCGTGTCCAGTCCCGGTAGAGAGGTCGCAGCTCGCCGCCCAGCGCGGCCACGGCATCGTGCACCACCGCACGGAAGAACGGTTGGCCTCCCACGACCAGCGACTCCGTGTCCCAGTCGGGGGCGTCGCGCCGCCAGACGGGAGCGCCGGCGCTCGGGCCGAGGGAGTCCGCCCCGTGATCGGCGAGAGGACTGCGGGTGAACATGGCTTCCCGGTCGGTGAGGAGGGCCCGAATCGCATCGTGCCGCGTCGGGGGGACGAGTCCTGCCAGGAACGCGGTGGCGGCGACGTGTTCGCTGACGCTGCGACCACGGGTGCCGTCGGTGAGGATGTTGTCGCGATAGGCCTGTCGTCCGGCATCCCAGAACGCCTCGAAACCGACCTCGACCTCTGCCCACACCCGATCCGCCCACGCGGCTCTGCCCTCGTCTCCGAGCCATCGGGCGATGTCGGAGAACTGGCGCAGCGCACGTGCCCACAGCGCGGTGAGGGCGGCACTGGAGCCCTCGACCTGCACCGGGGACCAATCGATGAGCACCCACCCGGGGACTTCGGCCAGCCGCCCGTCGTGCAGGGAGGGGAGGAACCAGCGCAGGACGGATTCGACGGCGGGCAGCAGCGGCATGATCAGAGCAGGGTCGCCGGTGTACCGGTAGAGGTTGTGCACGCTGGCGACCCAGTGCAGAGACCAATCCGGGATGGTCGGGATGCGTGGTGAGGCGAAGTCGCCCGCCGCCGCCATGGGGAGGATGCCGTCGGGGCGGGGCCGTGCGAGCAACGCGGGGTTCCAGGCGGCGAGCGACCAGTCGGACGTCGCGACCAGGTCGACGCTCTGATGCACGATCGAGTCGCCGGTCCACGCGCGCTGCTCGCGGGTGGGGCAATCGATGTAGGCATCGACAGCGCTCAGATCCACCGTGCGCAACGAGACGTCGACGATCCGCTGGAGCTCTTCATCGCTGCACGCGAAGTGCGCGCCCTGGCGGGGGCGGTGTGCCTCGTGCACTTCCGCACGCACAAGGCGGGGTAGAGCGCCGGAAGCGGAGGTCGCACTGAGCACGAGGTAGCGCCCGCCCACGCTGTCGAAGGGTTCGAACACGGTCTTACCCTCCGCCAGCACGATCTGCAGCGGTGCGGCACTCTCGAACGCCGCAGGGCCGACGGCCTCCAGGAGGCCCCCGCGCACGATGTCTCCTGCCGCACCGGAGAACGTCAGTCGCAGGCGACCGCTCACGATACGTCCTGCATCGATCACGGTGACGGCACCGGCGGTGATGTCGGCGGAGAGCAGATCGACCAGCGTCGTCGTCGACTCGGCAGTGCGGGCCGATGTGCTGGGGGTGAGCGCAGCGCGGGGCAGGTCGACCAGGGTGCCGGTCGTCTGCGGCCGCCGCGAGGGCAGGAGTGCACCGTAGGGCTCCCCGCCGGGGGTGGTGCGCCCCCGCGGACCGATGACGGACTGCTCGCCGATCACGCGCGCCGGCAGCCACGATTGCACGTCGGCATCCAGGGCCATCCAGGTGGGATCGAACAGTCGTGCGTCGAACAGCTCGGCGGGCTGAGAGGCGAGGAGACCCTGAGGGTGAGCGACCGTCCAGGCTTCGCAATCGGTGACGAGCCAACGCGCGTCCGTCGCGACGACGACCTCGCCGTCGATCTCCAGTTCCGCGGCGAAGGCTCCGCCGCCCATCGTGTGAGACGGACGCGAAGGAGCCCACCACGGGTTCGCGTCGCCGTAGAAGCGAGCCATCACCGCGATCACGTTGCGACCGGGACGAAGCAGCGACGCGATGTCCCATTCGTCGTAGGTCAGCGAATCGGAATCATGACGGCCGGGCCCTGCGCCGACGCGCTCGCCGTTGATGAACACGATGTAGCGCGCGTCGGCGGTCGCGTAGAGGGCAGCGGTGCGGGGTACCGCTTCGAGTGAGAACTCCCGGCGCAGGAGGACGCGCTGGTCGAACTGGGTCGGATCGTGGGCGCCGATCGGTTCCGCCGGGCCGGGGGTGAGGAGTCCGGATCGCGTGCTCCAGATCCATTCTCCCTGCCAGCGGCGGGGAGCGCGTGCGGAGGGCCAGGTGGCGGTCATCGAGCGTCGTTCCTCTCGTTCAGGGCGGCGCGGGTCTCTGCCGCGACCGTGCGGGTGATGGGATAGGCGAGGAAGACCAGTCCGCCGATGACGACGAGTGCGGCAGGCACACCGCCCTGAGCCAGCGCGATGCCGGCGAGTGCCTCGGGGGTCTGCTCTGCGCCGGCGACGTAGCCCGAGAACGCGAGCACGTAGGCGATGAGCGCCCCTCCGATCCCGGCGCCGGCTTTCGCGGCGAAGGAGCCGATCGAGGCGAGCGTGCCTTCGGTGCGGAACCCGCCTTTGAGCTCGACGAAGTCGGTGAGCTCGGCGAGCATCGCGTAGTTCAGCGCCACCGCCCCACCGAAACCGAGTCCTGCCACGCCGAAGCAGACCAGATAGGAGGGGCCCTGCAGGCCGGGGAGGAGCAGGATCGAGCCGACGCCCAGTGCGGCGATCACGAGGCTGCTGAGGTAGACGGGCTTGAATCCGATGCGCTGCCCGAGCAGAGGGCCGGAGATGCTGCCGAGCATCATCGGCACGACCATCACCAGGGCGACCGCGCTGACCAGTCCCGCGCTTCCGGCGTAGTAGGTGAAGAAGAACGGGATGCCGGCCATCAGAGCGGCGTTGGCAGCGCTTGTTGCGAGCTTCGAGACGAGAAGCACGGGGACGGCCCGACTGGAGAGGAAGAGCGCCTTCGCATCCGAGAAGCGATAGGGCTCCGCCGTGGAGGGAGCCACCCGCTCACGCACCAGAAGTGCGCCCGTCGCGGTGAGAGCGAACGAGACGACGGCGATGATCACGACATAGACCTGCCAGCCGAGCGCGCCACCGCCGAGAAGGGCGACCACGGGCAGGGACACGCCGATCACGACGAGAGTCCCGATCAGGTAGGTCGTCCCCTTGATCGCGGCGAGTTGTCCGCGCGAACGGGGAGAGGCGCTCATCGCCGGGAGCAGCGCGTTCAAGGGGATGTCCATCAGATCGAACGCCAACCCCCAGATGAGGTACGTGATCCAGGCGGCGACCAGAGATGCGCCGACGAACCCGGGTGCGAGGAAGAGGGCGACGAAGGCCACGGCTCCGACCGCTCCTCCGATGAGCAGATAGCTGCGGAAGCGACCCCAGGAGGTACGCGGCAGATGATCGACGAGGTAACCCATGATGGGGTCGGTTGCGCCGTCGACCAGCCGCGCGACGAGCAGCAGTGTGCCCACCGCGGCGGCGTTGATGCCGACATGGTCGGTCAGGTAGATCAGCAGGAAGGAGCTGATCACCGTGCTCAGGATGATGTTGCCGAAGTTCGCGGCGAAGTAGCCGATCTTCTCGACGAGGCGCACATCGCTCTTCATCGCGGCGCGGGCGGAAACAGTGGTCATCATCGACCTTTCGGAGACGAGGGAAGCGTTCATTCATGTTCGATCACATCTCCCTCCTGTCAGTAGTGGTCTCCGTCCGGAGTATCGACGGCCTAAGTTGTGACACATGACAAACATCGAACCGACTCTCGGCGGAACGAGCGTGCGCGACATCGTGCTCGGGAATCGCGAGATCGTCGATCGGATCATCACCGCGATCGCCCCCACCAACCCGGAGCAGCACGGGACCGGTGACGCCTCCCAGGCCGCCGACATCCGATGGGCTGTGGAGCACAGCCTTCAGGCTGCCGCAGACTCGCTGACGGGGCGGCCGAACGACGACGAGTTGCTGCGCGCCTCCGCCGTGCGGCGATTCGAGGAAGGGTCGTCGTTCTCCTCCGTCATCGCGGCGTACCACCGCGGCGTCGCCGTCATCTGGGAGCAGTTGCGCGCACACGCGGGGCGAGAGGATGACGCGACTCTTGCCGAGTGCGCGCGACTGCTCTTCGTCCACCTGGAACGGATCACCTCCGCGCTCGCCGCAGACTTCGAACGCACCTGGACCGTTTCTCGGCTCGGCGAGAGAGACGCCCGCTTCGCGATCTTCACGGCACTCACCCAAGGTGGCGACGCCGAAGGCGAGGCGCACCGCTCGGGACGGACTCTGGCCTCGCGCTACGGCATCCTCGTCGTCCGGCTGCGGCGAGCGGAGGATTCATCTCCCGGTGATGTCATCGCCCGCCGGGAGACGCAACGGCTGCGATCGGCGATCGACTCCGTGGCCGGGGGCGAGGTTCTCGCCGTTCTCGGCGCCGCCGGCGGGACCGCACTCGTGCCCTTGCGTGACGGCGGCGACACGATCGAAGACCTGCGGCGTGCACTCCAGGCCGGTTTCGGGCGCAACTGCACCGGTGCGTGGGTGGAGGCAGGGATCTCAGAGATCGCCGACGCGCTGCACGTGGCGGAGGAACTGCTCGAGATCGCGCTCGCGATCCGCGGGGAAGGCGAGGTCCACACCCTCGACGACCTGCTCCTGGAGTATCAGAGTGCGCGCCCGGGACCGGGGAGAGCACTGCTCGCCCGACGCATCGACGGCGTCGGCGACGAACTCCTGCAGACGGTCGATGCGTATCTCGCGTCCGGAGGCGATCGGCGCTCGACGGCGGCTGCGCTGCACGTGCATCCCAACACCGTGGATTACCGACTCGGACGCGTCCTGACCCTCACCGGGATGGAGGCGACGACGCCGGAGGGGGCCGCGCAGCTCCGCGCCGCACGTGTCGCGAACCGCCTCGAGAGGGCGGCGCACGAGCGACTCGACGGGTGAGACGGGCGGAAAGCTCCGCGCACCGGTAGAATTGGCACTCTGAGTATCCGAGTGCCAGCGGAAGGGGAAGTCGATGGTCACAGAACGAGGACTCCAGGTTCTCCGCGCGATCGTGCAGGACTATGTCGAGACCCACGAACCCGTCGGCAGCCGCTCGATCGTCGACCGGCATTCGTTCGGCGTGTCCGCGGCCACGATCCGCAACGACATGGCGCTGCTCGAGGACGAGGAGCTGATCACGGCTCCGCACACCTCGTCCGGTCGGGTTCCGACCGACAAGGGCTACCGCGTCTTCGTCAACCACCTCGCCCAGCTCCGGCCCATGTCGGCGGCGCAGCGTTCGGCGATCGAGTCGTTCCTCGCCGAGCCCTCCGACCTCGACGACTTGATGGTGCGCACGGTGCGCGTGCTCACACAGCTCACCGGCCAGGTGGCTCTGGCCCAGTACCCGTCGTTCGCCCGCGCGCACCTCACGCACCTCGAACTCGTGGCCCTGGCGCCCAACAGGCTCCTGATCGTCCTCGTGACCGATGCCGGCGGTGTCTCGCAGCGGATGGCGCCGCTGCCGGTCGAACTCGATGAAGCGGACCTCGCTCTGCTTCGCGCTCGACTGTCGGCGCTGATCACCGGCCGTGCCGTCAGTGACGCAGCGGACCGCCTCCAGAACCTTCTCGCCACGGTGGACACACCCAACGATGCCGCACTGCGCACGCTCGCCGCGATCGTGATCGACGAGCTGGGCGAGTTCCGTCAAGAGAAGCTCGTCATGGCGGGTGCAGCGACGCTCGCCCGTCGGGAACAGGACTTCCGCGGCAGCATCCATCCGCTCCTCGAGGCCATCGAGGAGCAGGTGACCCTGCTGCGGCTGATGAGTGAGATGGTGACCGACGAGCACGGCCTCGCGGCCAGCATCGGCACCGAGAACGCGCCGTTCGGCCTCGGCGAGGCATCGATCGTTGCGAGCAACTATGCCGCCCCCAGCGGGATGGCTCGCGTCGGTGTGATGGGGCCGACGCGCATGGATTATCCGAGCAACCTCGCGGCAGCACGGGCGGTCGCCCGCTACCTGACGCGGATGCTCGATGAAGACGAGGCGAGCCGCTGACACGCGGCTCCCAGACGACAGACACACGCAGAAAGGCGATTGTGGCGGACCACTATGAGGTTCTCGGGGTGTCCCGAGACGCTTCCATCGACGAGATCAAGAAGGCGTACCGACGCCTGGCACGGCAGCTGCACCCGGACGTGAATCCGGGAGAGGATGCCGCGGAGAAGTTCAAGCTCGTCACCCACGCGTACGACGTTCTCAGCGACGACGAGTCGCGCCGTCGCTACGACATGGGCGGCGGAGACGGCGCGGCCGGGAACTTCGGAGGGTTCGGCGGCTTCGGCGACATCTTCGAGACGTTCTTCGGAGCCGCTCAGGGCGGCGGACGTGGCGGACGGCCGCGCTCGCGTCGTGAGCGCGGCCAGGACGCGCTCGTCCGTGTCACCCTCGACCTCGGTGACGTCGTGTTCGGCGCCCACCGTGACATCGACGTCGACACGGCTGTGCTGTGCGAGACGTGTCAGGGTTCCTGCTGCCAGGAGGGCACATCGCCGGTCACCTGCGACATCTGCGGCGGCTCCGGCCACGTGCAGCGCCAGGTGCGCAGCCTGCTCGGCAACGTCGTCACCTCGCAGCCCTGCGGCACGTGCGAGGGCTACGGCACCACGATCCCGTACCCGTGCGGAACCTGCGGTGGCCAGGGGCGGGTGCGCTCGCGCCGCACGGTGTCGCTCGACATCCCGGCCGGCGTCGAGACCGGCCTTCGCCTGCAGCTGCCCGGCTCGGGCGAGGTCGGCAAGGCCGGTGGCCCCAACGGCGACCTGTACGTCGAGGTCACGGTCAACCCGCACGCCGCGTTCAGCCGTGACGGCGACGATCTGCTCGCGACGCTCGAGGTCTCGATGACCGATGCGATCCTCGGTACCGAGACCGCGATCCAGGGTCTGGATGGCGAAGTCGACCTCGAAATCCGGCCCGGCGTGCAGTCCGGAGACGTGCTCACCATCAAAGGGCGCGGGATCACACCGCTCCGCGGCACGCAGCGCGGCGACCTCCGTGTGGGCGTGCAGGTCGTGACGCCGACGAAGCTCGACTCCGCGCAACGCGCGCTGATCGAGGACTTCGCCAAGAAGGCGAAGGCACCGGGCCCGCAGCTCGCCCAGTTCCAGCAGGGGCTGTTCTCCAAGCTGCGCGACCGGTTCCGCGGACAGCACTGACCCATGGCGCTGCACTTCCTGCTCGAATCGGCGTCGGATGCGGCCGTCGGAGACGTCGTCTCGTTGACCGGCGCCGAGGCGAAGCATGCCGCGGTCGTGCGGCGGTTGCGGGTCGGCGAGGCGATCACGATCGGCGACGGCAGGGGAGTCTGGCTCTCCGGTGTCGCCGAGGAGGTCTCTCCCGGGAAGGTCGACGTGCGGATCTCCGAGCGCACGGAGCAGGCCGCTCCTGCGCCACGCATCGTGCTCGTGCAGGCGCTGGCGAAGGGCGACCGCGATGAACTCGCTGTCCAGGCGGCGTGCGAACTGGGCGTCGACGAGATCGTGCCCTGGCAGGCGAGCCGCAGCGTCTCACGGTGGGAGGGCGCCAAGGCCGTGAAGGGCAGGGAGCGCTGGGCATCGATCGTGCGCGGGGCCGCGAAGCAGGCGCATCGTGCCTGGGTGCCCGACGTCGGTGCTCCCGTCACGACCGCGCAGCTCGCGCAGAGGGCGGCGACGCAACGCGTGCTGCTGTTGGATCCGACCGCGACCGGGCGACTGTCCGAGATCGTCGCCGACGGCCGTGACCTCGTGCTCGTCGTCGGCCCGGAGGGCGGTATCGCTCCCGAGGAGCTGACCCGTCTCACCGAGGCCGGTGCCGAGCGCGCGCTGCTCGGCGACACCGTGCTGCGTACGTCGACGGCCGGGCCTGCGGCGATCGCGGTGCTCTCGGTGGCGCTCGGTCGCTGGTGAGCGTCCCCCCGCGCCCGGTGCGCAGTGGTCAGTAGACTTGAAGCCATGACGGAACCCTCGATCTTCACGCGCATCCTGACCGGGGAGATCCCTGCCGAGATCATCGGCGAGACCGACCGGCTGTTCGCGTTGCGCGATATCGCGCCGCAGGCGCCGGTGCATCTGCTGGTGATCCCGAAGACCGCGGACTACCGCGACGTGACCGAACTCGCGGCCGGTGACCCCGGACTTCTCGCCGAACTGGTCGCGTTCGCGAAGGAGCTGGCGGCTCAGCACACTCCCGACGGCGACTTCCGTCTGGTCTTCAACACCGGTGCGAACGCCGGACAGACCGTTTTCCACGTCCACGCTCACATCCTGGGTGGCGGACTGACCGAGAAGAGCGTCGGTGCCTGACAACCACGAACCGGTCGAGCGCAGCCTGGGAGGGCGTGAGCCCGAGGCCGTCGAGAAGATCTACGCCGATGGCGTCGCCATGGTGCAGCTGCTCGGCCCGCAGGACCGCCTGCTCCGCATGCTCGAGAAGGAGCATCGCGACGTGCAGGTGCTCGTGCGGGGCAACGAGATCACGCTCAGCGGCGGCGTCGCGGAGGTCGCGAACGCGAAGAAGCTCGTCGATGAGCTGCTGGCGATGACGAAGGCCGGGCACGATCTGGCCCCGAGCGACGTGACGAACTCGGCGCGGCTGCTGCGCCGTGATGGCGGCCCGCGCCCGAGCGAGGTCCTGGGCGAGGCGATCCTCTCGACGCGGGGCAAGGTGATCCGTCCCAAGACGCTGGGTCAGAAGGAGTACGTCGACGCGATCGAGGAGAACACGATCGTGTTCGGCATCGGTCCCGCCGGTACCGGCAAGACCTACCTCGCGATGGCGAAGGCCGTGCAGGCACTGCAGCGCAAAGAGGTCAGCCGCATCATCCTGACGCGCCCGGCCGTCGAGGCGGGCGAGCGGCTGGGATTCCTGCCTGGCACGCTCACCGACAAGATCGACCCGTATCTGCGCCCGCTCTACGACGCGCTCAACGAGATGATGGACCCGGAGATCGTGCCGCGCCTGATGGCGTCGGGGACGATCGAGGTCGCCCCTCTCGCCTACATGCGCGGACGCACGCTCAACGACTCGTTCGTGGTGCTCGACGAAGCGCAGAACACCACTCCCGAGCAGATGAAGATGTTCCTGACGCGACTCGGCTTCGGCACGCGGATGGTGGTCACCGGCGACATCACACAGGTCGATCTGCCGCAGGGATCGTCGGGGCTGCGCCTCGTGACACGCGTGCTCGACGGCATCGACGACATCCATTTCTCCCGGCTCACGAGCGACGACGTCGTGCGCCACTCGCTCGTCGGACGCATCGTCGACGCGTACAGCGAGTACGACGAGAAACGCACAGCGCAGCGGTTCGAGCGCGAGCAGGCGGCGGAGTTCGCCAACCGTGCAGACCGCCGTGGCGCCCAACGACCTGGACCGCGCGATCGCGCGCCGAAACGAGGACTCTCATGATCGAGATCAACAACGAGTCGGCCATCGATGTCGACGAGACCGTGCTGCAGCGCCTGACCGACTACAACCTGGCGCAGCTGCACGTCAGCGCGGACGCTGAGGTCGCGATCGTGCTCGTCGACGAGGGCGCCATGGAGGCGCTCCATGTGCAGTGGATGGACGAGCCCGGTCCCACCGACGTGCTCAGCTTCCCGATGGACGAGTTGCGTCCCGGTACGGAGGATCGTCCGACGGCCCCCGGTCTGCTCGGCGACATCGTGCTGTGCCCGCAGGTCGCGGAGACGCAGGCGCAGGCCGCCAAGCACACGCTGATGGACGAGTTGATCCTGCTCACGACCCACGGGTTGCTGCACCTCCTCGGATTCGATCACGCCGAGCCCGATGAGGAACGTGAGATGTTCGGCCTCCAGAAGCAGCTCATCGAAGGCTTCGCCGCGTCTGAACGTCGACGATGACGGCGGCCTTCCTCCTCGCCGGCGCCGTTCTGCTCGTCGCCTTCGGCGGTCTGATGGCCGCCATCGACGCGGCATTCGGTGTCTCGTCGCGGTCCGACCTCGAGGAGATGGGCAGCGAGGGGCGCAACGCTCGGCAGCTGGCGCGGATCGCCGCTGATCCGGATGCGCACGTCAACTCGGTCGCCTTCATCCGCGTGCTGGCAGAGACCGCCGCCGCCGTGCTCGTGACCGTCGCCTTCATGTTCTTGTTCGACAACATCTGGTGGGCGATGCTCGCCGCCGCGGTGCTGATGACGGGGATCAGCTTCGTGCTCGTCGGAGCCAGCCCTCGTACCTTCGGGCGCGATCACGCGGACGGGCTGCTGCGCGCGAACGCCCCGGTGGTCAGGGGACTGCGGATCTTCCTCGGACCGATCGCGCAGGGACTGGTCGCACTGGGCAACCGTGTCACCCCCGGCGCCGGACGCAGCTCGTTCAGCTCGGAGGAGCAGCTGCTCAGCATGGTCGACGAGGCGGCGTCCAACGACCTCATCGAAGCCGATGACCGCGACCTGATCCACTCGGTGTTCGACTTCACCGATCAGTTCGTGCGTGCGGTGATGGTTCCTCGTACCGAGATGGTGACGGTGGACGCGACCGCTTCGACGAGCGAGGCCATGGCGCTGTTCCTGAACCGTGGTGTCTCCCGGATGCCGGTCGTCGACGACGATGCCGACGACGTGGTCGGCGTGCTGTATCTGAAGGATCTCGTGCAGTTCGCGTTCCGCGACGAGAACGCGTGGCGCACGGCATCCATCCGTCCGATCTCGCGACCGGCGACGTTCGTTCCCGAATCGATGCGTGCCGAGACGCTGCTGCAGCAGATGAAGCGCGACGCGGTGCACGTGTGTCTCGTGATCGACGAGCACGGCGGGATCTCTGGTCTGGTGACGCTCGAGGATCTGATCGAGGAACTCGTCGGAGAGATCTCCGACGAGTACGATCAGGTATCCGCCGAGTTCGTCGATCTCGGTGACGGTCGTTACCGCGTGAGTGCCCGTCTCTCGCTGGAAGACGTCGGCGATCTCTTCGGACTCGAGCTCGAGGATGAAGATGTCGACTCGATCGGCGGACTGCTCGGCAAGGCTCTCGGGCAGGTGCCCCAGCCCGGCGCGACGGCGACGGTCGAGGGTCTGGTGTTGACCGGGGGCGCCTCGCGTGGGCGAGGACGAGGAATTGCGACGGTGTTCGTCGAACGAGCAGCCGTCGATGTGGAATCGACAGAAGATGAGGGAGAGCGACGCGATGACTGAGCAGACGCGAAGTGGGTTCGTGACCTTCGTCGGGCGCCCGAATGTGGGCAAGTCCACGCTGACCAACGCGCTGGTGGGAGAGAAGATCGCGATCACCAGCGAGAAGCCGCAGACGACGCGGCGCGCGATCCGCGGCATCGTGAATCGCCCGGAGGGGCAGCTCGTCATCGTGGACACCCCGGGGATCCACAAGCCGCGCACGTTGCTCGGCGAACGCCTCAACGACCTCGTCGATCAGGTTCTCGGCGACGTCGACGTGATCGGGTTCTGCGTTCCCGCGACGGAGAAGGTCGGGCCGGGAGATCGTCGTATCGCGGCGTCGCTGGACGGGTATCCGCGCGCCAAGAAGGTCGCGATCGTCACCAAGACCGATGCGGCGGGCCGAGACGACATCACCGAGCGCCTGCTCGAGGTCGATGCGCTGCGTGAGGACTGGGCGGCGGTCGTGCCGCTCTCGGCACTCACCCGCGATCAGCTCGAGGTGCTCGCGGATGAGCTGCTCAGCCTGATGCCCAAGGGGCCGCCCCTGTATGAAGAGGGGATCACGACCGATGAGTCGCAGGAGGACCGCATCGCCGAGATGATCCGCGAAGCGGCACTCGAGGGCGTTCGCGATGAGTTGCCGCACTCGATCGCCGTGATCATCGACGAGGTCTCCCGGCGTGAGGACAGCGACTTCACCGACGTGCACGCGCAGATCGTCGTCGAGCGTGACAGCCAGAAGGCGATCATCATCGGCCACAAGGGCAAGCGGCTGCGCGACGTCGGCGCCCGCGCGCGCGGCGGTATCGAGGAGCTTCTCGGTACCCGGGTGTTCCTCGGCCTGCACGTGAAGGTCGCCAAGGAATGGCAGCGCGACCCGAAGCAGTTGGGCCGGCTCGGATTCTGACATGAGCCCGAGAGACGGATCGACGGCGGCGGGAAGGCCGCCGACCTCGCAGAAATGACCGGCCGCAGCGAAGACCCGAACTCGCTGCAGGACGAGGTCTTCACACGAGTCTTCGACGCCAACTGGGCGGCGCTACGTCATCACATCGAAGGTGCCGTCGCGGACGACGACGAGGTCACCGAGATCGTCTCCGCCGTGTTCCTCGAAGCCTGGACGCGGTTGGACGTCGCCAAGCCGATGGGTCGCGTGTGGCTGTTCCGCGCGGCCGATCGTGAACTGCGCGCCCGTACGGGACGTGCGCCGAGCAGGCTGGCAGTGCTCGATGCCGTGCACCACGGCATGGCAGGAACCTCTGAGGAGCCCGGTGAAGCGGACCTCTCTGCCGATCAGATGCCGGATCGTGACAGTGTCCTTCGCGCTTTGGCTGTCCTCACCTCGCGTCAGAGGCGTATCATCATGCTGGCATACTGGGACGGGCTCACCGAGGGGGAGATCTCAGAGCTGACGCGGTATCCGCGCCGCAGCGTGCGGACGATGTTGCGCCGCGCAGAGAAGCGGATGCGGGATGCGCTGGGCCTGGAGGGGGCGAGTGAGCGTGAGGGGTGACGAAGCTGTGCTCGAACGAGCATTGACGGAGGCCGATCCGGCGCGCACTCCGCGTGACGCGGCCCCCGATGCCCGCGCCCTCGCCACCCGAGATCGTATTCTGCGCAAGGCTCGCGCCGCGCAGCGTCCTCATTCCCGCGCCATCGGATGGGCGTCCGGTGCCGTCGCCGTCGGCGCCTCGGCCATCTTCGCCGTCGCCATGCTGCTGCCGCAGGAGACGGCCTCCGCCGGCACCCCGGCACCGCTTCATTTCGACGGCTCCAGCACGATCGCGGAGATCGTAGAGGGCGCGGATGCCGATCTCGCGGCCGTCTCGGGTCCCTCCGTGCCTCTGCGCAAGGTGAATGCGGCTTCCTGGGGCTTTTCGGTCGACGTGGTCGATGAGAGCACGCATGTCGCGCCACAGCTGTCCGAACTGACCTGGAGCCCCGATGGCTCCGGACGCATGACGATCGTGCGCGGCGTCCCTTACGACCCCACCGACGCGGTCGCGAACAATCGCGCCGAAGTGAGCAGCAGCGGCGACGTCGTCTCGGATCTGATCATGGCGCCCGGAGACTTCGTGCCGCCATGGAGCGAGATGCCCGGAGATTCGCGCGACGACATCGTCGCTCTGCTGACCGCATTCGGGATGCCTGCCGGCCCGACCGCCTTCGACATCGAATCGGCGCTCACCTCGACGTTCGACATGTGGACGCTCACCAACACGCAGCATCGCGAGATCCTCGCGCTGCTCGAGGAGACCGGGGAAGGAGTGGCTCTCGGCGATTCCACCGACCGGCTCGGACGCCCCGTGGCCGGAATCCAGTTCTTCACGCCCGACAAGGGCGCCAAGGACGTCGTGCTCGTGTCGCTCGACACCGGACGGATCGTCGGAGTCGAGCGGACCGCGATCATCGCAGACGAAGTCTTCCCGGCGGGAGCGATCATCGCGTACCGGATGTGGGACGTGGAGAGTGGAGTGATCCGATGAAGCGCACAGGCGTGATGTTCACATTGATGCTCGCGGCCGTGTTCGCGATCGGTGCCGTCCCGGCCGCCGCATCCGCCGCGGAGCCGGTCATCGTCCCGGAGCCTGCGATCGCCGAGATGCTGGCGGAGGTTCCCGGTGGCGTCCTGATCGACAGCAACCATGCAGTGTGGCCGGAACTCGACATGGAGATGACCGTTCCGGTCGCATCAGGCGTGTCGGCGCGGGCGGTCGCCGGCTGTGCGACAGGCAAGATCTGCGCCTTCAACGCGGCATTCGCCGACGGCAACTTCCTCAGTTTCGGGACGTGCGGGATCCACAGCATCCCCTCGAGCTTCACCGTGAAGTCGGTCGCGAATGCACGCTCGTCAGGAACGGCGCAGGCGCGCAACGGAGCGACCGTGCTCAAGTCGATCAGCGCCGGCACCTACCAGAACACGACTGGTACGGTGACGAACATCCGTTGCATCCTCTGAGCGGTCAGATCGGCGATTGATCTCGGTCAGACCCCATCCGTGCGCCGCAGAGAAGGTTCGCGCGGTTCGAAGTCAGTGAAGTGAACGTGGAGAACTCAGTGCCAGAGAACGCGTCTCTGGAGACGATGCTGCGCGCGGCGGCACCGGCGCGCACCGCTGCGGACGCGAAGCCGAACGCAGCGGCGCTGCTGGCTCGCGACCGCATCCTGCGTACCGATCAGCGCCCGCAGCGCCGGGGTCGAACGATGGTCATCGGCTGGGCATCGGGGCTGGCACTCGCCACCGCATCCGTGATCGTCGCAGCCGTGGTGATGATGCCGCAGACGACGGCGCGCGCAGGAGCAGCGCTCTCGTCATCCGCCCTCTTGCCGACTGTCGCCGAGGTCGTGGAAGACGCGCACACGGAGCTGGCGGCATCCGCCGGGCCCGTCGAGCCGAGGCGCTTCGTCAAGACGGCATCCTGGAACTTCTCCGTCGACGCCGGCACCGGAGAGCTCCGCGTCTTCACGCAGCTCTCGACCATCTCCTGGGAGGCCGACGGATCCGGTCACGTGGTCATCGTGAACAGCGCGGAACAGGACCCGAACGACGCCGAGTGGTACTCGCATTCGCAGATACCCACGTCCGGATCGACCGAGGAGTTCCCGATGCTGCCCGGGGAATTCCTCACTCCGGTGACGGATCCACCGGGGGAGTCCCTGGCAGCGATGCGCGAGGCACTCGACGCTCTGCAGTTGCCCCGAGATGCGTCCGCGTTCGAGGTCGTGACGGCGATCACAACCCTGCTCGGGCAGTGGACGCTGACGAACGCGCAGCACGCCGCCCTCCTGACCATCATCGAGGAAGCAGGCGATGTCGGGATCGTTCCCGTGACGAATGATCGTCTCGGGCGACCGGTCACCGGTCTGCGCGTGCTGTCTGCGGACGGCGCGGTCAGCGATGTGGTCTTCGTCTCGACCGATACCGGACGCATCGTGGGTCTCGAGCGGAACGTGATCAAGGGTGACGATCTGCTCCCGGCGGGAGCGATCATGGGGTATCAGCTCTGGGACCTCGAAGGACTGGTCGGATGAGCGGCCGGTCGGAGGCCCGCAGCACGCAGAGAGAAGCGATCTTCAAAGAGATCTACGACACACTCTGGGCACCCGTGCAACGTCATGTCGAGTGTGTGGTCGAGGACGACTCCGAAGTGACGGAGATCGTTTCGGATGTGTTCCTCCTGGCCTGGCGCAAACTCGATGCCGCGAAACCCCTCGGCCTCATCTGGTTGATCAGAGCTGCGGACAACAAGCTCAAGGATCGCGAGCGCAGCCGGCGTGCCCGTGCGCGCGCGATGGAGACGGTCCATGCCGTGTATGCGGCGCCGGGTGACGACGACATGCTCGACACCCTCGCCGTGCGCCACGCGGTCGTCAAGGCGCTGACACAGCGCGAGCGCCGCATCGTGATGCTGGCGTACTGGGATCAGCTCTCGGCCGGGGAGATCGCCGAGTTGCTCCGCTGCTCCCAGGCGTCCGTGTGGACGACACTCAGCCGGGCACGGAAGAAGCTGGAGAGGGAGCTCGGGCTCGGAGAGAGCGAAGGAGCGGCCGAGGCGCGACAGGCTGTCGAGGCCGCACGCCCTGCACCTCGCACGACCGGGTGACACGGCGTATTTTCGGAGGCGGAGTCCACGACCGAAGCGCCGTGGACAGGGCGCATTGCGCGAGACGCGAATACCTGACATACGAGTTAATCCATGCGTTGGACTTTGCTCTCAGGGGGGTAGACGGCCTACCGTTTTAGTGAGCCACTCGGCCGTCGAGGAAACGATTGCCCTCGTCCCCGACGACCGGGTGGATCGCAACTGGCCACGCCTGTCCCTACCGGGGGGTAAGGGCAGTGGGGCAGAGGCGAAGGCTTCACTCTCGAATCCGGGGGGCATGCGAGAGGAAGTCGCAGACGGTGGCGTTTCGTTGAAAGCGGAACGTCACCGTCTTCTGGTTCGGGGTTCCGCGAGATGATGGACGCACCGATCTTCACAGGAGGCGCGACCATGGCCCAGCACTGGATTGCCACGACGGCAGGAGCTCCGGAGGCCTGGACCTTCGAGGAGTATGACGTTGCGGAGCCCGCCGAGGGCGAGGTCACGATCCGCGTCCACGCGGCAGGCGTCAATCCGGCCGACGCCAAGCACGTCGCCGCCCCACGCGCTGGCCTCGAGTTCCCTGTGCCGATCGGGTACGAGATCTCGGGCGAGATCACGGCTATCGGACCGCGCACGCGCATCGGCTCCGGTGACGCGGAGATCGGTGACGAGGTCGTCGCCTTCCGCATCTACGGAGGATACGCGACCGACATCGCGGTTCCCGCGGCAAAGGTGTTCGCGAAACCCACGACGCTTACGCATCCTGAGGCAGCGAACCTCCTGCTCGCCGGCACCACCGCGGCCGAGATGCTCTCCGTCGTCGGCGCTGCGCCGGGGGAGACGATCCTGCTCCACGGCGCGTCGGGTGCGGTGGGCGTCAGCGTGCTGCAGCAGGCGCACCTCCGCGGCATCCGCGTGATCGGCACGGCCAGTGAGGAGCGCTTCGCCGAGATCCGTCGTTTTGGCGGAATCCCGGTCCGCTACGGTGTCGGGCTGCTCGACCGGGTGCGACAGGCCGCTGGCGCCCCGCTCTCGGCAGCTCTCGACGCGGTCGGCACGGACGAAGCCATCGACACATCTCTCGAGCTCGTCGCCGACCCCCGACGTATCTTCACGATCGCTGCCTTCGGACGTGCGTCCGAGGCCGGCATCCTTGCGATCGCCGGCTCAATGCCCGCCAGCGCGACGTTCCGCGATGAGGTGCGCGGTGAGCTGACGGCGCTCGCGCAGAACGGCGATCTCGTCGTCCCCGTGGCGCGGACCTATCCGCTGGATCAGGCACCGGAAGCCCACCGGTTCCTCGCGACCGGTCACCCCGGCGGCAAGATCGCGCTGATCCCGTAGGTCAGTCGATCTCGCGCAGCGCCGACGTCACCACCACGACACCGTCGCCGAACTCGGCATCCGCGGCATCCTGGATCGTTCCGTCGTCCCACACAACCTGCAGCCACACGTAGCCACGATCGGTCCAGATGCTCAGCGCGTCCTGGCCCAGACGTGCCGCGATGTCATCCTGGATCGTCGTGAGCTCGGCCTCGGCGGTCGTGCCATCGACACCATCCGTGGGGTCCTCCGGTCGGATCGGGTCGTAGAGGGCGAGCATGATGGGCGGATCGGTGTTGAGGTACCGCTCGCCGTCGTATGTGCCGTAGACGGCATACGTTCCCCACGTCACGTCACCGCTGGTCTCGCTGCCGTCGACGCCGTCCCACGTCCAGTCGTCCAGTGGGATGCCGGTGCACTGCGGCGGATACGACTCCGCGACGGCGCCGAGGCAGAGCTGCACGTCGCCGTCGACGTCCATCACCGTTCCGGTCGCGATCACGCGCCCGTTCGGGAGGCCGGGCTGTGCTGTCTCCAGGAGCTGATCGGACGAGACCGTCGTGCTGGTCGGCGCAGGGGAGCCCCCCGGCCCCGTTGCGCACGCGCTCAGCGCGAGGAGCCCGGCGAGGGATGCCGAGGCGAGGACCAGGCGACGCTGCGATGTACTCATGACTGAGAGTGTCGGTCTCGTGCCGATCGTCTCAACATCGTCGAATCGGTTTCAGCTTCCCTGCTACCATGACCACATGCCTTTCGGCGGACTGCTTCTTCTTAGCTGCCGCGACGAGTCCTAAAAGCTAGGGCCTTCCTCGTCGCGGCGCTTGTGTTGGCCCGTTTACCCTGACGAAGAGAAGAAGCCCCATCATGCAGAACACTCAGCGCCCGTCCGCGATGCCGATCCACAAGTACCGGCCGTTCCACGAGCAGATCAACGTCCACCTGCCTGACCGCACGTGGCCCGACGCCCGCATCACCGAGGCGCCCCGCTGGTGCGCTGTCGACCTCCGCGATGGCAATCAGGCTCTCATCGACCCGATGTCGCCTGAGCGCAAGCGCGTCATGTTCGAGTTGCTCGTCAGCATGGGCTACAAGGAGATCGAAGTCGGCTTCCCGTCGGCGAGCCAGACCGACTTCGACTTCGTGCGTCAGCTCATCGAAGAGAACCTGATCCCGGACGACGTCACCATCCAGGTGCTGACCCAGGCACGCGAGCACCTCATCGCCCGCACCTACGAGTCGATCGCCGGCGCCAAGCAGGCCATCGTGCACCTGTACAACTCCACGAGCGTGCTGCAGCGCGAGGTCGTGTTCCGCACGGACAAGCAGGGCATCATCGACATCGCGCTCGAGGGCGCTCGGCTGTGCCGCCAGTTCGAGAAGACCATCCCGGACACGAAGGTCTACTACGAGTACTCGCCCGAGAGCTACACGGGCACCGAGCTCGAGTTCGCCGTCGACATCTGCAACCAGGTGATCGAGGTCTTCGAGCCCACCCCTGACCGCAAGGTCATCATCAACCTGCCCGCGACCGTCGAGATGGCGTCGCCGAACGTCTACGCCGACTCGATCGAGTGGATGAGCCGCCACCTCGCCCACCGCGAGAACGTGATCCTGTCGCTGCACCCGCACAACGACCGCGGCACCGCGATCGCCGCCGCCGAGCTCGGCTACATGGCCGGTGCCGACCGTATCGAGGGCTGCCTCTTCGGCAACGGTGAGCGCACGGGCAACGTCGACATCGTCGCGCTGGGCATCAACCTGTTCACGCAGGGCATCGACCCGCAGATCGACTTCAGCGACATCGACCAGGTCAAGCGCACGGTCGAGTACTGCAACCAGCTGCCGGTGCCCGAGCGCAGCCCCTGGGCGGGAGACCTGGTCTTCACCGCGTTCAGCGGATCGCACCAGGACGCGATCAAGAAGGGCTTCGAGGCCATGGCCGTGCGTGCCGAGGCCGAGGGCGTCACGGTCGACGACATCGAGTGGGCCGTGCCGTACCTGCCCATCGATCCGAAGGACCTGGGCCGCTCGTATGAGGCCGTCATCCGCGTCAACTCGCAGTCCGGCAAGGGCGGCGTCGCCTACCTGCTGAAGGCGGACCATGCGATCGACCTGCCCCGCAAGCTGCAGATCGAGTTCTCGGGCGTGGTGCAGGCCAAGACGGATGCCGAGGGCGGCGAGGTCACCAGCGAGCAGATCTGGTCGATCTTCAACGACGAGTACCTCCCGGCCGCCGACACCGCGGCCAAGTGGGGCCGCTTCGAACTGCTCGCGACGCAGACCCGCAGCGACATGTCGGGCGATGTCGTACTCGATGTCGTGCTGCGCGACGACGACCAGCAGGTCTCGGTCAGCGGCAACGGCAACGGTCCGGTCGCGGCCTTCGTCGAGGTGCTGCGCGGACAGGGCTTCGACATCACGGTCTACGACTACGTCGAGCACGCTCTCAGTGCCGGCGGCGACGCGCAGGCCGCGGCCTACGTCGAGCTGCAGGTCGGCGACCAGCGCCTGTGGGGCGTCGGCATCGACGGCGACATCTCGACCGCGTCGCTCAAGGCGATCGTCTCGGGCGTGAACCGTTCGATCCGCACCCGCCAGCAGGAGCTCGCGGCCGTCTGAGCCGGACGCCCTTCGTCTCGCTCCGCTCGCTCAGGGTGCGGACTCCCGCTCCCTGAGCGGACGGAGTCCCGCTCCCTGAGCGAGGAGCGAAGCGACGAGACGGAGGGGGCCTAGAGGTCGACGCCGGGCTTGACGATCGCGATCGCGCCGGTCTCGGCGGCGACCTTGCGACGGTACAGGCGCCGCTGCTCCGGCAGGGAGACGTCGAAGCTGACCGCGAGCACGCGGATGACGGCCGTCACGACGATCCCGATCACGGCAGCCAGGGTGATCGGCATCGCCAGGGCGTTCGCCACGGCGATGAACGCACAGCCGGCACCTGCGGCCACGGCGTAGAGCGACCCGACGTGCATGATCGACGTCGGCAGGCCCATGAGCATGTCGCGCAGCACGCCCCCGCCGACGGCCGCGCACACGCCGATGAAGACGGCGGGGACGGGCGGGATGCCGAAGGCGATGGCCTTGCTCGTGCCGAAGGCCCCGAACATCCCGATCACGACGGCGTCGAGCACCACGATGACGGTGTTCAGTCGGTTGAAGAGACCCGCCAGCAGCATCCCGAGCAGGGCCGCACCCGTGGCCGTCAACAGATACCAGTTGCTCTGCAGGGTCGCCGGTGTCTGCCCGAGCAGGATGTCGCGGATCAGACCGCCGCCCATCCCGATCATGATGCCGATGATCGCCACGCCCAGCCAGTCGAGCCGTCGCTGGCCCTGGAACCCCGATGCGAACATCGCGCCCTGCACGCCACCGAGGCCGACGCCGAGCAGATCCGCCCAGAGCGGAATGGAGAAGAGCGGTTCGGTCACGCCTCTATTCTCGCGCACGGAGGATAATCGAACAGTGCCCACCTACCGAGACGAAGCGGTGATCCTGCGCACTCACAAGCTCGGTGAGGCGGATCGCATCGTCATCATGCTCTCCCGACGTCACGGCAAGCTCCGCGCCGTCGCGAAGGGCGTGCGCCGCACCTCGTCGAAGTTCGGCTCCCGGCTGGAGCCGTTCATGGTCGCCGATGTGCAGCTGTACCAGGGGCGATCGCTCGACATCGTGCAGCAGGCGGAGTCCCTCGGCTCCTACGGCTCCGAGATCGCGGCGCATTACGACCGCTACACCGCGGCGAACGCGATGGTCGAGACCGCGGACCGGCTCAGCGATTCCGAGGCCACCTCCGACCAGTATCTGCTGCTCGTCGGCGGCCTGCGTGCCCTCTCGCGGGGCGAGCATGTCCCGCGCAGCATCCTCGACTCCTATCTGCTCCGGGTCATGGCGCTGTCGGGCTGGGCGCCGTCGCTGGAGGACTGTGCCCGGTGTGCCGCTCCCGGTCCGCACACGACGTTCGTCGCACAGCTGGGTGGTCTCATCTGCAGCGACTGCGCACCGGCCGGCAGCCCGCGTGTCGCCGAGAAGACCCTCGCGCTGCTGCGCTCGCTGATGCGGGGAGAGTGGGATGCCATCGATGCGGCGCCGCACGCCGATACCGCCGCCGCATCGGGCCTGGTCGCCGCGTACGCTCAATGGCACTTGGAGCGCGGCATCCGTTCGCTCGCCCATGTGTCCGACATCCCTCGAGAAGGAGCACGGTGAGTCCCCAGCCGTTCACGCACAAAGACGCCGTGGCGTACCGCCCCCTCGACTGGACGGGTGTGTATCCGCCCACGTTCCCTGCCGTCCCCGAGCACGTGGCGATCGTGATGGACGGCAACGGACGATGGGCGAACCGGCGCGGCCTCAACCGCATCGAAGGCCACAAGGCCGGCGAGGAAGTGCTGCTCGACGTGGTCGCCGGCGCGATCCAGGCCGGAGTCAAGCACCTCTCGGTGTACGCCTTCTCGACCGAGAACTGGGCACGCTCTCCCGAGGAGGTGCGCTTCCTCATGGGGTACAACCGTGACGTGCTGCACCGTCGACGCGATCAGCTCAACGAATGGGGCGTGCGTGTGCGCTGGGCGGGGCGCAAGCCTCGTCTCTGGGGCAGCGTCATCAAGGAACTGCAGTACGCGGAGCAGCTCACCCGCGGCAACGACACCCTGACGCTCACGATGTGCGTGAACTACGGCGGTCGCATCGAGATCGTCGATGCGATGCGGTCCATCGCCGCCGATGTCGCTGCCGGACGCGTGAAGCCGAACGCGATCAGCGAGAAGATGATCCGCCGGCACCTGTACGTGCCGGACATGCCGGATGTCGACCTGTTCCTGCGCAGCTCGGGGGAGCAGCGCACCTCCAACTTCCTGCTCTGGGAGTCCGCCTATGCCGAGATGGTTTTCCTCGACACGCTCTGGCCGGACTTCTCGCGCGAGGAGCTGTGGCGCGCGATCGGCGTCTACCTGTCGCGCGACCGCCGCTTCGGCGGGGCGACCGACGCTCCCGACGCTTCGGCCTGAGCGCGCAGCCACCGCTCCGTCTCACGCGGATGGCGCAGGCGCACGATCGTGAGATGCGGGAAGCGCTCGCGCTTCACCGGCATCTGCTGCCCCCAGAAGAAACGCGTCTTGGTCTGCCACGCCAGGATGTTGCCGGAGGGGTCCCGCGTCTTCAGGAGCTGACGGAGCGGCTTCTCCACGTTCCCGTTGTACATCTCGGTGCGACGGATGCTGCGACTCAGCGTGCGGCGGAGCAGTCGACCGCGCACCACAGGCCAGGGGTAGTCGAGCCAGATCGCGAGCTGGGCGCGCGGAGTCATGATCTCGTCCGTGCCTTTGCTGGTGTACTGCCACTCGGTGATCCAGCGGTCCTCGGCGGCGAACGCCCGTACGTCATCGAGGAACTCCGGACGCGGCGTCCAGTTCGGGCCGTGGAACAGGGCGTCGATCTCGACGTGGCGGAGCCCCCACATCTCACCGATGCGGCCTGCGAGCGTGGTCTTGCCCGAACCGGTGATCCCCGCGACGAGTATCCGTTCCGGCCTCAGGGGCAGGGGATCGGAGGCGGAGAGCATCCGAGAATCCTACCCATGGACTGTGTCTCTGAGCGAGAAGTGTGGAGCCCTTCGTCTCGCTTCGCTCGCTCAGGGTGCGGGCAGTATGTCTCCTGAGCGAGGAGCGCAGCGACGAGACGAAGGGCGTCAGTCGGTGCCGGTCGCGTCGCGTTGGCGTTTGCTCCAGCCCGGCAGCTCGTCATAGCGTCCCTCGATGAGGAGGAGCTTCTTGGCTCGAGTCCATCCATGGATGCGGCGCTCCCATCCATACGCCTCCTCGATGCGTGAGAATTCTGAGCTCCACACGAGCTCGACGGGACGACGTCGTCGCGTGTAGTCGCATCCTTCACCGAACTGGTGCTGCGCGAGACGCCGTTCGAGGTCGAGCGTGCTTCCGGTGTAGAAGCTTCCATCGCGGCACTGGAGGATGTAGACGAACGGCATCCGAGGACGCTATCGGCTTTCCGGGAGCAAGGAACGCGCTGTCCACAGGAGGTGCGCCCTTCGTCTCGCTGCGCTCGCTCAGGGAGCGGCGGGTGCGCAGGTGCGGCGGTGCGCCCTTCGTCTCGCGGCGCTCGCTCAGGGAGCGGCGGGTGCGCAGGTGCGGCGGTGCGCCCTTCGTCTCGCTTCGCTCGCTCAGGGAGCGGCTCCTGAGCGAGGAGCGCAGCGACGAGACGAAGGGCGCTCAGTGTGCTACATCTCGGGCCATGGCGGGGAAGGACGGAATAACTCATAGGCGCATGGGGTTGGATGAAGATGTGAGCGAACCTATCTCTATCGACATCTGGTCCGACATCGCGTGCCCGTGGTGCTACATCGGCAAGCGCAACCTCGAGAAGGGCCTCGAAGCCGTCGCCGGCGATGACGATGCCCCAGAAGTGAGGGTGACGTTCCACTCCTTCGAGCTTTCCCCCGACACTCCCGTCGACTTCGACGGCGACGAGATCGACTTCCTGGCAGGCCACAAGGGCATGCCGCGTGACCAGGTCGAGCAGATGCTCTCCAACGTCACCGGCGTGGCCAAGAACGCCGGTCTCGAGTACCGCTTCGACCTGCTGCAGCACACGAACACGGTCAAGGCGCACGAGCTCCTGCACTTCGCAAAGGCGGAGGGCGTGCAGCACGAAATGGAGGAGCGGCTGATGTCCGCCTACTTCACCGAGGGCAAGCACGTCGGGCGCATCGACGACCTCGTCGAGCTCGCTGCCGAAGTGGGCCTCGACGCCGACGCGGCACGCGAAGCGCTCGAGTCAGCTCGTCACCTCCCGGACGTGCGCCAGGATCAGGACCAGGCACGCGCCTACGGCATCCAGGGCGTGCCGTTCTTCGTGATCGACGGCCAGTACGGCATCAGCGGCGCTCAGCCGCCCGCCGCCTTCGAGAACGTGCTGCGAGACCTGTGGGCCAAGCGCGACGAGGCCGCCGAGGAATCCGCCGCCGTCTGAGCGCATCCGCATACACGAAGCCCCTCCTGACTCTCGAACAGTCAGGAGGGGCTTCGTCTGTCCGCAGCCGTCTAGCGGGTGAGCGCGGCCTCGATCGCGCTGACGATCTCGGGATCGTTGGGCTTCTGCTTCGGACGGAAGCGGAGCACATCGCCGTCGGGGAGCACCAGGAACTTCTCGAAGTTCCACTCCACGCGGCCGGCCTTGCCACCGGCGTCCGGGGCCTCCTTCAGCGCTTTGTAGAGGTCGGAGGCGTTCCGGCCGTTGACCTTGACCTTGTCGTTGACGGGGAAGCTCACGCCGTAGGTGGTGGAGCAGAACTCCAGGATCTCGTCCACGGAGCCCGGCTCCTGGCCGAAGAACTGATTGCAGGGGAAGCCCACGACGGAGAAGCCCCTGTCGCTGTACAACCGCTGCAGCTCCTCGAGCTGCTCGTACTGCGGGGTGAGGCCGCACTTCGAGGCGACGTTCACCACCAGAACCACATCGGCACCGAGATCGTCGAGGGTCTTCTCGTTGCCCTGGGCGTCGGTGAACGGGATCGAACGGAGCGCAGAATCGGTCATACTTCACAGCTTAGGTCGATGGGGCACCAGGGGCTCCGCGTCTGGGAGAATAGAGGGGACATGACTCTCGCCACCGCCTCCGCACGCACACTTCGCATCGGTCCCATCGACCTCGACGTGCCGGTCGTCCTCGCGCCCATGGCGGGGATCACGAACACCGCTTTCCGCCGTCTCTGCCGTGAGTACGGCGCAGGACTCTACGTCAGCGAGATGATCACCTCGCGTGCTCTCGTCGAGCGCAACGAGACGACCATGCGACTGATCCGCCACCACGAGTCCGAGACGCCGCGTTCGATCCAGCTCTACGGCGTCGACCCGAAGACGATCGCCGACGCGGTGCGCATCATCGTCGCAGAGGACCATGCCGATCACATCGATCTGAACTTCGGATGCCCGGTGCCCAAGGTCACGCGCAAGGGCGGGGGAGCAGCACTTCCCTGGAAGAGCTCGCTGTTCTCCGACATCGTCACGCAGGCCGTGAAGGCCGCCGGCGACATCCCTCTCACGGTCAAGATGCGCAAGGGCATCGATCGTGACCACCTCACCTTCCTCGACGCAGGGCGCGCTGCCGAGGACGCGGGAGTGGCCGCCATCGCGCTGCATGCGCGCACGGCAGGTGAGTACTACTCCGGGCACGCCGACTGGAACGCGATCGGTGAACTCAAGCAGGCTGTCACGAGCATCCCGGTGCTCGGCAATGGAGACATCTGGTCGGCGGACGACGCCGTGCGCATGATGGAGCAGACCGACTGCGACGGCGTCGTCGTCGGCCGAGGATGCCTCGGTCGCCCCTGGCTCTTCGGCGAGCTGGCCACGGCGTTCGGCGGCGAGGGCAAGACGGTCGATGCGACACTCGGTTTCGTGGCCGACGCCTTCAAGCGGCACGCGGAACTGCTCGTCGAGTTCTTCGAGGACGAGGATCGCGGCTGCCGCGACATCCGCAAGCACGTGTCCTGGTACTTCAAGGGCTATCCGGTCGGTGGCGACATCCGCACCGGCCTCGCCACGTCATCCAGCCTCGCCGAGATCGACGAGCTGCTCGCCCGTCTCGACCACTCCGCTCCCTATCCCGGCGCTGACGCCGAGGGACAGCGCGGCCGCGCGGGGCATGCCAAGCGCACGGCACTGCCGGACAAGTGGCTGGAGTCGCGCGAGATCGCGGCCTCGACCTCGGAGATGATGCGAGGAGCGGAGATCGAGAACAGTGGTGGTTGATGCTTCGACCGGTCGGGGCGCTGCGCGTGCTGACGGCTACGACCCGCGCGACGCCGAGCGTTTCGTCGCGGAGACCCACCGCTCGGAGCGCAACGATTTCGCGCGTGATCGAGCCCGCGTGCTCCATTCGGCCGCACTGCGCCGACTCGCGGCCAAGACGCAGGTGCTCAGCCCTGCCAGCACGGCCGATTTCGCGCGCAACCGGCTCACCCACTCGCTCGAAGTCGCCCAGGTCGGCCGAGAGCTCGCCACGGCGCTGGGCGTCTCGGAAGACGTCGTCGACACCGCCTGCCTGAGCCACGATCTCGGGCATCCGCCGTTCGGTCACAACGGCGAGCGGGCATTGAACGAATGGGCCGAGCACATCGGCGGGTTCGAGGGCAACGCGCAGTCGCTGCGCATCCTCACCCGACTGGAGGCGAAGGTCCTCGACGCGGATGACCGTTCCGTCGGACTGAACCTCACACGCGCCAGCCTCGATGCCACGTGCAAGTACCCGTGGACCGTCGACAGTCCCGTGCCCGACCCCGGTGGGCGCCTGAAGTTCGGCGTCTACCCCGAGGACGAGGCCGTCTTCCGGTGGATGCGCCAGGGAGCGCCGGGGCGTTTGCGCTGCATCGAAGCCGAGATCATGGATCTCTCGGACGACATCGGCTACTCGGTCCATGACTTCGAAGACGCGATCGTGAACGGCTACGTCGATGTCTCCCAGCTGTCGGACCCTCGGGAGCACGATGCGCTTCTCGGCCGCATCCAGCAGTGGGTCGGCTACGACTTCACCCGCGACGAATTGGCCGATGCGCTCTACCGCCTCGCCTCGCAGTCGATGTGGTTGGAATCCTTCGACCGCTCGCGCCGCGACCTCGCGCGCCTGAAGAACCTCACCAGCGACCTGATCGGGCGCTTCGCTCGTGCGTCGGTCTCGGCGACGCGCGAGGCTTATGCCGGTCCCGCGCTCGTCCGCTACAACGCGCACGTGGTCGTGCCTCGCGTGATCGAGGTCGAGATCGCGGTGCTCAAGGGCATCATGGGGCAGGCGATCGTGACGATCGAGGCTCGCAAGGGCGTGTACAAGGAGCAGCGCCGCGTGCTCAAGCGGCTCGCGGATGTGCTGTGGTCGACCGACGCGCTGTGGTCGGCGGGCGCCGACGTGCTCGAGCCGGCCTTCGCCGCCGACTTCGTCGACGCGACCAGCGACGCCGAGCGTGCCCGTGTCATCGTCGATCAGATCGCCAGCCTGACGGATCAGAGCGCGATCGACTGGCACAACCGCCTCGTCGGCGAGATCGATCCGGCCGAGGTCGGCATCTGGACGCCGCGGCATGCCAGGCATCCGCGTCCCGGTGCACACGGGAGCGCCGAAAGGCAGGCCGTCGTCGAAGGGGTCGGCTGATGCCCCGTATCCGGCAGGCGGACGTCGATGAGGTCAAGGCGCGCACGAACATCGCCGACATCGTGGGCGAGCGCGTCGCACTGAAGTCCGCCGGCGTCGGATCGCTCAAGGGCCTGTGCCCGTTCCACGACGAGAAGAGCCCGAGCTTCCACGTGCGCCAGCAGGTGGGCTACTACCACTGCTTCGGCTGCGGTGAATCGGGCGACGTCTACTCTTTCCTGCGGGAGATGGACCACGTCAGCTTCACCGAGGCGGTCGAGCGGCTGGCCGGACGCATCGGCTACACGCTGCACTACGAGGACGGGGGCGCCGCCCCCGAGACGAGCGGACGCAGCCGGCTGTACGCCGCGAACACGGCGGCTGCGGAGTTCTTCCGTGCGCAGCTGCTCTCTCCGGATGCCGAGGCAGGACGACGTTTCCTGGGCGAGCGCGGCTTCGACGCCGGTGCGGCGGCCCACTTCGGTGTCGGCTTCGCGCCGCGTGGGTGGGACGGGATGCTGAAGGCTCTCACCGCGCAGGGCTTTACGCGGGAGGAGCTCAGCAACGCCGGGCTCGTCTCGACCGGTCAGCGCGGCGTCTACGACCGCTTCCGCGGCCGGCTCGTGTGGCCGATTCGCGACGTGTCCGGCCAGACGATCGGCTTCGGTGCCCGCAAGCTCTTCGATGACGACCAGGGACCGAAGTACCTGAACACCCCGGAGACCCCGATCTACAAGAAGGCCCAGGTGCTCTACGGGCTCGATCTCGCGAAGCGCGACATCGCCCGCGGAGACCCCCGTCGGGTCGTGGTCGTCGAGGGATACACCGACGTGATGGCGTGCCACCTGGCCGGCCTCACGACCGCGGTCGCGACCTGTGGCACGGCCTTCGGCACCGAGCACATCAAGGTGCTGCGGCGCGTGATGGGCGACGACAACGCTTCGGGCGAGGTCGTGTTCACCTTCGACGGCGACGAGGCCGGGCAGAAAGCGGCACTGCGGGCGTTCACCGAGGATGACCGCTTCAACGCGCAGACCTTCGTCGCGGTCGCTCCTGACAGCCTCGACCCCTGCGACCTGCGCCTGCAGCGCGGCGACGCCGCGGTACGCGGTCTGATGGACACCAAGGTGCCGATGTTCGAGTTCGCGATGGACCGCAAGCTCGCCGGGTTCGATCTCTCGACCGTCGAGGGTCGCGTGGGCGCGCTGCGCGGAGCCGCGCCGATCGTCGCCGAGATCCGCGACCGCCTGCTGCGTCCGGGATACGAGCGCGTGCTCGCCCGGCGCCTCGGGATGGACCCGACAGAGGTGCACACCGAGGTCGAGCGTTCTTCGCGCGGTGGCCAGACTGCGCCTCCTGCGCGCCGAGAGCAGCAGGCGCCGATCGATCCGGCGACGGGCGCGCCCGGTATCGCCCCGGTGACACTGGCGAGTCTTCCCCGGTCGCCCGATGTGGCCGTGGAACGGGATGCGTTGATGGGCGCGCTGCAGTACGGCCATCAGGTCGACCAGGCGCTGCTCAACCGGGCGCTCAGCACACCGTTCCGCACGGCGGGACTCGACGCGGTGCGTGAAGCCGTGGCCGCTGCGCCGGATCGCACCAGGGCGGGGTGGGTCACCGACGCCGTCAACAGCGTCCGCGAGCCCTACCGATCGCTCGGTGGGGAGTTGCTGATGACCCCGTTCCCTGCCCGGGATGAGGAGCGCGCGGTAGCGACCGTCGCCGATCTCGCCCGCCGACTCATCCTGCGCCAGCTCGAGCATGAGAAGCAGGAGATGCTCGGCGCCGTGCAGCGCGTACCGGCCGACTCCGACGGCGGGCGAGCGCTGCGGATGCGCTTGCGGGACATCGACGCGGAGCGTCAGAGGTTCGCCGAGTCGTAACGCGGCTCGCATCCCGAGGCACGGCAGGATGGAGTCATGTCTCGACGGCCGGAATCTCAGAACGCGATCGAGTGCTCCGATCTGGTCATCGACCGTATCGGGCACGGATTGCCGACGCGCGCCGTCGACGGCGTGACGTTCTCGCTCGCGCCGGGGAACCTGATCTGCGTCGCCGGTCCCACGGGCTCGGGGAAGTCGACGCTGGTGGCCGCTCTCGCGGGGTCCACCGATCCTTCGGTGCGAGTCGTCGGCGGCAGCGCGCACGTCTGCGGAGTGGACGTGCGTCGCCCCGGGCGCAAGCACCGCATCCTCACGTATCGCACGGGTTTCGTGCCGCAGGGCGCCGGGGGTGATCTGCCACCGAGGCTCACCGTGAACGAGGTGATCGCCGAGCCGATCCTCATGCGTGAGAAGCGTGTGAACTCCAAGGCGCTGTCGATCCGCGTGGCCACACTTCTCGACGAACTGCACCTGCCGCTGGGCACGGCGGCGAAGTTCCCGTACGAGCTGAGCGCGGGCATGCGGCAGCGCGTCGCGATCGCGCGCTCCTTCATCCTCGAGCCCCAGGTGCTCATCGCTGACGAACCCCTCGCGAATCTCGATCTCGAGGTGCGTCCCGTGGTGTTCGACGCGATCACGAGGAGACGCAAGGAGCAGGGTATGGCGGCCCTGCTCGTCACGAACGATGCCGATTTCATCCGCGAACTCAACGCCGAGACGCTCATGCTGCGCAGCGGGCATGTCGTCGCCCGCGGCGTGGGCAAGGACCTGCTCTGGGTGCCGAACGCCGAGGCGGATTCGCAGCACTGAGTGCGACACGCCCGAGGGACGGAGAAGCGTCCCCGGTGTCACGAGTAGCGCGCGGAGTTTGCTAAGCTTGTCGAGTTGCCCGCGCAGCGGAGCACATTCCTCGGTAGCTCAATTGGCAGAGCAGCCGGCTGTTAACCGGCAGGTTCTTGGTTCGAGTCCAAGCCGGGGAGCCAATAAGGGTCCGGAACTCCTCAGAGTTCCGGACCCTTCCCATTTGTCGCGCAACTCGAGGCAACGAAAAGACCCCGCCGAGTGATCGGCGGGGCCTTTTCCGAGGCGAGCTTCAGGTCAGCGTGCAGCGCCCTTGAGCGATCCGGTGACCGGGCCGGCCGGGTCCGAGATCACGCACTGCACGACACGGTCGTTGAGCTGCTCCCAGGTGTCCTTGGTCGGGTTGATCGGGTAGACGTCCAGCGTCGACTCGTCCCACGTGACGCCGACGAAAGTGGTGAACGCGTCGCCGACGCACTCCTGGCCCGCCGCGTCGACATCCTCTTCCGAGAACTCGCCGTCCGGCATCGTGATCTCGTAGTAGACCTCTTCGTCGTGCTCCTCGGAGCACGGCACGACGTCGGCGTCCTCGAGCAGGCCGCTCGGGCTCTCCAGCTTGCAGTCGCCCACCTTGAGGGCGAAGATGCCGATGTTCGCGCTCTCCGTGACCTGACCGGTCTCGTCGTCGCGGTCGGCGTCGGCCGTGCCGCCGCCGAGGATGCTGTTGATGGCGCTACAGCCGCTCAGGGCGACCGTGAGTGCCAGAGCCGTTCCGGCCAGCACCAGTGCGCGTCGCTTGCGCAGTTTCATCATGATTGTTCCCCTCCAGAGTCCCGTGTGCGGGCATGACAGATACCCGCCTCGAAAACGCTAGCCGTCGGAGAGTCTGTGATGCAACTCGAAAACCGCTGTGGTTCCGCTGGGAGCGGTGCCGGTCCGCGGAGCGGGGAGATCAGCCTTCGAGGTCGTCGACTCCGGGCATCCAGCTGGAGCCCGGCCGTCCCCATCCGCGCTTGCGAGCGATCTTCTGAACAGTCTTCCAATCGCCGTCCGAAAGACGGTCGACGTAGAGGATGCCGTCGAGGTGGTCGAACTCGTGCTGCATGATGCGCGCGCGCCATCCGTCGACCTCGATCGAGACCGGGCTGCCATCGAGATCGGTGGCGGTGACGCGCACACGCTCCGACCGGCGCAAAGGGAATCTCTCGCCGGGGAAGGACAGGCAGCCCTCGGACTCCAGGTCGGGATCAGGGTCACCGGGCTCGAGCGGCGTCATCCAGAGTTCGGGATTGATCAGGACACCGCGCCAGGGCTGATCGTCGTCATCCACATACGAGTACGTGTATATGCGCAGTGCCACGCCGACCTGCGGGGCCGCGAGACCGACGCCAGGGGCGGTGTCCATGGTCTCGAACATGTCGGCGACGAGCGTGCGGACCTCGTCCGTGATCTCGTCGACACGGGAGGCGGGGGAGTGCAGAACGGGGTCGCCCATGATGCGAATCGGAAGTACAGCCACGTCACAACCCTAGTGCGCGGGGTGGGCCGGGTAGGGTCTTAGTGTGAGCGCAGGGGTGTGGATGAACGCGGTGGAAGACGTCGGCGACCAGCTCGTCGGCGCGTTCCAGAACCCTGGGCTGCTGCTCGGCATCCCGCTGGCATTGGCCGGTGCCGTCTTCATGTCTTTGGGTGCGCAGTATCAGCACCGCGGCGTGGAGAAGGTCGAGCGGCTCAGCGGCTCCACGGGTACCTCGGGGCTCAGCGTCGCGCAGCTCAAGGGGCTGCTCACGCGTCCGTCCTGGATCCTCGGAACGCTGATGCTCGGGCTGGCGATCGTGTGCCAGCTCGCCGCGCTGGTGAAGGCCCCGCTGATCGTCGTGCAGCCGCTCGGAGCGATCGCGCTCGTCATCACGACCCTGCTCAACGCGCGGATCTCCGGTCATTCGCCCACCCGACAGTCGATCACCGCGATCGTGTGCTGCGTGGGAGGCATCTTCCTCTTCGTCTTCTTCGCGGCGATCTTCGCCACGGAGCAGGACATCACCGATCGCGAGCTCTTCGTCATCCTGGCGATCCTGCTCGTGGTGATCATCATCCTCGGCGCATGCTGGTTGATACTCCGGCATCGCATGCGCGCCCTCTTCTACGTCATCGGCGCCGGCATCCTCTACGGATTCGTGGCGACGCTCGCCAAGGTCGTCATCAAGCGCATCGAGGCGGGGAACTTCGAGTGGATCACGGCGATCTGCGTCCTGGCGCTGGTCGCCGCATCGGCCGTCGGTGCGTACTTCGTGCAGACCGCCTACAGCTCGGGGCCGCCGGACCTCGTGATCGCCGGACTCACCGTGGTCGACCCCCTCATCGCCGTGCTCATCGGCATGGTGATCCTCGGCGAGGCCTCGGCCGCGCCGCCGTGGGTGCTGGTGATCTTCGGGGTCGCCGGAGCGATCGCCGTCTGGGGTGTCATCGGTCTCGCCCGGTACCACCCGCAAGTGCTCAGCGACAGCCAAGAGCTGGGCATCACACGCGGGAGCGACCCTTCCGCAGGGTCCGAATCGACGCCGTCGAGCGATTCCGCTCACCCCGGCGACTCGCTCCCGGGCACGTCGAACACCCCATAGCCCGGCGCGAACGCCCGGCAACGCGGTGATCGGTTCTCAGTACGCCGGATCGATCAGGTCGGGGGAGACCTCGGCAGCGGCCGCTTCGTCGACGAAGAACACGGTGCGCTTGCGCCCCTTGGCTCCGGCGGCAGGCACACTCGTGTAGCTCGCCCCGGCGAGAGCAAGACCGAGAGCAGAGGCTTTGTCCGCCCCCGTCATCACGAGCCAGACGCGCTTCGAGGAGTTGAGGACGGGACGCGTGAGCGTGACCCGCTCGGGCGGCGGCTTGGGGGAGTCGCGCACCGGAAGTGCGGCAGCATCCGTGACCGTGACCTCATCGCGATCCGGGAAGAGCGAGGCGATGTGGCCATCCGGCCCGACCCCGAGGAAGCACACCGCGAAGGACGGCCACGCATGCTCATCGGTGCCGAAACGGGCCAACTCCGCGGCGTAGGCCGCGGCCGACTCGTCGAGGGTGAGCCCGGTGTCCGGCCCGGCGACCTCATGCACGTTCTCCGGCGGCACCGGGATGTGGTCGAGGAGCGCCTGGCGCGACTGCAGCGAGTTGCGGTCAGGGTCGTCGCGCGGGACGAACCTCTCATCGCCCCACCAGAAGTGCACGAGCGACCAGTCGATCGACGCCGACCGCGGGTGCTCCGCCGTCGCGCGCAACACCGCTCCGCCCATCGAGCCGCCGGTCAGGGCGATGTGGGCGATACGACCGTTGCGGGTGCGCGCACGCACTCGCGTCAGGAATCGTTCGGCCACGCTCGCGGCGAGGGCAGCAGGCGTGGGTTCGACCACGACCCGCTTCTCTGCGGACGGTGTCTGCGACGACATCATTCTCCTGTCTCGGGCGGACCCAGCTTCTCCCAGCCCTCCGTGATCACTCGACCGTACAGGACGTCGGGGTCCAGTCGGCGCAGCTCCTCCGCCAGGCACTCCCGCAGGGTGCGACGCGGCAGGTGCAGATCGTGGTTCGGCTGACCCGGCTGCGTGAGAACGGCGACGCCAGGCGTCGGACGCTCCAGCAGGATGTCACCGGACGCTCGGGTCAGACGCACCGACTTGATGCCCTCTTCCCAGTGCGCAGGGTCCTCGTACGACCAGCGCACGGGAACGTCGAGTGCCATCTGCAGCCAGGCTGCCAGCAGAGCCGTGGACGGCGACGCGGCGGCACCCCGGACCTCCACGCCGGTGATCGCCTCGTAGGGCGGCTGATCGAGGACGGCGGCGAGCTGCTCCCGCCAGTGCGTCAGACGCGTCCAGGCCAGGTCGGTGTCGCCGGGAGCATGGGTCTCGCCGAGGAGTGCGAGACGGTCGCGCACGTCGGTCGCCGTCGCGGCATCCGTGATGCGTCGCTGCGCGATCTTGCCGAGCGGAGACTGGGCGGGCGCCACCGGCGCCGCTTCCGGCCACCAGGCGACGACGGGAGCGTCGGGCAGGAGGAGACCGGTGATCAGGCTCTCCTCGTTGCTGGCGGCATCGCCGAAGGCGCGGAGGACCACGACTTCACTGGCACCGGCGTCGCCGCCGACGCGGATCTGCGCGTCGAGTCGGGAATCGCCGTCTCCGGTCGTGATCACGATCACACGCATCGGGTGCTCGCGGGAAGCGTCGTTGGCGGCGTCGATGGCCGCCTCAGCCACACCGTTTCGCGCGGAGATCACGAGTGTCAGCACGCGCCCGAGTGCGACGGCGCCGCCCTCTTCGCGCACCTTCACCAGCTGCTTGGCGACCTGACTGACTGTCGTGTCGGGAAGGTCGATGATCACGGTCGTCTCCAGACTCGTCCGTCGCGGGCCAACAGGGCGTCGGCCGAGGCCGGTCCCCACGAGCCGGGCGCATACTGCTCCACAGGGCCGCCCTCGGCCGCCCAGTACTCCTCCACCGGGTCGAGGATCTTCCAGGAGAGCTCGACCTCTTCGTGCCGCGGGAACAGCGGCGGGTCGCCCAGGAGGACGTCCAGGATGAGACGCTCGTACGCCTCAGGGCTCGCCTCGGTGAATGCGTGGCCGTAGCCGAAGTCCATCGTGACGTCGCGCACGTTCGAGCCGCTGCCGGGCACCTTCGAGCCGAAGCGGATCGTGACACCCTCATCGGGCTGCACACGGATCACCAGCGCGTTCTGGCCGAGCTCGGACGCGTTGCCGCGACCGAACAGGTGCTGCGGTGCGCGCTTGAAGACCACGGCGATCTCGGTGACGCGGCGCCCGAGGCGCTTGCCGGTGCGCAGGTAGAACGGCACATCGGCCCAGCGGCGCGTATCGATCTCGAGCTTGATCGCCGCATAGGTCTCGGTGGTCGACTCGGGGTTCATGCCCTCCTCGGCCAGGAAGCCCGTCACCTTCTCGCCGCCCTGCCATCCGCCGTCGTACTGACCGCGGGCGGTCGCGAGGGAGAGGTCCTCCGGAACGTGGACGGCCGCGAGCACCTTCTCCTTCTCGGCACGCAGGTGCTCGGCGGAGAGACTGATCGGCTCCTCCATCGCGGTGAGTGCGAGCAGCTGCAGCAGGTGGTTCTGGATCACGTCGCGGGCTGCGCCGATGCCGTCGTAGTACCCGGCACGTCCGCCCACGCCGATGTCCTCGGCCATGGTGATCTGCACGTGGTCGACGTAGTTGCGGTTCCAGATCGGCTCGTACAGCTCGTTGGCGAAGCGCAGCGCCAGGATGTTCTGCACCGTCTCCTTGCCGAGGTAGTGGTCGATGCGGAAGATCGAATCCGCCGGGAACGCGACCTCGAGGGCGGCGTTCAGTGCGCGCGCCGACTCCAGGTCGTGTCCGAACGGCTTCTCGATGACCACACGCCGCCAGCGCTCGTCGTCGTCGCTGTTCTCGCCGACCAGTCCCGAATCCTTCAACTGCTTCGCGACGAGGGGGAAGTCCTTCGGCGGGATCGAGAGGTAGAACGCATGGTTGCCCATGGTTCCCCGCTCGACATCGAGCTGATCGATCGTCTCGCGCAGCTTTCGGAACGAGTCCGGGTTGTCGAACTCGCCCGAGACGAAGCGGATGCCCTGCAGCAGCTGCGCCCACGTCTCCTCGCGGAACGGGGTGCGCGCGTGCTGCTTGACCGCGTCATAGACGACCTGCGCGAAGTCCTGGTCTTCCCAGTCGCGTCGGGCGAACCCGACGAGGGCGAATCCAGGGGGGAGCAGGCCGCGGTTGGCGAGGTCGTAGACCGCGGGCATGAGCTTCTTGCGCGAGAGGTCCCCGGTCACGCCGAAGATCACGAGGGCGCTGGGCCCCGCGATCCGGTTGAGACGGCGATCGTCGGGGTCGCGCAGCGGGTTCTGCCCGCGCGAGATGGGAACAGACATCGGTGGGGGATTCTCCTGCTGTCTACTTCTGAGCGGCTTCGAAGAGGGTGAGCACGTCGGCGGACGAATCGGTGATCGTCAGCGACACGACCGGACGGCCATGCTCGGCCAGAACCGCGGCGTCGCCGGCGGCCTGTGCCTCGATGAGCTGCCCGAAGGTGAACGGGCGCTCGGGGATTTCGAGATCGACGTCGGTGCGTTCCAGGATCTGAAGGAACACGCCCTGGGCCGGTCCGCCCTTGTGGTACTGACCCGTCGAGTGCAGGAACCGCGGTCCCCACCCGAACGTGGTCGGTCGTCCGGAGTCGGCCGCGACGAGCTCGCGGAGACCCTGGAGCTGGGGCACGTCGATCCGGTTCACGTACGCCTGGATGGAGACGTACCCGTCGGCAGCGAGCTGAGCCCACAGCGCGTCCAGCACGCTTTCGACGGTGCCGGAGACGGCCAGTGCCGCGTCTGAGACACGGACCTCGACGCCGTCCTGCGTGAACGCCGGTGCCGTCGGCTCTGGACGTGCATCCAGCAGACCGCGTGCGGCGATCTTCGCCGACTCGACGTCGGGCTGGTCGAAGGGGTTGATGCCCAGCAGGTGCCCGGCGATCGCGGTGGCGTACTCCCACACGACGAGCTGTGCGCCGAGCGTGCCGCTGACGAGGATCTCGCCTTCGTGGCGCTCGCGCAGGTGGAACTCGTTCGCGTCGTCGACCAGGCGCACGATCTGCAGGTCCGCAGGATGCGTGTCCAGCTCCGGAGAGACGGGGAGCAGCACGACGGGCAGGATGCCGGTGCCGTCCTTGCCCGTGGACTCGGCGATCAGCTGCTCGATCCAGTCGGGCAGTCCCTTGATGTGGGTGCCGTCCGTGATCAGGCCGAGCTTGTCGCGGCGCGGCGTGGTCGCGGCGATCGCGGCGGCCAGACGCAGAGCGGGGTTCTCGGCGGAGTCCACCGCGACCTCGAGCAGCGACGCCTCGGCCTCGTTGAGCAGTTCGTCGATGTCGACGCCGGCGAGGCCGGACGGGACCAGGCCGAACGCGGTGAGCGCCGAGTAGCGTCCGCCCACGTTCGGGTCCGCGTTGAAGACGCGGTAGCCGGCCTCGCGGGCCGAGGAGTCGAGTGGGGAGCCGGGGTCGGTGACGACCACGATGCGCTCCACCGGGTCGATGCCGAGGTCACGGAACGCGGCCTCGAACGTGCGACGCTGCGAGTCGGTCTCGACCGTGGAGCCGGACTTCGACGAGACGACGAGCACGGTGTCCGCGAGCCCCTCGTCGAGTGCGGCGAGCACCTGACCGGGAGCGGTCGAGTCCAGGATCGTGAGCGGCACGCCCGCGGTCTGCGCGATGACCTCGGGCGCGAGCGACGAGCCGCCCATGCCCGCCAGCACGACGCGAGTGACGCCCTTGGCGTTCAGCCCGTCGCGAAGAGCGGTGATCTCCGCCACCAGCGGACGGGAGACCGACACGGCCTCGACCCAGCCCAGGCGGACCGCTGCCTCGGCTTCGGCGTCCGCACCCCAGAGGGTGTTGTCGCCGCCCGTGATCCGCGACGCCACGAGGTCGCGCACGAGTCCGGGGACCGTCTCGTCGATCGCGACGCGGGGTGCGCCGGACGCGTGGATCGAGAACGTCATCGCTGGGCCTCCAGGCCCTCGGAGACCTGCGCGAGCAGATCGTGCCAGGAGTCGATGAACTTCGCGACGCCCTCGTCCTCGAGCACCTGGGTGACATCGGCGAAGTCGACGCCGACGGCAGCGAGATCGGCGAAGACCTGGTGCGCCTCTGCATAGCCGCCGGTGATCGTGTCACCGGTGACGACACCGTGGTCGAACGTGGCCTCGAGCGTCTTCTCGGGCATCGTGTTGACGACGCCCTCGGCGACGAGCTCGGTGACGTAGAGCGTGTCGGGCAGGTTCGGGTCCTTGACACCGGTCGAGGCCCACAGCGGACGCTGCAGGTTCGCGCCCAGCTTGATGAGGTCCTGTGCCCGCTTCTCGGCGAACTTCTGCTCGAAGAGCTCGTAGGCGAGACGCGCGTTGGCGAGTCCGGCCTTGCTCTTGAGAGCGAGTGCTTCGTCGGTGCCGATCTCGCTGAGACGCTTGTCGGTCTCGGTGTCGACGCGCGACACGAAGAACGAGGCGACCGAGTGGATGCTCGACAGGTCGAAGTCGGCGCTGTGCGCGCGCTCGAGACCGGCGATGTACGCGTCGATGACCTCGGCGTAGCGCTCCAGGCTGAAGATCAGGGTGACGTTGACGCTGATCCCGGTGGCGATGGCCTCGGTGATCGCCGGAAGGCCCGCCTTGGTGGCGGGGATCTTCACGAGCAGGTTGGGGCGATCGACCTTGGCCCAGAGCTGCTTGGCCTGGGCGACCGTGCCGTCGGTGTCGTGCGCGAGGTCGGGGGAGACCTCGATCGAGACGCGGCCGTCCACGTGGTTCGATGCCTCCCACACAGGGCGGAACACGTCGAGTGCGGCGGCGACATCCTGCGTGGTGGCGGCGAAGACCGCCTCCTCCGCGGTCGCGCCGGTCGCGGCGAGCTCAGTGACCTGGGCGTCGTACGACGTGTCGTTCTTGTCGGTGATCGCATTCGCGAAGATCGTCGGGTTCGTGGTGACGCCCACGACGTTGCGCGAGGCGATCAGGTCGGCGAGGTTGCCCGACGAGATGCGCGTGCGGGAGAGGTCGTCGAGCCAGATGCTGACGCCGGCGGCGGCGAGCTGTGCGGTGGGGGTGCTCATGCGTTCTCCTTGGTGCTGTTGGCTGCGATGGTCTCGCGAGCGGCCGCGATGACGGCCTCGGTGGTGATGCCGAACTTCTCGAACAGGGTCTTGTAGTCGGCGGAGGCGCCGAAGTGGTCGATGCCGACGGAACGTCCGCGGTCGCCGACGATGCCGCGCCACGAGAGCACGGAACCGGCCTCGACCGAGACGCGAGCGGTGACGGCGGCGGGAAGCACGCTCTCGCGGTACGCCTCGTCCTGCTCGTCGAACCATTCCAGCGAAGGAGCGGAGACGACGCGGACGCCGACGCCCTCTTCGCCCAGTGCGGCGCGGGCGGCCACGGCGAGCTGCACTTCGGAGCCGGTCGCGATGATGATCACGTCGGGCGTGCCGTTCGGAGCTTCGGCGAGCACGTACGCGCCCTTGGCGACGTTCGATGCGGCTGCGAAGGTCTCTCCCTCTGCTGCGCCGTCTCCGCGCTCGAACACCGGGATGTTCTGACGCGTCAAGGCGATACCGGCCGGGCCCTCCTGGCGGCGCAGGATCTCGAGCCATGCCTCCGAGGTCTCGTTCGCATCCGCGGGACGGACGACGGCGAGGTTCGGGATGGCGCGCAGCGTCGCGATCTGCTCGATCGGCTGGTGCGTGGGGCCGTCCTCGCCGAGGGCGACGGAGTCGTGGGTCCAGACGAAGACGCTGGGCACGTTCATGAGGGCGGCGAGACGGACGGCCGGACGCATGTAGTCGCTGAAGATGAGGAAGGTGCCGCCGAAGGCGCGGGTCTTGCCGTGCAGCACGATGCCGTTGACGATGGCGCCCATGGCGTGCTCGCGGATGCCGAAGTGCAGCACGCGGCCGTACGGCGTGCCCGACCACTCGTGCGTCGACCACTCCGACGGGATGAAGGACGGGGCGCCCTTGATCGTGGTGAGGTTCGACTCGGCGAGGTCGGCCGATCCGCCCCACAGCTCGGGGAGCTCGGCGGCGAGGGCGTTGATGGCCTGACCGGATGCGGCGCGGGTCGAGACGTCCTTGCCGGCTTCGAACACCGGCAGCGCGGAGGAGATGTCGCTGGGCAGCTCGCCGGACTCGAGGCGGTCGAGCAGCTGCTTGCGCTCGGGGTTCGCGGCAGCCCAGGCGTCGAACGACGTCTGCCACTCGGCGCGGGCCTCGGCGGCGCGAGCGGCGAGGCCGCGGGTGTGCGCGATCACGTCGTCGGCGACCGCGAAGTGCTGCTCGGGGTCGAAGCCGAGCACCTTCTTCGTCGCAGCGAGCTCATCGGCGCCGAGTGCGGATCCGTGGATCTTGCCGGAGTTCTGCTTGCCGGGCGAAGGCCAGCCGATGATGGTCTTGAGGATGATGAGCGACGGCTTCGAGGTCTCGCCCTTGGCAGCCTCGATCGCGGCGTAGAGCTCGGCGACGTCTTCGACGTACTCGCCGGTCTTCTTCCAGTCGACGGTCTGGACCTGCCAGCCGTACGCCTCGTAGCGCTTCGCCACGTCTTCGGTGAAGGCGACGTTCGTGTCGTCCTCGATCGAGATCTGGTTGGAGTCGTAGATCGCGATCAGGTTGCCGAGCTGCTGGTGACCCGCCAGCGAGGATGCCTCGCTGGTGACGCCCTCCTGCAGGTCGCCGTCGCCGGCGATCGTGTAGATGAAGTGGTCGAACGGGCTGGTGCCCGCGGCGGCCTCGGGGTCGAAGAGGCCGCGCTCGTAGCGGGCGGCGTACGCGAAGCCCACGGCGGAGGCGAGCCCCTGGCCGAGCGGGCCGGTCGTGATCTCCACGCCCTTGGTGTGGCCGTACTCCGGGTGTCCAGGGGTGAGCGAGCCCCAGGTACGCAGCGCCTTCAGGTCGTCGAGCTCGAGACCGAAACCGCCGAGGTAGAGCTCGACGTACTGCGTGAGGGACGAGTGTCCGACCGAGAGGATGAAGCGGTCACGGCCGAGCCAGTCGGTGTCGGTGGGGTCGTGACGGAGCACCCGCTGGTACAGCAGGTATGCCGCCGGCGCGAGGCTCATGGCGGTGCCGGGGTGGCCGTTCCCGACCTTCTCGACGGCGTCCGCCGCCAGGATTCGTGCGGTGTCCACCGCACGCCGATCGATTTCTTCCCACTGCAATTCCGACACGTCCATGCCCTTTCCGACAGTTTCAAGGGCGCCGTTATTCCCTGGCGCATCCGCGTCTGCCCAGGCGCGACCGCCTCGAGGAAAAAGGGGATCACAGCGCCAGGCGCGAGTGTTTTCAGCATAGCGGTGTGCCCATTCCGTCTGACGCTGTCTTACGTCGAGCGCCGCGCCCGCGCGGAGTTCGAGCGGCGAGCTCGGTGCCCTAGACTGGAAGGGCTGTCATGACGCGTGTGGAGGAGGCGATCGAGATCTCGACGATGTCTGATCAGACCGTGGGGACGCAGTCCTTCGGTCGTACGGTGAAGGCCTACGTCGCCCTCACGAAGCCGCGCGTCCTGGAACTCCTGCTGGTTTCGACCGTGCCGGTGATGTTCCTGGCCCAGGGCGGACTGCCCGACATGTGGTTGGTGCTCGCGACCGTCATCGGCGGCTCGCTGAGCGCCGGTTCTGCCGCAGCATTCAACATGTACCTCGATCGCGACATCGATGCGCACATGCACCGCACCGAGAACCGTCCGCTCGTCACGGGTGAGATCACTCCCCGCGGCGCGCTGATCTTCTCGTGGACTCTCGCCATCCTCTCGACGGTGTGGCTGCTGGCCACGACCAACTGGTTGACCGCGGCGCTCTCCGCGGGTGCGATCTTCTTCTACGTGGTCATCTACACGATGATCCTCAAGCGTCGTACCGAGCAGAACATCGTCTGGGGCGGGATCGCCGGGTGCTTCCCCGTCCTCATCGGATGGTCCGCGGTCACGGGATCCCTCGACTGGCCGGCGTTCATCCTCTTCCTGCTGATCTTCCTCTGGACGCCGCCGCACTACTGGCCGCTGTCGATGAAGTACCGCGACGACTACGAGGACGTCGACGTCCCGATGCTGGGTGTCACCCGCAACGCCTCGCAGGTCGGTCTGCAGGTCATCCTCTACGCGTGGGCCACGGTGGCCTGCTCCCTGCTGCTGGTGCCGATCGCGAACATGGGACTGGTGTACACGGTCTCGGCGCTGGTCTTCGGCGGCTGGTTCATCTACGAATCCCACCGGCTCTACAACCAGGCGGTCCGCGGCACCGAGCCGCGTCCGATGCGCGTCTTCCACGCGTCGATCACCTACCTCACGCTGATCTTCGTGGCTGTCGCGGTCGACCCGCTGCTGCCGTTCTGACCTGATCGGACAACACAGAAGGAGGGGCGCCGTCACACGGCGCCCCTCCTTCTGCGTTACAGCCTGTGCGCTCAGCGCGTGGGTGCCGTCTCCGGCTCCACGACGACGGCTTCCGGCTCGGAGTCCGCGTCGATGACCGGTGCGTCCGTCGTCACGGCGGGGGTCTCGTCGATCGTGCTGTCGGCCTCCGCGGTCCAGTCGATCGGCTCGACGACGACCGGCGCAGCGGTCGGGATGAGAGCTCGCACGGCGGTGAGAGCCACGGCGAGCAGGATGCCCAGCACGCCGGCGCCGAGCAGCGCGGCGCCCACGACGACCAGCGACTGGCCGACATAGACCTCGACACCGGTCGCGGTGCCGTCGGCCAGCGTGGTCGTCATCGTGCCGATCTGGCCGGAGATGATCCACCCGCCCACGGCGGCAGATGCCGCGGACAGGACGAGGAGGAGCCAGAAGCCGATGCTGCGTGTCAGTGACTTGTTCATGTCGACCACCATCGCCGATGCGCTGATGAGTCCGCGATGCGCCGCCTATGGATCGACTGTGCGCGGGCCGGGCCGGCGGCCGGTCAGTCCTTCGCGACGACGCGGCGCTTCAGATGCAGCACCACCACGGTGTAGGTCGCTGCCGACAGTGAGGCGAGCACCATGTGGATGCCGACCAGGAGCGGCGGCAGCCCTTCCCTGGCCTGCCAGATGCCGACACCGACCTGCACCAGGATCGCGAGCACCAGGACGAGGAGCCAGCGGCGCGGAGGAAGGCGCAGAGCCCAGGCCGAAACGGTGAGGGTGAGCACGAGCGCGGCCAGGATGTATCCGGGCCAGGAGTGCACGTGCGCGAGGATCGTCGCATCGAAGCCGTGGCGCAGCACATCCGCATCGCCCGAGTGCGGGCCAGAGCCCGTGGTGAGGACGCCGAAGATGATGGTCACGGCGAGAGCGAGGCCGGTGACGTGCGTGAGGATCGCGAACCACTTCGGTACCGCGCGCTCACGCGGACCCGGCGCCTCGTACAGCCGCACCAGGAAGGCGGCGGTGACGCACACCAGCAGCAACGACGAGGTGTAGTGGAAGCCGACGATGAACGGATTCAGGCCGGTCAGCACGGTGATGCCGCCGACGAGGGCCTGCGCCACCACGCCGATCAGCGTGATCCAGGCGAGCAGGACCAGGTCGCGACGCGCGGGGGTCGTGCGCACCGAGTGCACGGCCGCAGCGATGACCGCGAGCAGCAGCACGCCCAGGGCGATCGGGGAGGCCGGGATGTGCAGCGGCGCGGCGATCGCGAAGGCGACGGCGGCGGCGACGATCCCGCCGAGCGCGAACCAGAGCGCGCGGATGAGCGAGCGCCGACCACTGATGGTGTGCAGTACCAGCAGCACGACGGCGAGGGCGATGATGCCGACGACACCCGTCATGAGGCGGTTTCCGAACTCGATGAGTCCGTGGATGCCCTGGACCTCGAGGATCGGGACGAGCGATTCCGGCGTGCAGAGCGGCCAGTCCGAGCATCCGAGACCGGACCCGGTGAGGCGCACGGCGCCGCCGGTTCCGATGATGATCGTCTCGCTGAGGAACGACAGCCACGCGAGAATGCGGAGCGCACGCCCCCACAGTGCGGGGCGAGGGGCCTCGATGGCTCGCCCCTCGGTGCTCGTGGCAGGGATCGTCGTCTCGGGCATTAGTCCTCCGGACCGCGGGTGGCATCGCGAGCACGGCCCGGCCACCAGGCGGAACCTGTAGAATCGAATTGTTGTGATGAGCGCTTACCGCGCTGAAGCATCGTCAACAGTTTAGGCGCGATGGATGCGCTGGTGATGAGGGCCACCTACGGCACCCGCTCCCCGCCGATTCGGCGGGGGATCCGGTGTGTCGGGGCGGATGACACCGTTGAGGCCCGATAAGGAGAGTGTGATGTCGGATGTGCTGATCGACCGCCCAGAGCTGGAAAGCCTGGGGGTGTACGAATTCGGGTGGCACGACGCCGATGCTGCGGGCGCCATCGCGAAGCGAGGGATCTCCGAAGAGGTGGTCCGTGGCATCTCTGCACTCAAGAACGAACCCGAGTGGATGCTGAAGACGCGCCTGAAGGGCTATCAGCTCTTCGGCCGCAAACCCATGCCCACGTGGGGTGCCGATCTCAGCGAGATCGACTTCGACAACATCAAGTACTTCGTGCGCTCCACGGAGAAGCAGGCGCAGTCGTGGGAAGACCTTCCTGCGGAGATCCGTGAGACCTACGAGCGCCTCGGCATCCCCGAGGCCGAGCGTCAGCGCCTCGTGGCCGGCGTGGCTGCTCAGTACGAGTCCGAGGTCGTCTACCACCAGATCCGTGAGGACCTGGAGGAGCAGGGTGTCATCTTCATGGACACCGACACTGCTCTGCGCGAGCACCCTGAGATCTTCCAGGAGTACTTCGGCACCGTGATCCCGGCCGGCGACAACAAGTTCGCCGCGCTGAACACGGCCGTCTGGTCGGGCGGATCCTTCGTCTACGTCCCCAAGGGCGTGCACGTCGAGATCCCGCTGCAGGCGTACTTCCGTATCAACACCGAGAACATGGGTCAGTTCGAGCGGACCCTGATCATCGCCGACGAGGACAGCTACGTCCACTACATCGAGGGCTGCACGGCCCCGATCTACAAGTCGGACTCGCTGCACTCGGCCGTCGTAGAGATCATCGTGAAGAAGAACGCCCGCGTGCGCTACACGACGATCCAGAACTGGTCGAACAACGTCTACAACCTCGTCACCAAGCGTGCTGTCGCCCACGAGGGCGCCACGATGGAGTGGGTCGACGGCAACATCGGCTCCAAGGTGACCATGAAGTACCCGTCGATCTACCTGATGGGGGAGCACGCCAAGGGCGAGACCCTCTCGGTGGCCTTCGCCGGTCCTGGGCAGCACCAGGACGCCGGCGCGAAGATGATCCACATGGCGCCGTACACGCAGTCGTCGATCATCTCGAAGTCGATCGCCCGTGGCGGTGGACGCGCGGGTTACCGCGGCGAGGTGCGCGTCGACGCAGCGGCACACCACTCGGCGAACACCGTGCGTTGCGATGCGCTGCTGGTGGACACCAAGTCCCGCTCCGACACGTATCCGGCGATCGACATCCGTGTCGACGACGTGCAGCTCGGCCACGAGGCCACGGTCTCGAAGGTCAGCGAAGAGCAGCTGTTCTACCTGCAGTCCCGCGGCATGCCCGAGGACGAGGCGATGGCGATGATCGTGCGCGGCTTCATCGAGCCGATCGCGCGTGAGCTGCCGATGGAGTACGCGATGGAGCTCAACAAGCTCATCGAAATGGGCATGGAAGGCAGTGTGGGATGACCGTCCCTCTGACGATGAATGGAAGTGTCGGCTAGATGACGGCCCAGACGACGACGCCGACGGCGTCGCACCTTACGAGCGCCCACGTGGACCCGGCGGCCCAGGTGGCCAGCGCAGGCTTCGTGCCCGTGCAGACCCGCTCCGAGCGACCGCACTCCTTCGAGCCCTCCGAATTTGGCACGCCCACCGGGCGTGAGGTCAACTGGAAGCACACGCCGGTCGCGCAGCTCACCTCGCTGTTCGCGGTCGCCGAGCCCAACGACGGTGTGCGCTACGACATCCAGTCGGGGGAGCAGTACTTCGCCGCGCCTCTCGCCGCCGGCACCGCCCCTCGTGGCGAGGTCTTCCTCGCCGAGGACATCACGGCCGCCGTGGCGTGGCAGGGTGCGACGGACGCGCTGCACATCCGCATCCCTCGCGAAGAAGAGGTCGCGGAGCCCGTCTTCCTCACGATCGAGGGACTCGGCGCCGACCGTCGCGCCGACGCCCACATCGTGATCGAGGCGCTCGAGCACAGCGTCGCCACGGTGGTGCTGCAGCACACCGGCAGCGTCCAGTACACGCAGAACCTCGAGATCATCGCGCGACCCGGCTCGAAGCTCACCGTGATCAGCCTCCAGCAGTGGCAGGATGACGCGGTCCACACGTCGGCCCACCAGGCCCGTGTCGACGCCGATGCGACTCTCAAGCACTTCGTGGTCAGCTTCGGCGGCGGTGTCGTGCGCGTGAACCCGAACGTCGAGCTCGCGGGTGCGGGTTCCGAGGGCTACCTCTACGGCCTCTCCTACGCGGATGCCGGTCAGCACCTCGAGAGCCAGGTCTACCTGCACCACAAGGGCCCGCGCACCAAGGGCGACGTGCTCTACAAGGGAGCGCTGCAGGGACAGGGCGCGCACAGCGTCTGGATCGGCGACGTCCTCATCGGGCAGAACGCCACCGGCACCGATTCCTACGAGGCCAACCGCAACCTCGTGCTCACCGAAGGTGCGCGCGCCGACTCGATCCCCAACCTGGAGATCGAGACGGGCGACATCCTCGGCGCCGGCCACGCGAGCGCGACCGGTCGTTTCGACGACGAGCAGCTGTTCTACCTGCAGGCCAGGGGCATCAGCGAAGAAGAGGCACGTCGCCTCGTCGTGCTCGGATTCCTCACCGACATCGTGCAGCGACTCGGCATCCCGGCTCTGGAGACGGAGCTGCTCGACGCGATCGAGACCGAACTCGCGGCGGTGGATGCATGACCGCCGAGCGCGTCTGCGGTCTCTCCGAACTCGAGCAGGACACGCCTCTGCGTGTCGACCCGGGCGGAGTGGCGATCACCGTCATCAAGGATGGCGATGGCGTCGTGCACGCCATCGGCGACACCTGCACGCATGGAGAGATCTCCCTCTCCGAGGGCTTCGTCGAAGGTGACACGGTCGAGTGCTGGGCCCACGGCTCCGCGTTCTCGCTGATCACCGGCGTGCCCCAGAACCTCCCCGCTTATGAGCCCGTCCCGGTCTACGTCGTCGTGATCGACGGCGACGACGTGCTCATCGACCCGACCGTGATTAAGGAAGTCTGAATGTCTGTTCTCGAGATCCGCGACCTGTACGTGACGGTCGAGACCGAGTCGGGGACCACCCCGATCCTCAACGGAATCACCCTCACCATGAACACGGGTGAGACGCACGCGATCATGGGCCCCAACGGCTCCGGCAAGTCGACGCTCGCGTACACGATCGCCGGCCACCCCAAGTACACCGTGACGAGCGGTTCGATCACCTTCGACGGCGCAGACGTGCTCGAGATGACGGTCGACGAGCGTGCGCGTGCGGGGCTGTTCCTGGCGATGCAGTACCCGGTCGAGATCCCCGGCGTCACCGTCACGAACTTCCTGCGTACCGCGAAGACGGCGCTCGACGGTGAGGCGCCGGCGATCCGCGGGTGGACCAAGGACGTCAAGGCGGCCATGGCGAACCTGCGCATGGACCCGAAGTTCGCGCAGCGCAACGTCAACGAGGGGTTCTCCGGCGGTGAGAAGAAGCGCCACGAGATCCTGCAGCTCGAGGTTCTGAAGCCGAAGTTCGCGATTCTCGATGAGACCGACTCCGGTCTCGACGTCGACGCGCTGAAGATCGTCTCCGAGGGTGTCAACCGCGCCAAGGAGTCCACGGGACTCGGCGTGCTGCTGATCACCCACTACACGCGCATCCTCCGCTACATCCGCCCCGACTTCGTGCACGTGGTCGTCGCAGGCAAGATCGTGGAAGAGGGCGGCCCGGAGCTCGCCGATCGGCTCGAGGACGAGGGATACGACCGTTTCCTCGACCCCGCAGCCCCTCTCGAGGCGTAGGCTGACCGCATGACCGCGACGCTCACGGACCAGAAGTATGACGAGGTCACCGAGGCCCTGAAAGACGTGATGGACCCCGAGCTGGGGATCAACGTCGTCGACCTCGGCCTCATCTACGACCTCGCCTGGGATGACGAGAACGATGCTCTCGTCATCCACATGACCCTCACCAGCGCGGGCTGCCCTCTGACGGATGTGCTCGAGGACCAGACCGCGCAGGCGCTGGACAGCGTCGTCGACCGGTTCCGGATCAACTGGGTCTGGATGCCGCCGTGGGGTCCTGAGCGCATCACCGATGACGGGCGCGACATGATGCGCGCGCTCGGCTTCGCGATCTGAGGATGCTGCGCGTCACGGCTCTGCCGCTCGACGAGCTGCGTGAACGAACCAGCGAGAAGTGGCGGGAGTACCCCGCCGACGTGCTTCCGCTGTTCGTGGCGGAGACCGACTTCCCGTTGGCTCCTGCGATCACCGAGGCGCTCCGGCGCGCGGTGGAGACAGGCGACACCGGATATGTGGCCTCGCGCACGCCCCTCGCCGATGCCTACGCCGCGTTCGCACAGCGTCGCCTCGGGTGGCAGGTGGATTCGGCGCGCACGCGCAGCACGGCCGACGTCAGCATGGGCATCGTCGAGATCCTGCGCCGCGTGACGCGGCCGGGGGAGCGCGTCGTGGTGACGCCGCCCGTGTACCCGCCGTTCTACGACCTGGTCGTGGAAGCGGGTGCGGAGGTCGAACGCGTCCCCCTTCTCGACACGGGAGCAGGCTGGGAGCTCGACCTGGATGGCATCCGCGCGGCGTTCGCAGACGGGGCGACCGCGATCCTGCTGTGCAACCCGCACAACCCGACCGGTACCGTTCACGACCGGTCGACTCTCGCGGCCCTCGCCGAGATCGCCGACGAGTTCGGCGCGAGCGTGGTCTCGGACGAGATCCACGCACCGCTGGCGCAGCCGGGAACCGGATTCACGCCGTTCCTGTCGGTGAACGACGCCGCGGAGCGCGTGGGTTACGCCGTGGTCAGCGCCAGCAAGGCGTTCAATCTCGCGGGGCTCAAGTGCGCCCTCATGGTGACGGCGCACGATGCGACCACCGCCGTGGTGCGTGGCCTTCCGATCGAAGTGGAATGGCGCACCGGACAGTTCGGGCTGCTGGCGGCCGTGGCCGCCTTCTCGGAGCAGAGCGATGCGTGGCTCGATGGCCTGCTGCACACGCTCGACGAGAACCGCGTGCTGCTGGAGCGCCTCCTGGCGCAGCACCTTCCGGGCGCGCGCTACCGGATTCCGGATGCGGGATATCTCGCGTGGATCGACCTGACAGATCTCGGCTGGGGCGACAACCCCGCCAAGCGCATCCTGCGTGAGGCGAAGGTCGCTCTGCACTACGGCCCCGCTTTCGGGGCCGAGGGCAGGGGGTACGTGCGCCTGAACTTCGGCACCAGCCCGGAGATCATCACCGAGGCCGTCGAACGCATCTCCGCTCTCGTGGCGCGATGACCGCGGGGCAGGCCGAAGCGTCGATCTGGGACCGCGAGCGCCGCTGGGTGACCCTCGGTGCGGTCGCCCTCATCTTCCTCGCCGCGATCGAGTCGCTGGCGGTCACGACGGTGATGCCGATCGTCAGCGAGGCGCTCGACGGGCAGTCGCTGTATGCCGTCGCCTTCGCCGGGACGCTGGCCACCAGCGTGATCGGGATGGTCGCCGCAGGAGCCTGGTCCGACGCGCGCGGGCCGCGCGGCGCGCTCTACGCCGCGGTCTCGCTGTTCCTGATCGGTCTCGTCCTCTCCGGCTTCGCGGTGACGATGCACCAGTTCCTCGCCGGACGCCTCGTGCAGGGGCTCGGCGCGGGAGGACAGACCGTCGCGCTGTACGTGGTCGTCGCGCGGCTGTATCCACCCCATCTGCACGGTCGGGTGTTCGCCGCGTTCGCCGCGGCGTGGGTGGTCCCGTCGATGATCGGGCCCTTCCTCGCCGGGGCCGTCGCCGAGTTCCTGGATTGGCGCTGGGCCTTCCTGGGGGTCGCGGTGCTCACTGCGGCGGCGTTCCTCACGATCGCCGCACGCCTGCGCGGAGTCGACCTCGGTCATGGCGTCCCGCAGGATCGGCGCGCCGTGGTGATGCGCCTGCTGCTGGCCGTCGTCGTTGCCGTGTTCGCGGTGCTCATCGGGTTCTCCGCCGACATGGTGCCGCCTGTGGGGTGGCCGGTCGCGATCGGTGCGGTCGTGGTGATCGGTGTCGCGTTGCTTCCGCTCGTCCCCAGGTCCACGCTGCGTGCGGGGCGCGGCCTTCCCAGTGTCGTGTTGATGCGCGGCCTCGTCGCAGGTGCCTTCTTCGCCGCCGAAGCCTATATCCCGTATCTGCTGATGAAGCGGTTCGACTTCACGGCGACCTGGGCCGGGATCGCGCTGATGCTCGCCGCTTTCGCGTGGGCGGGCGCCTCCGCGCTGCAGGGCCGCTACGGCGAACAGCTCGGCAACCGCCGCATCACGGTGATCAGTCTGAGCCTGCTGGTCGCGGCGATCGTCAGCGTGCTGCTCACGTCGCTGTGGGGGATCTCGCCCCTGCTCGTAATTCTCGGTTGGGCGCTCGGCGGCGGGGGCATGGGGTTGCTGTATCCGCGCCTGACCGTGCTGACCCTGGCGTACTCGGGCCCGGACGATCAGGGATTCAACTCCTCCGCGCTGTCGATCTCGGACGCCACAGGGTCCGCCGTCGCGATCGCGATCGCGGGTCTCGGCGTCGCCACTCTCGGCGGCGGCGTGGGAGCGTTCAGCGTGGTCTTCGCCTTCTGTGTCGTGCTGGTGTTCCTCGCTGCCGTTCCCGGACTCAGGCTCGGTCACGCAGCGGAACAGAAGAGCTCCTGACAGTTCCGGTGAGCGCGGTCACGCCGAGGTCGAAGACGCGGTCGAGGCCGGCGGTGACATCGTCTGCCGTGGGACTCTCGTCGCCGGGGAGCACGGCGCCGTAGCTGTCGGCGTGCATGCGCTGCTGCACGAGGGTCGCGTGGCCGAGGATGAAGTGCATGATCGCCGCGGCGCGCTGCTCCGGCGCGTCGGCGCCGTCTGCGACGAGGGCATCGTGCACCGCGTTCTGCGCTGACGAGGAGCCCAGGCGGAGCGCGTAGGTGCTCAGCACGAGCTCGGCACCGTCGCGGCACGCGAACAGGGCGTCGCGGATGCCGCGCGCAGTGACCAAGACGGAGGCGTCGCCGTGCGGGATGCCGGCCGTGATCCGATCGGCCAGTTCGGCCAGGAGTGCCTGTTTGCTCGCGAAGTGCCAGTAGAGCGCGCTCGGCTGCACATCGAGGCGTCCGGCGATCCGACGCATCGACAGATCGGCCAGTCCGACCTCGTCGAGCAGCGCCAGGGCGGCGCGGGCGACGGCGTCGCGGTCATGACGTGTCGAGTTGTGCGCGGGGCTCATGCTCTCACTATACTGAACGCCGTTCACGTGAACACTGTTCAGGAAGCTTTTCGAGAGGATGAACCATGACAGAGAACCGCACCGACCTCGGTCGCGATCTGGGACGTATCGCGGTCTTCGCCGCGCTCATCGTCGTGTTCGGAATGGTCACGGTGCCGCTCCCCGGTGGTGTGCCGATCACGGCGCAGACGCTCGGTGTGATGCTGGCCGGAGCGGTGCTGGGGCCGAGGAGAGGACCTCTCGCTGTGCTGGTCGTGCTCGCGCTGGCCGCGGTCGGGCTTCCGGTGCTGGCGGGCGGACGAGGCGGGCTCGGCGTGTTCGTCGGCCCCACGGCCGGCTACCTGGTCGGCTGGGTGGCCGGTGCGCTGGTGATCGGCCTGATCGTGCACGGTGGACGGATCACCTGGTGGCGCACGGCGCTCGGCACGGTGCTCGGCGGAATCCTCGTGGTCTACCTGTTCGGCATCCCGGTGCAGGCCCTCGTCCTCGGGGTGGACCTCGGTCCGACCGCGTTGTCGAGCCTCGCCTTCCTCCCGGGTGATCTGCTCAAGGCGGCTGCGGCCACCGCCCTGACGCTCGCGCTGCGTCGTGCGTACCCGCCCGCATTCGGCGTGCGGTCGTTCGCGCCGCAGTCCTCGGCGCATGCCGGTTGAGACCGAGGCGACGTCTGTCTCGGTCGAACGGGTCAGCGTCGAGATCGACGGCCGTACGATCCTGACCGACGTCTCGGCGGATCTCACGGCGCGCCGCATCGCGGTGATCGGGGCCAACGGTTCGGGGAAGTCGACGTTCGCGCGGCTGCTCAACGGACTCGCGGCTCCGACATCCGGTCAGGTGCGCGTGCACGGACTCGACACGGTGCGCGACCGCTCCGCCGTCCGTCGGCGGGTCGGGTTCGTGTTCACCGATCCCGATGCGCAGATCCTGATGCCCACCCCCGCCGAAGACCTCGCGCTCTCGCTCCGGGGGCAGCCGAGAGCAGACGTGGCCGCCAAGGTCGTGGCCACCTTGGCGGAGCATGGGCTGGACGCGCACGCGGACGCACCGGCGTCGAGCCTGTCTGGTGGTCAGAAGCAGATGCTCGCCCTCGCGTCCGTCCTCATCACCGAGCCGGCCGTCGTGGTCGCGGATGAGCCGACGACCCTGCTCGATCTCGCCAACGCGCGGCGGGTGGGCGATCTGCTCCTGTCCCAGCGAGCTCAGCTCGTCCTGGTGACGCACGACCTCGACCTCGCCGCTCGGTGCGATGTCGCGATGCGGTTCGAGGCAGGGCGGTTGGTGCACCAGGGCGAGCCGGCGGAGGTGATCGACGCCTACCGCCGGGCGTGCGCATGATCCAGCTCTATCGTCCGGGCGCCAGTGTCGTGCACCGCGCACCCACCGGCAGCAAGCTGGCCGTGCTGACGGTCGCCGCGCTTCTGCTCTCGCTCGTGCCTCAGACGGCGGGGAGCATCGGCGTCGTGCTGCTCGCCGTCAGCGCCCTCTACCGGGTGGCGGGGTTCCCCATGCGCGTGCTCGGATCCGAGCTGTGGCGCATCCGGTGGCTCGTCCTGGTGCTCGGAGTGGCTCTCGCGGTGTTCTTCTCGCCGCTGATCGCCTGGATCAACACCGGGCGCGTGGTCGCTCTCCTGCTTCTCGCGAGCCTGCTCACGCTGACGACGCGCATGGCGGACCTACTCGATGCGCTGCACCGGATGCTCCGGCCCCTGCGGCGGCTCGGGGTCGATGCGGATGCGGTCGCCATGACGCTCTCGCTCACGATAACCATGATCCCCGTCGTCGCCGGGTTCGCTGAACATGTGCGTGATGCGCACCGTGCGCGCGGCGTGCGCCCTGGCGTCCGCGCGGTCATCCCGCTGCTCGTCCTCGCGCTGCGTCATGCCGACGACGTGAGCGACGCACTGGTCGCCCGGGGGATCGGCTGACCTGGTCTGCTCAGACGACGGCGGTTCGAGGCGTCGAGCTCGATGAGCGCGCCTGCGCGAGCCGCAGCGCCGGGATCACGAGCGCGAGTGCGATCGCGGCGGTGGCGACCGAGGTGCCGAGCACGAGAAGCAGGAGGATCCCCACCAGCGCCAGGAACACCGCCGCCGTGATGCGAGTCGAGGACGCGGAGCACGCAGGCGCGGGCAGGCTCTCGAATCGCGAGGTGGACACGGCGACGAGCGCCGTCAGGGACAGCGCGAGAGCGAGCCAGAGCGGACGCGCGGCCCACCAGTCCATGCTGCCGAGCGGAGGCAGCTCGACGCCGCTGAGCATCGCGAACACGGCGGTGACGCCGGCCATCACCAGCAGCACCGGCATGTGCCACAGGTAGATGCTCATCGTCCGAGGGGTCACGAACGCGGTGAACGCCGCCGCGACAGGACGTCGACTGATCTGTTCGAGCCGATCACGTGTCAGCGACAGTGCGCTGGTGTGCACCACACCGACCAGGAGCAGCGCGGCGGTCGGCGGGTTGATGTTCGCGATCAGGTCGGGGGAATAGGTCCCTGTCGCGAAGGTGAGGATCAGGACGCCGAGCGCTACGGCCCCTGCCGCAGCGCGGGTGCGCCGGGACAGCGCATCGATGCGACCGTCGGCGAGGAAGAAGCCGAGCTGTTGGAGCGCCATCCAGACGAATGCGAGATTCAGGAAACCTACCGCGTCGACGCCGCTGATCGCTCGGAGACCGTCGACGGCGACCGCAGCCGCCGTGAGCAGACCGATCGTGAGGAGAGGTGCACGCTCGTGCGCGGCGGCGAGGGCCGGGAGCAGGGCTTGGCACATCAGGAAGACCGCGAGGAACCACAGCGGCTGGCCGTAGCGGAATCCGGCGATGGCCAGCAGATCGGCGGGGATGCCGAGCACGGTGAGCACCGCGAGGGCGAGCGCCACCACGCCGATCGTGATCACCGCAGGACGCAGCAGCCGATGCAGTCGCGCAGCCACGAAGGATCGTGCGGAGCCCCCTCGTTCGCGCATTCGGCGGTACGCGATGAGACCAGAGAACCCTCCGATCACGAAGAACAGCGGCATGACCTGCAGCACCCAGCTGAGGGGAGCGATCCACGCCGACCCCTCACTGGCGTTGGCGAACACCGGACCCGCATCGGTCACCGTGACGCCGACCATGATCGCGTGCAGCAGCACCACACCGATCACGCAGAGCACGCGGACGAAGTCGATGCCGGTGTCGCGGAGGCCGCGGGGCGGCTGTGACGGAGCGGCGGTGAACGGCGCCGGGGCGATGGTCATGAGTCCTCCTGAGGAACGGTGTCCCCGGAGACTATGGAGCCGGTGCCGGTCGAGACATCACCCTCCGGTGCCGTCTCGACCCCCTACCGCGGAGGGAGTCAGGATGAAGGTTCGACCAGACCCGTGTCGTAGGCGAGGATGACCGCGTGCACGCGGTCGCGCAGCTGCAGCTTGGCCAGTACCTTGCCGACGTGCGTCTTGACCGTCTGTTCCGCGATGAACAGGTCGGCGGCGATCTCGGTGTTGGACCTGCCGCGCCCGATCAGCACCAGCACCTCGCGCTCGCGATCGGTGAGGTCTGCCAGCGCCGTGGTGGAGCGCTGCCCCTGCGGGCGACGGCCCGCGAACTGCTCGATCATCCGCCGGGTGACGCTGGGGGCCAGGAGTGCGTCCCCGGCGGCGACCACGCGGACGGCGTGCACGAGCTCCTCCGGCAGCGCATCCTTGAGCAGGAAGCCGCTCGCTCCGGCCGCGAGCGCGTCGTACACGTAGTCGTCGATGTCGAAGGTCGTGAGCATCAGGATCCGCGGCACGTGCGCTGCCGGGTAGGAGGGCCCGAGGATGCGCCGAGTCGCCTCGATGCCGTCCAGCTCCGGCATCCGCACATCCATCAGGATCACGTCGGGGTCGACGCGCGCGGAGAGCGTCACCGCCTCTGCGCCGTTCGCCGCCTGACCGACGACGTGGATCCCGTCGTGGGCGTCGAGGAGCGCGGCGAAGCCGGCGCGCACCATGGCCTGGTCATCGGCGATGAGGACGCTGATCGTCACGTGTTCTCCCTGTCGGTGGTGCGCGGTTCGGCGCCCGGATGATCTGAGACGGAGCCGGAAGGATCGGATGCCAGCGGAAGGACGGCATCGACGGTCCACGCTCCCTCCTGATCCGGCCCCGCACGAAGGCTGCCTCCGAGGAGTTCGGCGCGCTCGCGCATGCCGCGCAGGCCGTAGCCCCCGCTCGGGTCGCTCGGGGCTTCCAGCGATGCGTCGTTGTGCACGCGGATGCGTATCGAGGCGGAATCGGCGTGCACGCGCACCGTGACGCGCGCGCCGGGGGAATGGCGGACCGCATTGCTCAGCGCTTCCTGCACGATGCGGAAGGCGGCGATCTGCACCGCGGAATCCGCGCCGGCGGCGGCGTGGCCGCCCTCGATGACCAGTCCGACGTCGACACCGGCTCGACGGATGCTGTCGACGAGACTCGGGATGTCATCGATCCCGTGCTGCGGCGCCAACTCCGCGGTCTGGTCCTCCGTGCGCAGCACGCCGAGCATCCGCCGCATCTCGGCCAGCGACGTGCGCGCCGTGGCGGCGATGTCGTCGAACTCGGCCGCTGCCACCTCGCCGATCTCCGGGAGCCGGTAGCGCGCGGTCGAGGCCTGCACCTGGATCACCGACATGCTGTGGGCGACCACATCGTGCAGCTCGCGTGCGATGCGCGTGCGTTCCTCGACGAGCGCGCGCCGGGACTCCTCGAGAGCACTGTGCTCGCGCTCGCGGGTCAGCTCGGCGCCGAGCCGGAGTCTCCCCGCGGCCAAGGTGGCGATGAGATACATCGCCACAGCGACCGACGCGGTCACGATCAGGTCCGCGGTCGCGCTGCCGGAGGAGCCGGAGGTCGCCACCATGTCGGGACGCAGCAGGGGCGCGATGAGGGAGGAGATCAGGCCGATGATCAGTGTGAAGGCTCCGAGTCGTGCGCCGTGGATGAAGGTCACGACGCCGACGAACAGGACGAACGTCAGTAGAGCCGGCACCGACCATGGCCACGGAGCCGAGACCGCGCGCGAGGAGTCGACCGTCAACGGCAGCAGGAACGCCGCGGCGCAGAACATCGCGATCGCCGTGCGCGGCCGTGTGAGCGAGAGCAGGGGAGCGGCGCAGACGGCGGCGCCGAGGACGAACGAGAGCGGAAGGAGAGTGCCCGAGAGCGTCGTCTGCAGTGCGACGAGCGTGGCGAACAGCGCGACCGTCGCCGCGCACAGCGCCACGAGAGCGGCGGTGCGCCGGGTGATCCACGGGGCGCGCGCTGCGCGAGGTCGGCGACGGGCCATGACTGTCATCCTGCCAGTTGGAGAGCGGCGACACGGCGGCGCCGAACGGCCGCGACGCGATCGATCACGAGCCCGACGAGCAGCGCGATCGCGATGCCCAGCGCTGCGCTCAGCAACGGCTGTCCCTTGACCCACGATCCGGCGAGCAACCCGATCGCCAGGCTGAAGGCGCTCCAGCTGAGCCCGCCGATCAGGCTGAGCGGCAGGAAGCGACGCCAGGGGAACCCGAGAGCACCGGCAGACATGTTGACGGCCACGCGTCCGACCGGCACGTACCTGGCGCCCAGGATCAGCACCGCGCTGCGATTCTCGAGAGCGCGCTGCGCGGAGGTGAACACCGTCACGACGCGCGGCCGGCGCATCCACGCGAATCGTGTCGTGCCCACCTTGCGGCCGATCAGGAAGGCGATGTTGTCGCCGATCGCGGCACCGAGTGCGGCGATGGCGCCGAGGAGGAGCAGATCGGCACCCCCGGTGGATGCGGCCACTGCAGCGGCCGCGACCAACACGGTCTCACTCGGAACCGGAGGGAAGAAGCCGTCGAGGATCGTCACCCCGAACAGGACCAGGTACAGCCAGGGCGAGGCGACGGCCTGCATGATGAGCTCGTTGATGACATCCACCCCTGAACGCTATGGAAGAGGCGCCGGTGGGAGCATCCCTCTCCGGTATCGACGCCCTCACTCTCCGGGTTGATCTTCCTGAGTGCGCGGGCGGTCCGCGCCCAGCCCGACCCGCTTATACTGGGAGGCTGGCCCCTCGGCCGACTTCCACCCGAAAGAACGGACATCCGCTGTGCTCGCCGTGCACGACCTCGAGATCCGCGTGGGCGCACGCCTGCTCATGGAGAACGTCTCGTTCCGCGTCGCCGATGGCGACAAGATCGGGCTCGTCGGTCGCAATGGCGCCGGGAAGACGACTCTCACCAAGGTGCTGGCCGGCGATCTGCTGCCGGCAGACGGAACGGTCACCCGTTCGGGGGAGCTCGGATACCTGCCGCAGGACCCGCGTTCCGGCAACCCGGAAGACCTCGCGCGCACCCGCATCCTCGATGCCCGTGGACTCGGTCAGCTGAACCTCGGCATGACCGAGGCTTCGCTCGAGATGGGGTCGGATGACCCTGCCGTGGCGGCGAAGGCCATGAAGCGCTACGGACAGCTGACGGAGCAGTTCGAGGCGCAGGGCGGCTACGCCGCCGAGGCGCAGGCAGCCTCGATCGCGCACAACCTCTCTCTGCCCGACCGCATCCTCGACCAGCCGCTCTCTACCCTCTCGGGTGGACAGCGCCGTCGTATCGAGCTCGCACGCATCCTGTTCTCGGATGCGCAGACGATGATCCTCGACGAGCCGACCAACCACCTCGACGCCGACAGCGTCGTGTGGCTGCGTGAGTTCCTGAAGGGCTACAAGGGTGGGCTGATCGTCATCAGCCACGATGTGGAGCTCGTCGGCGAGACCGTCAACCGGGTGTTCTACCTCGACGCCAACCGTCAGATCATCGACACCTACAACATGAACTGGAAGAACTACCTGCGCCAGCGGGTGGCCGACGAGGAGCGCCGCAAGAAGGAGCGCGCCAACGTCGAGAAGAAGGCGACGACCCTGCAGCTGCAGGCCGCCCGCTTCGGGGCGAAGGCCTCGAAGGCGGCCGCCGCCCACCAGATGGTGGCCCGCGCCGAGAAGATGCTCGCCGGACTCGATGATGTGCGTCAGGAAGACCGCGTCGCGAAGCTGCGGTTCCCGAAGCCCGCTCCGTGCGGCAAGACGCCCATGATGGCGTCGGGTCTGTCGAAGTCCTACGGTTCGCTGGAGATCTTCACCGACGTCGATCTCGCGATCGACCGTGGCTCAAAGGTCGTGGTCCTCGGACTCAACGGTGCCGGAAAGACGACGCTGCTCCGGATGCTCGCGGGTGTCGACCAGCCGGACACGGGACAGCTCGAGCCCGGGCACGGCCTCAAGGTCGGGTACTACGCCCAGGAGCACGAGAACCTCGACGTGAACCGTTCGGTGCTGGAGAACATGGTCTCCGCTGCTCCGCACATCACGGAGACCGAGGCGCGCAAGGTGCTGGGCTCGTTCCTGTTCACGGGCGATGACGTGCTCAAGCCCGCCGGGGTGCTCTCCGGTGGTGAGAAGACGCGTCTCTCGCTCGCGACGCTGGTCGTCTCGTCCGCGAACCTGCTGCTCCTCGACGAGCCGACGAACAACCTGGACCCCGCGTCCCGCGAGGAGATCCTCGGTGCCCTGGCGCACTACGAGGGCGCGGTCGTCCTGGTCTCCCACGATCCCGGCGCGGTGCAGTCGCTCAACCCCGAGCGCGTGCTGATCCTTCCCGACGGTGTCGAGGACATCTGGAGCCAGGAGTATCAGGACCTGATCGAGCTCGCCTGACCGCGCGTCCTCTCGTGGCATAGTCGAGAGGGTGACTCACGACGAATCGGATCTCGACGCTCTCCCGATCAACGAGTGGTTGCGGGGGCGACATGCCCTCACAGGAACCAGCCCGGAGTGGGACCTGGACGCACTACCGGACGATCCCACCACGCTCTTCGCGACCTGGTTGCGGGTCGCGGCGGCCGGGGGCGTCGCCGAGCCGCACACCGTCACGCTGGCGACCGTGGACGCCGACGGCGTTCCCGATGCGCGCACGCTCATCCTGAAGCGGATCGATGAGCAGGGGTGGGCGTTCGCGAGCACGAGGTCTTCCCGCAAGGCCCGGCAGCTCGTCGACTCGCCCGCAGCGGCTCTGAACTTCTGGTGGCAGCCGCAGGTGCGTGCGGTGCGCGTGCGCGGCCACGTGGTGGAGGCGACTCCGGAGGAGAGCGCCGCCGATCTCGCCGCTCGCTCGGCTGCTGCGCGCGCGGATGTGTCCGACGGAGACTGGGTGCTGTGGAGGATCGTTCCGAGCCGGATCGAGTTCTGGCAGGGCTCGAGGGATCGCCGACACACGCGTGTGGTCTACGCCCCACACGGGGACGGGTGGACGCACGAGTTCACGCGCGGCTGATCAGCGCGGCGCAGGGAGGCGGGGTCAGACGTTCGCGTCGAGGAGCTCATCCTCGACATCGGCGTCCTTGTCGCGGCGACGAGACTTCTTCACCGGTGTCGGCACGCCCTCGACCTCTTCACGATGCTTCACGATCTCGGTGCGGATGATGTAGCCGATGAAGACGAAGCCCATGATGGCGAACAGGATCCACTGGATCGCGTACGACAGGTGCGGGCCGGGGTCGTCGGTGGGCGAGGAGAACCCACCCAGCGCGTTCGCCGCGGCGGGATCTTCGCTGACCAGCTGGCCGTAGGCGCCGGTGATCACGTCGCCGTCGACCAGCTTCGCGATCGACGGGAGGTTGATCGTCGGAACCTGACCTTCCGGAGCGCCGCGACCGGATGCAGGGAGTTGCTCGCCGGGACGCAGCCGGACGATGACCTCCGCCTCGCCGGATGGCGGGCTCGCCACGGAGTCGGGGGAGTCGCCGTCACCCGGCGGGACCCAGCCGCGGTCGACGATGAACACGCGTCCGTCGACATCCTGGAACGGCACCAGCACCTCGAACGCGCTCGTACCGCCGTGCGGCCGGTTGCGGACCAGCAGCTGCTGGTCCGCGAGGTATTCGCCGCGGAGGATCACCGGGTGCCACTCATCGCCGGGGGAGAGCTGCCCATCGGCGCCGATCAGATCGGACAGGGGGACAGGATCCGCGTCGTAGTTCTGCTCCACGAGCGCGATCTGCTCCGACCGCGTCTCGTTGCGGTCGAACTGCCAGTTGGACAGGAACACGCACGCGATGGCGAAACCGATCGCGATCAGCACGTAGACGCACCACCGCATCATCCGTCGACTCATGCAGGAACGCCTTCTCGTACGGCGACGGGGAAGTCTCGTGCGGCGAGGTAGTCATGCAGGAACGTGACGTGCTCATCGCACGCGAGCCAGATCTTCTCGCGGTCGACAGGGTGGATGCGGGGGTTGCGCCAGACGACATGGTGCGTCGCCGCGTTCCGGCAGCCGGCACGCGAGCATTCGATCTCGGTCACGACTCGTCCCGCCGGCTCTCATCGATGCGGAACACCGCAGGGCCGGCTTCGTCGAGAGGGGCGACATACGGGCGCGGCGCCTCGACCTCCAGAGTGGGGGACTCTGCCGTGGTCTCGGTGCTGTCGCTGCCGGCGTTCGCGAACACCACGGCGATGTAGGGGAGTACTGCCGCCGCGATCGCGAAGATCCAGGTGTACCAGCCGTAGGGCTGGATGAACACCATCAGCCCGAAGCAGATGATGCGGATCGTCATGGTGAGGGCGTAGCGGCGCACACGATGGTCGCCCTCGGCCTGCGGCGACTGCGGCAGGGAGGTGACGGCGGGGATGGCGCGCTTGCTCTTCACGATACCTCCAGCCTACGCCGGTGGCGGCCTCGCGGCGTGCCGATGAGGACGTTCAGCTGTTGAAGATGAAGGGCAGGCTGAAGGCCCCGAAAGCCACGAAGCTGATGATCATGAAGATGAGTCCCAGAGCGAGGAAGCCCAGCATGATGTAGCCGATGATGAGGCCGGCGAAGGCCACGCCGCGTCCGCCGATCGCAGGGTTGTTCCTGGTCTGCTTCAGGGCCATGTGACCGGTGACCACGGCGGCGATCGCGGCCAGGATCGGAAGCAGGAGCCAGCTGAAGATGACGCTGACGATCGCGCAGATGAGAGAGGTGATCGCGAGCCCGCTTGTCGGGCGGGGAGCGGCCAGCGGATACGTGGGAGCGCCGTAGACCGGGTAGGGGCCGGGCTGTGGGGCGGGTGCTCCGTAGACCTGCTGCTGCTGCGGCGGCGGCGGCGCTGCGGGGTATCCGGGCGCATATCCCGGCTGTGCCGGCGCGTTGTATGCCGGCGCGGCGGGTGCCTGGCCGTACGTCGGGGCGGCCCCGGGGTATGCCTGTGTGGGCGCAGGCGGTGTCGACGGCGCGGTGGTCGGGTAGGCCGGAGGCGCGGGGTAGGCGGGCGGTGCCGCGGGGGAAGCGACGGGAGGCGCCGGAGGTGCGGGGGGTACGGGCGGCGGCGTGAGCGGCTGCGCGCCTGCGGAGGGAGGAGTGCTGTCGTCGCTCATGGTGGTGCCCTTTCGTCGCACTCAGCGTTTCAGCATGGCCGGTATCTGTCAAACGTCCCTCAGAACGCTCGCCGGAGGCATGCTCGATAGGATCGAGGTCGACTCTTCCGTCGTCCTTCAGTCAGATCAGGAGTGTTACCCATGAGTGCTCAGCGTGTCGTCCTCGTCACCGGAGGCAACCGCGGCATCGGCCGCGCGATCGCCGAGCGCTTCGTGCGAGACGGTTACCGTGTCGCCGTCACCGCTCGTAGCGGTGAAGGGCCCGAGGGAACTCTGACCGTGCGCGCGGATGTCACAGACGCCGCCGCGCTCGACGCCGCGTTCACCGAGGTGGAGCAGCAGCTCGGCCCCGTCGAGATCGTCGTGGCGAATGCGGGCATCACCAAGGACACGCTCCTGCTCCGGATGACCGAGGACGACTTCGACAGCGTGGTCGCGACGAATCTCGGCGGCACGTTCCGTGTGGTCAAGCGTGCGTCGAAGGGCATGCTGCGTGCTCGTTTCGGCCGCGTCATCCTCATCTCGAGCGTCGTCGGGCTCTACGGCTCTGCCGGTCAGGTCAACTACTCGGCCTCGAAGAGCGCGCTCGTCGGGTTCGCCCGGTCGCTGACCCGTGAGCTCGGCAGCCGCGGAATCACCGCGAATGTCGTCGCACCGGGCTTCATCGAGACCGACATGACGGCGGAGCTGCCGGAAGAGACGCAGAAGCAGTACAAGGCCAACATCCCGGCCGGGCGCTTCGCGACGCCGGACGAGGTCGCCGGTGTCGTGACCTGGCTCGCCGGCGACGATGCCGGCTACATCTCGGGGGCGGTCATCCCCGTCGACGGTGGACTCGGAATGGGGCACTGAGCCGTCTTCGCGACGTACCTCCTCTCAGCGCGCGACGGCCGCGTTGAGAAGCTCGGTCAGACGCGCGGGCACCGAGAACTGCGGCCAGTGCGCTGAGCCGATGCGCACCACCTCGGCATCCGCGATGGCGTGGAACTCGTCGGCGTACGGTCCCCACTGGTCGATCTGAGCCTCGAACGCCTCCTGATCGAGTCCTCCCATGAGCAGCGTCACGGGAACGTCGTAGCGAGCGCGGTTCGCGAGCACGATCTGATCGGTCGGCACGCGTGCGGGCACGCTCGATGTCAGGGGCACGGTGCGCTCGCGGGTCTCCTCGTCGAGGTCGTGCACGTCTTCATCGGGGAAGTAATCCCACCCCGGGAAGGGGATGACGCCGTCGCGCACCGTGAACTCGCTGATGCCGAACCCCGAAGGCGGAGGCACCGTGTCGACGAAGATCACGCGCGAGACGCGACCGGGACGCGCATCGGCGACCCCCCACGCGACATTCCCTCCGCCGCTGTGCCCGACCACGATGCATGAGTCCGGCAGGGAGTCGACGACCTGCACGACGGAGTCGACCCAGTCGGCGATGCCGATCTCGGCGGACTCGGATGCCGGCGTGCCGAGGCCCGGCATCGTCAGCGGATGCACGCGGTGCCCTGCCGCTTCGAGCCCGGGGATCACCTCGTCCCAACTGGATGCGTCGAGCCAGAGTCCGGGGATCAGGATGATGTCCATGAACCGACGCTAGCGCTGTCCTCCGACATTCGCGACGGTGCTCGACGCGCGCCCCGGCACCGGCCGCATCGCGACGGTCGGCACCGGGACGTCATGCCGCGGAGGGCGGACGAGCGTCAGGCGAGCGGGACGCACACCTCGGTCAGCAGGCCGTCCTCGTCGGCATCCGAAGGAGTGACGAGGTATCGGTTGAACGCCTTGGCGGCGAGCGTCCCGTCGCTTCGTGCGGACACGCCGTCGGACACGATGCGGGCGCTGATCAGGTCGTGCGCTTCGGTGATCCGATCGTAGGATCCCTCCACGAGAGCGACCAGGCAGTCGCGTTCCGGCAGCTCATGCCGCTCGAGTGGCGACTCGACGCGGGTGTCCGGAGCGACAGGGAAGAAGATCGAGAGGTCGACGTCCCGGTCGGTGAACTGATCGTCGTGCTCGATCACACCACACGGTTCGACAGGGATGATCGAGCGGGCATCGAGCAGCGGGAGCATCCGGTCCCACAGCAGATGCTCATCGGAGTAGGTCGGCACGGTGCCGCGAAGCGCGATGACGGTCATGGCGGGGATCGTCGTGCGACGGATGGTGATCGACATGGTGTTGTCTCCTGGGTCGAGTAATCGATTGATGAGGGATACCCGTCCCTGGGCCGCGCGCTGCTCCTCGACCAGGCTCTCGCGCTGCAACCGCAGCGCGTGGGGCCAGGCGGGGGTACCGCGGGCGGCGAGGAGCGCGCCGATGGCGGAGACGCCGAACCCCACATCGCGGAGATTGCGGATGTCGATCGCGTCGACCAGCTGGTCCGCAGAGTATCTCCGGTACCCGCTGGAGGCGTCGATGTCGACGGGCACCAGCACGCCGTGCGTGTCGTAGTGGCGCAGCATCCGCACCGACAGCCGACTCAGGGAGCTGAATCGACCGATCGTCATGAGATTCGTGGTCTCGGCCATGAACCCATGCTCTCGTCTGACACCGTGTGAGAGTCAACTCACGGCCGGGCGAGTCCCTCCGCCGCGATCAGGGCAGCAGCGGGATGACCTGAGACAGGTCCTGCGGACCGATCACGAGGCTCGCGGCCGCGCGCACGGCGGGCTTCGCGTTGAACGCCAGACCGAGGCCGGCGACGGCCATCATGGCGAGGTCGTTCGCCCCGTCTCCGATCGCGATCGTGGCGTGCGAGGGGACGCCGAGCTCGGCAGCCCATTCCTGCAGGAACGCGGCTTTGGCTGCGCCGTCGACGATCGGACCGTCGACCTCGCCACTCAATGCGCCATCCGTCACCTGGAGCCGGTTCGCCCGCCATCGGTCGACCCCGAGGTCGGGGGCGACGGAATCGAGGATCTCGTGGAACCCGCCAGACACGACGCCGACGACTCCGCCGCGCTCGTGCACGGCAGCGGTGAGCTCGCGCACGCCGGGGGTGGGCTCGATCCGGGCGCGCACCCGCGTGAACGCCTCGACCGGTACGCCGCGCAGCGCCGCGACACGGGAACGCAGGCTCGTCGAGAAGTCGACCTCTCCGCGCATCGCGGCCTCCGTCGCCGCCTGCACCTCGTCACGCCGTCCCGCCTCGTCGGCGAGCAGCTCGATCACCTCGTTGCGGATGAGGGTGGAGTCGGCATCGAGGACGACGAGGAAACGCGCAGCAGTCACGCGAACGAGCCTAGCGACCGCGCAGACGTGTGATCGACCGTGAGACGCGTCAGCGCTCGATGAACACGCCCTTGCCGACGACCGTGATCCCGGACTCCGTGACGGTGAAGCCCCGAGCCAGATCGCGTTCGCGATCGACGCCGACGGTCGCCCCGTCCGCCAACACGACGTTCTTGTCGAGGATCGCCCGGTGCACCCGTGACCCGGCGCCGACGTGCACGTGATCGAAGACCACGGAATCGGTGATCGTCGAGCCGCCGCCCGCGAGGGTCCAGGGGCCGACGACGCTGCGCTCCAGATGCGTACCCGAGAGCACAGACCCCAGCGACACGATCGAGTCGATCGCGTTCCCGATCCGACCGACCGAGTCGCGCACGAACTTCGCGGGGGGCGAGTTGACCGCCTGCGAGTGGATGGGCCACTCCATGTTGTAGAGGTTGAAGATCGGCAGCGTCGAGATCAGGTCGCGGTGGGCGTCGTAGAAGGAGTCGATCGTACCGACGTCGCGCCAGTAGGAACGGTCGCGTGGGGACGACCCAGGGACCTCGTTCTGCTTCATGTCGTAGTAGCCGGCCTCGCCGCGGTCGACGAAGTACGGGACGATGTCGCCACCCATGTCGTGGCCGGAGGTGGGGGACTCCCCGTCGGCCTCGACCGCGGCGATGAGCGCATCCGCGTCGAAGATGTAGTTGCCCATCGAGGCGAGCACCTCATGCGGGGAATCCTCGAGTCCGGCGGCATCCGTCGGCTTCTCCAGGAACTGCTTGATCCGGCCCGTGCTCGAGTCGGCGTCGATCACGCCGAACTGCGAGGCGAGCGCGAGCGGCTGGCGGATGCCGGCCACGGTCGCCTTCGCACCGGACTCGATGTGCGCCTCGAGCATCTGACGGAAGTCCATGCGGTAGACGTGATCGGCGCCGATGACCACGACGATGTCGGGCTTCTCGTCGTTGATCAGGTTCATGCTCTGCAGGATCGCGTCGGCAGAACCCGAGAACCAGCGCTTTCCGAGACGCTGCTGGGCCGGCACCGAGGTCACGTAGGAGTCGAGCAGGGCCGACATGCGCCAGGTCTGCGAGATGTGCCGATCGAGGCTGTGCGACTTGTACTGCGTCAGCACGACGACCTGACGGAGGCCCGAGTTGATGAGGTTCGAGATGGCGAAATCGATCAATCGATACTGTCCGCCGAACGGCACCGCAGGTTTGGCGCGATCGGCCGTGAGGGGCATGAGGCGCTTGCCCTCGCCGCCGGCGAGGATGATCCCGAAGACCTTCTTTGGAGCGGACATGGCTCCACCATAGATGCGATCCGGCTCGCTGTACTAGCGTTCAGACATGCGAGTTGAAATGATCACGAAGGAGTATCCGCCGGAGATCTACGGCGGTGCCGGAGTGCACGTCGCGGAGCTCGTCACGGCGCTGCGCGAGAGCATCGAGGTGCGTGTCCGCGCCTTCGGTGCGCCACGCGAAGAGACGGGGACATTCGCGTATCGCGCGCCTGCCGAACTCGCCTCGGCGAACGCCGCCCTGCAGACGCTCGGCACCGATCTCGAGATCGTCTCGGCGATCGCGGATGCCGACATCGTGCACAGTCACACCTGGTACGCGAACTTCGCGGGTCACCTCGCCGGGCAGCTTCACGGTATCCCTCACGTGCTCACCGCGCACAGCCTCGAACCGCTGCGGCCGTGGAAGGCCGAGCAGCTCGGAGGGGGGTACGCCGTCTCCAGCGGTATCGAGAAGCTCGCGTATGAGAACGCGGCAGCCGTGATCGCTGTCAGCGCCGGTATGCGCGCCGACATCCTGCGCAGCTATCCGCAGGTCGACCCGGCCAAGGTGCGCGTGATCCACAACGGCATCGACGTCGACCGTTGGCGTCCGGTGCACGACGACGCCTTCCTGCAGTCGGTCGGCATGGACCCGAAGCGTCCGTCCGTCGTCTTCGTCGGCCGGATCACGCGGCAGAAGGGGCTGCCCTATCTGCTCCAGGCCGCGCGACTCCTGCCGCCAGAGGTCCAGCTGGTCCTGTGCGCCGGCGCACCGGACACCCCCGAGATCATGGCGGAGGTGCAGGAGGGAGTGCGTCTCCTGCAGCAGACGCGCGACGGCGTCATCTGGATCGAGAAGATGCTGCCGCGCGATGAGCTGTCAGCCATCCTGACCGCCGCGACGACGTTCGTGTGCCCCTCCGTCTACGAGCCGCTGGGCATCGTGAACCTCGAGGCCATGGCGTGCGGAGCCGCTGTCGTCGGCACCGCGACGGGCGGCATCCCCGAGGTCGTCGCCGACCACGTCACCGGTCGGCTGGTGCCGATCGAGCAGGTGCAGGACGGCACCGGGACGCCCGTGGATCCCGAGCGGTACGTCGCCGATCTCGCCGCCGTGCTCACCGAGGTCACCTCGGACCCTGAGCGGGCGCGCGAGTACGGCGCGGCGGGACGCGAGCGCGCACGCCGGGACTTCAGTTGGGGTGCGATCGCCGACACGACGCGCGCGCTGTACGCCGAGCTGACCGACTGAGCCGATAGGCTGGAGGCATGTCGAGCGCCCTGGAATTCACCGACGTCGTCGTGCGCCGCGAGGGCCGCAACATCATCGATCACGTGACCTGGCAGGTCTCGGACGATCAGCGATGGGTGATCCTCGGACCCAACGGCGCGGGCAAGACGACGCTGCTCCAACTCGCAGACACCCTGATGCATCCGACCTCCGGTACGGTCACCGTGCTGGGGGAGACCATGGGCCGCACGGACGTCTTCGAAGTGCGTCCGCGCATCGGATTCGCCTCCTCCGCCATGGCCAAGCGCGTTCCCCGCGATGAGACCGTGCTGAACACGGTCCTGACCGCCGCGTACTCCGTGCTGGGGCGCTGGAACGAGAGCTACGAGGACATCGACGAGCGGCGCGCGCTGCGCGTGCTCGGCGACTGGCGCCTCGAGCACCTGGCCGACCGCACGTTCGGTACCCTCAGCGACGGCGAGCAGAAGCGCGTCCAGATCGCGCGCGCCGTGATGACCGACCCCGAACTGCTCCTCCTGGACGAGCCGACCGCGTCGCTCGACCTGGGTTCGCGCGAAGAACTGCTCGCGTTGCTCAGCGGCTACGCCTCGTCGCCGAGCACGCCGGCGATGCTCATGGTCACGCATCATGTCGAGGAGATTCCGGTCGGATTCACCCATGTGATGCTGCTGCGCGAAGGTCGCGTGGTCGCCGCCGGTCCGATCGCGGAGACGCTGACGGCCGAGGCGCTCACCGAAGCCTTCGGCATGCCGATCGTGCTCAGCAGCGAAGACGGCCGCTACGCCGCCCGCGCGGCATCCTGACGAGGATCTGTTAGAATCGATCCTTGGTGCTCTCTGCACCGCAGACTTCCCTCGTCCCTGGCACAATCCAGGGCAGCAACTAAGGAATCCCATGAAGACTGACATTCACCCCGAGTACCGGGCCATCGTTTTCCGTGACCTCGGTTCGGGCGAGACGTTCCTCACCCGCTCCACCGTCACGAGCGACAAGACCATCGAGCTGGACGGCGTGGAGTACCCCGTCATCGATGTCGAGATCTCCTCCGCCTCGCACCCGTTCTACACGGGAAAGCAGCGCATCATGGACTCGGCCGGTCGCGTCGAGAAGTTCAACCAGCGCTTCAAGGGCTTCGGCGGCTCCTCCAACTGAGGTCCGTCCCACGAAGGCCCCGCACTCCTCGGAGTGGCGGGGCCTTCGTCGTCTGTCAGAGGTCGAGCGTGATGCGCCCATCGGATCTCAGCGGATGCGACGGCCCTGCGCCAGGTCGATGAGTCGGCTCAGCACCGGTCCGGAGCGGAGGCCGTTGTGCTCGTGCTCACTGGTGACCCACAGGTGGACTCCGGGGAGCAGCCGCGCCGTCTCGAGCGAGAACTCCATCGGCACGTAGACGTCGTTCACGTACACTGCGGCGGCACCCGTGGCTCCGGACGCGGCGATGGCCGCCGCGTCGTAGATCTGCGGCCATTCGAACTCAGCCAATTCGAGTGCGACCTCGCGCCAGGGCCGGAACGCCGGCACGGTCTCCGTCCATTCGCGGCGGATGTGCTCGCCGGTGAAGAGCGTGACGTCGTCCCGGAAGTCCACGGGCTCCGTGCGCTCGGCCGACCAGCCCGTCGCGTGACCGTCGGCGTAGCTGGACTCGTGGAACGCGAAGTACAGGGGGTTGCGACCGTCGTACGGCATCGCGTGCATGAGGTCGTACCGGAAGGCGTTCGACGCGGGATCGCGCTCCAGCAGAGACCACACGGTCTGCCAGCCGTCGTCCGTGCCGAGCGCAGAGCCGAACGACCGCAGCCGCGACGGCGACACGATCTCGCCGTCGGGGAGCACGATCTCGCCGGCGTCGGCGAGGTCGACCAGACGGCGCATGACGTCGCGGTGCTCGGGGAAGCGCCGGTAGTACCGCTCCGACGCGGTGCGCATCTTGTCGTAGCAGAGGGCGTACACGTCATCCGGGTTCCGGCCGATCGCGCTGAGTCCGCCCGTGATGTAGACGTCTTCGAGTGAGGCGCTGTCCGTGGAGAGGTAGGCGAGTGTCGTGAAGCCGCCGAACGACTGTCCGAGCACGCTCCAGGTGTCGGCTCCGAGGTGCGCGCGCATCGCTTCGCAGTCACGGACGATGGCATCGGCCCGCAGGTGCGTCAGGTGCTCGGCCACTGCGGAGGCACCGCGCTCGAGGTCGGCATCGCCGACAGGGGTGGAGCGCCCGGTGCCGCGCTGGTCCAGCAGGACCAGCCGGTAGTGCGCGAGTGCCTCGTCGAGCCAGGCCGGTGCCGTGGAACGGTGGAACGGACGCGGCGCCTCGTGTCCGGGGCCTCCCTGCAAGAACACCAGGTAGGGGAGCGACTCTCCGCCTTCGCGGGAGACGACGGCGGCGAAGATGTCGATCGTGCGGCTGTCGGCGGGGTCACCCCAGACCAGGGGGACGGTGAGCGTGTGCTCTTCGACGGTCAGATCCAGCAGATGACGGACAACGGTGCTCACCCATCGAGCCTAGCGTCCGCGCTGCGGCGTCCGCAGGTCGCGTCGACTACATCACGTTCCCGATGTAGGAGTACTTGACGAACACCTCGGCGGCGATGCCGGACTCATCCAGCACGCCCTGCACCGCGTTCATCATGTAGTTGGAGTCCCAGCCCATGTAGAGGAAGTGCGTGTCGTCCAGAGCATCCCACTGGCCCTTCCAGGCCATCGCGTCGTAGACGGGACCGCCATGTGTCGCGCAGTAGCTGACGGCCGCGGGGCGGGTATCGGTCCACGCCCGCCGGAACACGCGATTGAAGAGGTGCTTGACGTCGTACACCTCCCACCGCTCTCCGCGGTACTCCACGTAGTCGAACTCGCGCTCCCAGCCGGCGGGCCACCCGCGTCGGCGCACCGCGTCCAGGATCGGGGTCAGGCCGTCATCATCGATCTCGGGGAGCGCGGGGCGGGCCCAGATCCGCAGGAGGTCCGCCGTGAGACGGACCGTGCGGCTCGTGATGGCGGCCGTGTCCCACACGGGCACGCTCTCGAGGTCTCGCGTCGCGGCGACGGCGCTGCGGGCGTAGGCGTCATCGCGCTTCACCGGAAAGGAGGCCCCGAAGACGCGCTCGGTCAGGGGTTGCTCGAGGAGCGTCAGGTTTCCGAGCGTCGGTGCGAGTGCACGATGGCTGTTCTGCTCGTCTTCGCTGTACTCGCTCCAGGGCCGCACCCCGTCGCCGGACCAGGCATCACCGGGAACCGGGGGAACGATGTGCTCGATATCGAAGCCTTCAGTGTCTTCGATGCCCTGCAACCGCCCGAGCACATACGCGGCGTGGGGGAGTTCGCTGTACTTCAGCACCGCACCCACTCGCTCATCCGACGGGGTGATGCGTGCCAGCGCACGGGCGAGCGAATCGCGACCCTGCGCGCGGGCACGGCACAGCCGTGCGATCAGCCGTTCGGTGGGGAGGTTCACCAGCGCGCGGCGGAGATAGAGCGCCTGGATCCAGTCGAGCGTCTCGAGGAGTTCCGCGCGCCCGGCGACACCGCGGCTGTAGTCGCTGTACACGCTCAGGACGAGGGGGTACGCAGCGCGACCGAAGGTGTTCACGTGGCGGAGCTGGCGGGCGATCTCAGGATCGTTCTCTTGGGCCGGATCCAACAGGATGCCGTAGATCTGCGCATAGTGGCGCCACACCTCGGCATGCGCTTGCAGGTGCTCGACATCGACGTGCGGGAAGGACTGGCGGAAGGCGCTGTACACGCCGTGCTCGCCGTTCGCGGCGACTTCGCGTCCGGTCGTCATCACGAGGTAGTGGCGCCAGAACGCGCCGATCGCCTCGCCGGTGTGCCGCTCGATCGGCAGCCAGAAACGTGCCTCGACGTCGAGCTGCTCGCTGTGGGTCAGGCCCATCAGGATGTAGTTGTGGATCAGTTCGTGATCACGCAGCGGTTCGCCCGTGGAGTTGAGGCTCTCGAAGATCTGCTGTGCGTTCGCTTCCGCGCCGAGCGTGATCGACACGTGCTCGAGCTTCTGCAGGCCACGCCAGACCGACGGTGCCTCCTCCGCATGGATCTGGCTCCGGAAGAACGCGTAGTTGTCATCGAACCGCGACCCGCGATCGGCGTCTCCTCGGCGGTCCAGCACGACGGACTCGTACAACTCCGCCCAGGCGTCGTGCGGGCGCAGCTTGGTGCGGGCGGGGTCATCCTGCCGGATCAGCACGCGCTCGAGCTCGGATGCCAGCGCGGGATCCGACTCCTTCACCGAGTGGTGCAGGGCGGCGACCAGGAGCATGAGCGTCGTGATGCGCTGCTGGCCGTCGATGAGGATCAGATCGCTGTCGCCGGTGGAATCGTGGGCGGACAGGATCGACCCGATGAAATGCCGGTGCGCATCGTCGTCGGCGGCGACGGCGCGCACGTCGGAGAGCAGGCGCTCGCATCCGCCGATGTCCCAGCGGTACTGCCGCTGATACACGGGGACGACGATGGTGGTGGAACCGGCTGCGAGCCACTCGATCGTGTTGACTGCTGTCGCCTCGACGTTGGTGGCGGTGCTCATGCTGGTGTCTCGTCCTCCCGTAGCGCAGGACGCCGAGGACTCGCCGGGCGCCCGATTCAGTCTATTCGGTTATTCACGGCGGCCCTCGGAGGGGCGCACAGGCGTCGCTGTTAGGCTTGCCTTATCAGGGCCTGTTAAAACGTGCTGGCCCCCGATGAAAGGACATGACCTACATCATGGGATACATCAAATCCGCAGCGCTCGAGGAAAAGGGCTTCGTCGTCCTCGACAGCTACAACCAGGAGCTCGACCCCAAGGAATGGCTCGACATCGAGTACAACGACTGGAAGTCGTCGGGCGACACGCGATTCGCTCCGCTCGCCAGCGCCTTCGGTGACATCGAGTGCAACGGCTTCTGGAACCACAAGCCACCGCGCACCGACAAGGACGGCGTCTGGATCGACTCGCAGACCGAGAAGGCCCCGAACCTCACGCGTCGGGCGCAGGAGCCGGGTGCGAACGTCGGCCGCTGCCGCGTGATCGAGCTGCAGCCCACGCCCTATGGCGACTGCCTCTACAACCTTCACCAGGACGACAACAACCGTCTGAACCCGGATGGCACCGGCTGGGTGGTGCGCGGGTTCTTCAACCTCACCGATGACAAGGACAGCTACTTCGTCCTGCGCGAGAACCGCACCGACCCGAGCATCGAGTACCGCATCGCTCTTCCGGCCGGCGCTCAGCTCATCGTCGACACGCAGCGCCTGTGGCACGCCGCGACCCACAACGGTGACGAGCCGCGCTACTGCCTGATCACGTCCTGGACCTCGGGCCCGGAGCTCGACGCCTACATCGCCAAGTACAACGGCACCGACGACGTCCCCAACTACGAGGTCGCTCAGGACGTGCTGGAACACGGCTACGCCGAGCAGGCCCGCAAGGACGCCGCACGCGCTGCCTACTATGCCGCCAAGGGCCAGCAGGTGAAGCAGGCGATGAGCGAGGCCTGAGCCTCCCGGATTCGCCGGCTCCGACCTCTCGGTCACCGAGCCCACCACAGCAGGAAGGCCCCGGTCCCCGGACCGGGGCCTTCTTCGTGGGAACTACATGCTTGTGATTTCGTCCGCGGTGGGCGAGAATGGGCCCACAACCGCATAATCTCGCCACTTCGTGGTTCAGGTCGTTGGGGAAGACGCACCTGATGAAACGGAGAGATCATGGCGACGGCTTACGCACGCGGAGTGGTTTACGTCCACTCTGCGCCTCGCGCGCTCTGCCCGCACCTGGAATGGGCGGTGGGTCGCGCTATCGGGCGTGCGGTGAATTTCGACTGGACTGACCAGCCGGTGCTCGACGGTGCTCGCCGTGCGGAGTTCTACTGGGATGGACCGGTCGGCACCGGTGCTGCTCTCGCGACCGCGATCCGCGGCTGGGAGCACCTCCGCTTCGAGGTGACGGAGGATCCGACACCCCGTAGCGACGGTGGGCGCTGGCTGCACACCCCGGACCTCGGCATCCACTACGCGCAGACCGATGCCGCCGGCAACATCGTGATCGGCGAGGACCGCATCCGCTATGCGATGGAGATCGCAGCAGGGAATGCGCTCGAATTGCAGCGGGAGTTGGACATCGCTCTCGGATCCGCCTGGGACGAAGAGCTGGAGCCGTTCCGTCATGCCAGCGATGACGCGCGCGTCGTCTGGCTCCACAAGGTCGGCTAGTTCGCGACCATCACACAGACCTGGAGCGGGGGAGGCGTGAGTATCGGATGCCGGTGATTCATCCCGGACGCTGAGAAGACGTTTTCCCGCTCCACATGACGAGGACCCCGCCCCTGGAGACAGCGACGGGGTCTTCGTCTGCGCGGGTACGGCGGCGTCTCAGATCACCGCGGCGTGCGGCAGCTCCTCCGGCCGAGGAACCGCGCCACCGTGCAGGTCGTTCCAGGCGAGTCGCAGTCGCTCCATCGCCATGGCCGTGCGCTCCGGCGGCAGGGTGATCGGGATCCGCAGACGTCGCTCCAGCACCCCGCCCGTGGTGAATCGCGGGCCGGGGGGCAGGATGAGCTCGCGCTCGCGCGCGGCCAGGGAGAGTCTCGTCGACACCGGCGCGCCGAGGTCCACCCAGGTGGACAGCCCGCCGACGGTCTGCGGCATCCGGATCCCGTCGATCGCATCGAGGCCGGCGGCGACGGCGGCGCGTCCTGCCCGCAGCCGCTCGCGGACGTGGGCGGTGAGCGCCGGCATCTCTGCCAGCAGCTCCACGGCGATGCATTGCTCGAGCAGGGCCGTGCCGAGCTCGAACGACGGGCGCACGGCGAGGAGGCGCGTGATGAGCGAGCGCTCGGCGCGGATCCACCCGAGACGCATACCGCCCCACGCGATCTTCGACATCGATCCGACCGTGACCACGTGGGGGTTGTACGCGGCGAGTGGAAGGGGTGACCATCCGCGATCGATGTCGAGTTCCGAGGTCGTCTCGTCGACGATCAGGATCATGCCGGCGCTGCGCGCCGTGGTCGCGATGCGTTCCCGCTCGCCGTCTGGCAGGGTCGCGCCGGTCGGGTTGTGGAAGTCGGGGATCAGGTAGGCCAGGTGGGGATGATCGGCGAGAAGGACCTCGGTCAGGTGCCGTGCGTCCCATCCGTCGACGTCGACCGGCGTCGGCAGCAGTCGATAGCCGTGTCGATGCAGAGCCTCCAGAGCATGCGGGAACGTCGGCTGTTCGACGAGCGCGCGCTCACCGCGTCGTCCGATCGTGGCGAGCACCAGGTTGAAGGCGTTCAGGGCGCCGGAGGTGATGATGATCTCGTCCGCTGATGTGTCGACGCCGCGCTGAGTGAATCGCTGAGCGACCGCATCGCGGAGTTCGGGGAGGCCGCGCAGCGAGTAGCCGCTGGTGCCCCGCAGGGCGGCAAGGCGGGGCAGGGACCGTACGGTGGCGTCGTACAGGCCCGGCGTCGAGTCCATCGAGGCGATCGACAGATCGATCGCGGAATCCGGTTCCGAGGAGTCCCGGATGATGGAGGTGCGCGGGAGTGTCACGCGTGTGCTCCCGCCGTGCAGGCGGGTCACGTAGCCGTCGCTCTCGAGCAGCCCGTACACGCGAGTGATGGTGGATCGCGAACGGCGCAGCTCGAGCGCGAGGGACCGCTCGCTCGGCAGACGCTCCCCGACCGTGAGGCGGCCGTCGAGGATCAGCGCCCGCACGTGTCCGGCCAGCGCCGCGGCCGTCGCACCGGCGACGTTCTGCGCACCGAGCTGCTGCACGAGTCGAGAGGTCATGCTCCCAGCATGCCGCAAAGTGGACTCGGTGAACGAGGCCACTTCTCGCACAGTGGTCTGGATGGTGGGCGTCAGCCGAGAGCCACCATGGAGGGATGCACCTTCGATCCCTCTTCCTCCCCCTCACCGCGACCAGTCGTCGCGACCTGGGCGAACGCGGCCTCCAGCTGCTCCTCGGCCTCTTCCTCTACGGGGTCGCGCTGGGGTTGATGGTGCGTGGCGGTATCGGCGTCTCACCGTGGGACGTACTCGCGCTGGGCGTCGCCGGGCAGTCTGGTCTCGGTTACGGGGTGGTGACCAATCTGGTCGCGGTCGTGGTGCTGCTCCTGTGGATCCCGCTGCGTCAACGCGTGGGACTCGGCACGTTGCTCAACGCCCTGTTGATCGGTCCGAGCGCCGACCTGACGCTCGCCGTCGTCCCCGCGCCTCCATCGATCTGGGTCGGGGCGCCGATGTTCCTGCTCGGTCTGGTGCTCCTCGCATTCGCCACGGGACTCTACATCTCCGCGAACTTCGGGCCGGGGCCACGGGACGGCCTGATGACGGGCCTCGTGCGCCGCACGGGCTGGTCGGTCTGGGTCGTGCGCACGCTCATCGAGGGCAGCGTCCTCGTCATCGGGTTCCTGCTCGGTGGTCCGGTGGGCGTCGGCACGGTGCTCTTCGCGCTGGGCATCGGGCCGCTGGTCGGCTGGTTCCTGCCGCGCATCACCGCTCTCCGCGATGCGCGCTCGCACCGGCTCAGCCGGCAGGCGGCCGTATAGCGGTTCCGACCTACGAGAAGAGGCCCCCGGACATGATCCGAGGGCCTCTTCCCGTGTGTTCGTCAGTCGACGCTGGCGAAGGCCACGACGGCGTTGTGCCCGCCGAAGCCGAACGAGTTGCTGATCGCGATCTGCGGGCCGTCTCCGAGCGGGGTCGGCTCGCCCGAGAGGCGGAACGGCACGGCCGGGTCCGGCTCGGTCATGTTGATCGTCGGCGGGGCGACGCGGTCGCGCAGGGCGAGGATCGAGAAGATCGCCTCGAGCGCGCCGGTGCCTCCCAGCAGGTGGCCCGTGGAGGCCTTGGTGGCCGAGACGGGGATCTCGCTGAGACGCTCGCCGAAGACCCGCTTCAGAGCGACATACTCGTTGGGGTCACCGACCGGGGTCGAGGTCGCGTGCGCGTTGATGTGCGTGACCTGATCGGGCGTGACGCCCGCCTCTTCCAGAGCCTGGGTCACCGCACGTGCGGCACCGGCACCCTCGGGGTCGTTGCCCGTGATGTGGTACGAGTCGGCGGTGATCCCACCGCCGATCAGATAGGCGTAGATCTTCGCGCCGCGCGCCTTGGCGTGCTCCTCGGTCTCGAGGATCAGCACGGCCGCGCCCTCGCCCATGACGAAGCCGTCACGGTCGATCGCGCCGGGGCGGGAAGCCGTGGCCGGGTCGTCGTTGCGGCGCGAGAGCGCCTGCGCGGAGGAGAACGAGGCCATCGTGATGGGGTGGATCGCAGACTCGGTGCCGCCGGCGATCACGACGTCGGCGAGGCCGTCCTGCAGGTGGTGGAAAGCGTGGATGAGCGACTCGGTGCTCGAGGCGCAGGCGCTCACGACGGTCTGCGCATAGGCGCGCGCCTGGAACTGCAGCGACAGGTTGCCGGCGGCGGCGTTGGCCATCAGCATCGGCACGGTCAGCGGCATGACACGTCGCGGACCCTTCTCGCGCAGGGTGTCCCACGCGTCGAGGAGCGTCCAGAGGCCGCCGATGCCGGTGGCGAAGTCGACACCGAGACGCTCGGGGGCGACCTCGGGGGAGCCGGCATCCGCCCACGCCTCACGCGCGGCGATCAGGGCGAACTGCGAGGAGGGGTCGAGCCGCTTCGCCTCGTGGCGGGGCAGGACCTCTTCGGGGCGCACGATGGCCTCGGCGGCGAAGGTGACGGGCAGTTCGTACTGCTTCACCCAGTCGTGCTCGAGTGTGCGGGTTCCGGACATGCCTGCGAGCAGGTTGGTCCAGTTCTCCGGAGCGGTACCGCCGATGGCGGAAGTGGCGCCGATGCCGGTGACGACGATGCGCTTGGTCATGGTGTGGTTCCTTGTCGGGCGGTGTGTTCGAGCGGATTGCGGGCAAGGCGGAGGATGCCACGCCCCGCAGGTGCGGGGGTGGCATCCTGCGTGGATTACTCCTGGCCTGCGACGATGAAGCTGACGGCGTCGCCGACGGTCTTCAGGTTCTTGACCTCGTCGTCGGGGATGGTGACGCCGAACTTCTCCTCGGCGTTGACGACGATCGTCATCATGGAGATCGAGTCGATGTCGAGGTCATCCGTGAACGACTTCTCGAGGGCGACCTCGGAAGCGTTGATGCCGGTCTCGTCGGTGATGAGCTCTGCGAGGCCTGCGAGGACCTCATCGTTGGTGAAAGCCATGTGGTCTTCCTCTTTCTTGCGGGTTGTATTCGGAACCGTGGAACAGTCTAGGGAAGGTCGAGTCCTTCTCATGGGAGGACGACGACCTGAGCGGCGAACACGAGACCGGCGCCGAAGCCGATCTGCAGTGCGAGGCCGCCCGAGAGCTCGGGGTGCTCGGACATCAGGCGGTGGCTGGCGAGAGGGATCGAGGCGGCCGAGGTGTTGCCGGTGGTCTCGATGTCGCGCGCGATGACCGTGGTCTCCGGCAGCTTGAGCTGCTTGGCGAACTCGTCGATGATGCGCATGTTCGCCTGGTGCGGGATGAACGCGGCGATGTCGGACGGCTCGACGCCGGCCTTGTCGAGCGCTTCACGGGCGACCTTCGCCATCTCCCACACTGCCCAGCGGAACACGGTCTGCCCCTCCTGACGGAGTGTGGGCCACGGCACCTCGCCGTCGCGGAACTGCGTCAGGGTGCCGTTCATGCCGACCGCATCGGCCTTCGACCCGTCGGATCCCCACACGGCCGGAGAGATGCCGGGCGTGTCGCTCGGACCGATCACGGCCGCACCTGCGCCGTCGCCGAGCAGGAACGAGATGCTCCGGTCGGCGGGGTCGACGACGTCGGAGAGCTTCTCCGCGCCGATCACCAGCGCGTAGTGGGCGGCACCCGCGCGGATCAGCGCATCTGCCTGAGCGACCGCGTAGGAGTACCCCGCGCACGCGGCGTTGATGTCGTACGCGGCGGCAGGGTTGGCGCCCACGCGATCAGCGACGATCGCCGAGACGGAAGGGGACTGCTTCGGGTTGCTGATGGTGGCAACGATCACCAGATCGATCTGGTCGGCCGGAACACCGGACTTCTCGATGGCCTCGGCTCCGGCGATGGCGGCGAGATCGATCGCGTCGGTGCCCTTGTCGGCGCGGACACGGGTGATGATGCCGGTGCGCTGGCGGATCCACTCGTCGCTGGAGTCGATCGGACCGATCAGATCCTCATTCGGCACGGCGTTCTCGCCGCGTGCCGCACCGTAGGAGTAGATGCGCGTGTAGGCGGGGCCCGTGATCTGGGTCAGGGTGGCGCTCATGCGGCTTCTCCGTTCAGCAGCGCGACGGCTGCGTCGAGGTCTTCGGGGGTCTTCACGGCGACCGTCGGCACGCCACGCAGGCCGCGCTTGGCGAGACCGGTCAGCGCGCCGGCCGGGGCCAGTTCGATGAGCCCGGTGATGCCGTGGTCGGCGAAGGAGGTCATGCACTTGTCCCAGCGCACCGGCGACGACACCTGGTCGATCAGGTACGACAGCGCCTGCGTGCCGTCGGAGACGACGGAGCCGTCGCGGTTCGTCCACAGCGTGACCTGCGGATCGGCCGGCGTGACGGTGGCGACGGCATCGCGCAGCGCGGCGACGGCGGAGGCCATGTAGCCGGTGTGGAAGGCGCCGGCGACCTCCAGCGGGATGACGCGCGAGCCCTTGACCGGTTCTTCGGACAGCGCGGCCAGAGCCGGGAGTGCGCCGGCGACGACGAGCTGGCCGCCGCCGTTGTAGTTGGCGGGGGAGAGGTCGAGCTCGGCGAGTCGCGCGAGGATGAGCTCCTCATCTCCGCCCAGCACGGCGCTCATGCCGGTCGGCGTCTGCGCGGCGGCGTCCGCCATCGCGCGTCCGCGGATGCCCACCAGACGCATTCCGGTCTCGGCATCGATGACGCCGCTGCCGACGAGAGCGGCGATCTCACCCACCGAGTGGCCGGCGATGCCGTCGGCCGTGCGGCCGCCGTGGGCACGGAGAGCATCGGCCGCGATCAGAGATGCAGCGACGATCAACGGTTGGGCGACCCGCGTGTCGCGGATCGTGTCGGCGTCCGACACTGTGCCGTGCGCGTGGAGATCTACCTCTGCGGCCTCGGAGAAGGCAGCGAGGCGATCAGCCACACCGTCGAGCTCCAGCCAAGGGGAGAGGAAACCGGGGGTCTGCGAGCCCTGACCAGGGCAGACGACGACAATCACCAGTCCAGTCTGCCAACGATTGCGCGCGAGCGGTGGATGATCCATCACAAGATTGCGCGAAACCCTTGTGTGTGGCGCACAGCGCCCGCGCGAGAACTCAGCGGGGCGGGCGTCGCAGCGCCGGTCGGCGGCGCCCCTGCTCCGCGGCGCCGATCGACCCGAGGATCAGAGCGGTCTGCAGGATGAGTGCTTCGCGAGGCCCGGTGGCGTCCCAGCCGATGACCTCGCTGACGCGCTTGAGCCGGTAGCGCACCGTGTTGGGGTGCACGAACAGCTCGCGAGCCGTGGCTTCCAGGGAGCGGCCGTTGTCGAGATAGCTCCACAGCGTCGTCACCAGATCGGTGGAGTGGGCCTGGAGGGGACGGAAGATCCGCTCGATGAGAGTCTGCTTGGCCAGCGGGTCGCCGGCGAGGGCGCGCTCCGGCAGCAGATCATCGGCCTCGACCGGGCGCGGAGCACTGCGCCAGGCGCGGGCGACGGCGAATCCGGCGAGGGCCGCGCGCGCACTCTGACTCGCGTCGACCAGTGCGGCGACAGCGGGTCCGAGCACGACGTAACCGGGGCCGAACGAGGGCTCGAGGCGCGTCGCGATCTCGAGGAAGCCGAGCTCGTCCTCGTCTTCCTCGTCTTCCTGCCCGGCGATCCTGGCGCGTCCGAGGACCAGCACCAGGCGGGATCCCTGCACGCCGATCAACACGTCGACCGCGAGCTTGCGGGCGGTGCGGCGCACCTGATCGACATCGAACTGCGGGGGAGTCGTGCCGACCAGGACGGCGACTTCGCCGTGGCCGTGCCATCCGAGGGCGGCGATGCGGCTGGGGAGTTCCTCATCGGCTTCACCGGTGAGGATCGAGTCGACGACCAGTGCTTCCAGTCGTGCATCCCAGAGGCCGCGGGCCTCGGCCGCACGGGCGTAGACATCGGCGGCAGCGAAGGCGACGTCGCGCGAGTAGAGCAGGATCGCCTCGCGGAGATCATCGCCACGGCCGGCGACGCGCTCCTCGGTCACCTCGACCGTCACGCGGATCAGCTGCAGCGTCTGCTGGAGGCTGACGCTGCGCAACAGTTCCCGGGGAGCCGCGGCGAAGATGTCCGCCGCGATCCACGGAGTCGAGGTGGGGTCTTCGTACCACTGGATGAACGAGGTGATGCCGGCCTGAGCCACCAGCCCGACGGCAGAGCGTCGGGCCGGCGGCATGTCGGCGTACCAGGGGAGGGTGTCCTCCAACCGCTTGATCGTCACCGAGGCGATGTCACCGGAGATCCGGCGCAGCCAGGTGAGCGTCGCGGTCTTGTCCATTCCGCGTGGAGAAGAACCTGTCACCGAGGACTCAGCTTTCGCCACCTGCGTTGCCGCTGGTGCCGGCGTTGACGTCGTGCAGACGGTACTTCTCGATCGCCTGTGCGGCGAGCGAACGGTCCACGACGCCATCCTCAGCGAGCGACTGCAGGGTGCGCACGACGACCGAGGGGCCGTCGATCTTGAAGAAGCGACGCGCGGCGGCACGGGTGTCGGAGAAGCCGAAGCCATCTGCACCCAGCGTCGCGAAGCGCTGCGGCACCCACGGACGGATCTGGTCCTGCACCGCGTGCATGTAGTCGCTGACCGCGACGACCGGACCTTCTGCGCCCTGCAGCTTCTGCGTCAGGTACGCGGTGCGCGGCTCGGCCTCAGGGTGCAGGAAGTTGTGCTCGTCGGCGGCGAGGCCGTCGCGGCGCAGCTCGGTCCACGAGGTGACCGACCACACGTCGGCGACGACGCCCCAGTCGTCCTTCAGCAGCTGCTGGGCCTCGAGGACCCACGGCACACCGACACCGGAGGCGAACAGCTGGGCGCGGGGGCCTTCGCCCTCACCGGTCGAGATGCGGTGGATGCCGCGCACGATGCCGTCGACGTCGACATCCGCCGGCTCGGCAGGCATGACGAGAGGCTCGTTGTAGAGCGTGATGTAGTACATCACGTTCGGGTCTTCGTGCTCTCCGCCGTACATGCGCTCGAGACCGGAACGCACGATGTGCGCGATCTCGTAGCCGTACGCCGGGTCGTACGAGACCGTCGCCGGGTTGGTGGCGGCGAGCAGGTGCGAGTGGCCGTCGGCATGCTGCAGGCCTTCGCCGGTGAGCGTCGTGCGACCGGCGGTGGCGCCCATGATGAACCCGCGGGCCATCTGGTCTCCGGCAGCCCACTGGGCGTCGCCGGTGCGCTGGAAGCCGAACATCGAGTAGAAGATGTAGATCGGGATCAGCGGTTCGCCGTGCGTGGCGTACGAGGTACCGGCGGCCGTGAAGGCGGCGAGAGCGCCCGCCTCGTTGATGCCGACGTGCACGATCTGGCCCTGCGGGCTCTCCTTGTAGGCGAGGAGCAGCTCACGGTCGACCGAGGTGTAGTGCTGGCCGTTCGGGTTGTAGATCTTCGCCGTCGGGAAGTACGCGTCCAGACCGAACGTGCGCGCCTCGTCCGGGATGATCGGCACGATGCGGTGGCCGAAGTCCTTCGAACGCAGCAGATCCTTGAGCAGTCGGACGAACGCCATCGTGGTGGCGATCTCCTGGGTGCCGGAGCCCTTCTTGGGGAGGGCGTACGCGGCGTCATCCGGAAGCGACAGGCCGACGTGCGTCGAGCGGCGCTCCGGGAGGAAGCCGCCCAGCGCCTGGCGGCGCTCGAGCATGTACTGGATCGTCTCGTCCTGCGCGCCCGGGTTGTAGTACGGGGGCAGGTACGGGTTCTCCTCGAGCTGCGCATCCGTGATCGGGATGTGCATCGCGTCGCGGAACGTCTTGAGGTTGTCCAGCGTCATCTTCTTCATCTGGTGGGTCGCGTTGCGGCCCTCGAACTGCGGACCGAGGCCGTAGCCCTTGACGGTCTTCGCCAGGATGACGGTGGGCTTGCCTTTGTGCTCGGTCGCTGCCTTGAACGCGGCGTAGACCTTGCGGTAGTCGTGTCCACCGCGCTTGAGGTTCCAGATGTCGTCGTCGGAGTAATCCTTGACCAGCGCTGCGGCGCGCTCGTCGCGGCCGAAGAAGTGCTCGCGGACGTATGCGCCGGACTCGGCCTTGAAGGTCTGGTAGTCACCGTCGGGGGTGACGTTCATCAGGTTGAGCAGTGCGCCCTCGGTGTCGCGGGCGAGAAGGTCGTCCCACTCGCGGCCCCAGACCACCTTGATGACGTTCCAACCGGCGCCGCGGAAGAACGACTCCAGCTCCTGGACGATCTTGCCGTTTCCTCGCACCGGGCCGTCGAGGCGCTGCAGGTTGCAGTTCACGACGAAGGTGAGGTTGTCGAGACCCTCGTTGGCCGCGACCTGGAGCTGACCCCGGCTCTCGACCTCGTCCATCTCGCCATCGCCGAGGAAGGCCCAGACGTGCGACTGCGAGGTGTCCTTGATGCCACGGTTCTCGATGTACTTGTTCGACATCGCCTGGTAGATGGCGTTGATCGGTCCGAGACCCATCGACACGGTCGGGAACTGCCAGTAGTCCGGCATGAGGCGCGGGTGCGGGTACGAGGGGATGCCGTACGGCGCGTGCGACTTCTCCTGACGGAACCCGTCGAGCTGGTCCTCGCTCAGGCGTCCTTCGAGGAAGGAGCGTGCGTAGGTCCCGGGGGAGGCGTGGCCCTGGATGAAGATCTGGTCTCCACCGCCGGGGTTGTCCGCACCCTTGAAGAAGTGGTTGAAGCCGACCTCGTACAGCGCGGCCGAGGACGCGTAGGTGGAGATATGGCCGCCGACGCCGATGCCGGGGCGCTGCGCGCGGTGGACCGTGATCGCGGCGTTCCAGCGGATCCAGGCGCGGTAGCGGCGCTCGATCTCCTCGTCGCCGGGGAACTCCGGCTCGTTCTCGGACGCGATGGTGTTGATGTAGTCCGTCGTCGGGACCATCGGCACGCCCAGGTGCAGCTCCTTGGAGCGCTTGAGCAGGCTGAGCATGATCTCGCGGCCACGGCCGTGGCCCTTGGCATCCACCAGCTCATCGAGCGACTGCTGCCACTCGCCGGTCTCTTCCGGATCGCTGTCTTGGGGGCCCTGGGAATACGGATCCTGGTCGTGCACAGTCACGGGGGAGCCTTTCGTCAAGCTGGCAGGTCATGCCAATGAAACGGGAAGCGACGCGGGCAGCCTTGTCGGCTGTGCACAACGCGTGCCGCCCTCAGCCTATCCCTCTTCCACGACACCGTCGCGCACCGGCTGCCCGATAGACTGTGACGCACCAGGGCCTTTAGCTCAGCTGGTAGAGCGCCACGTTTACACCGTGGATGTCGTCGGTTCGATCCCGGCAGGGCCCACCTCATCACTCGGCTCTCGATGTTCCGGAAGCGCGCCGATCTCCTGCGCGAACGAACGGACGCGGTCGGCCAGTTCCTCCGGGACCTCGGCGGCGGTGAAGTGCCCGCCCTCGGGCAGCCTGTCGAAGACGCGCAGGTCGCGGTAGAACTCGCGGGCGAGGGACTCGGGATAGTCGTGCTCGTGCGTCTGGATGAGCACGGCGGCCGGCACCTCCACGGGAGGGATCGGTGTGGCGACATCGGGTGCCTCGTAGTAGGGGCGGAAGGATGTGGCGATCGACTGCGTCGACCAGTAGATCGTGGCCTCGGTCAGGATCCGGTCTCGCGAGAGACGCCGCTCGACCGCGGAGGGGTGCGCCACGGGTGTATCCGACCATTCGACGTGCTTCTCGACGAGCCATGAGAGGAGCCCCACCGGCGAGTCATTGAGCGCGGCGGCCAGGGTGTCGGGCCTGGTCGACTGCACGTGGTCGTAGCCGCGCGTGTCGTAGGACTCATCGGCGAGTCGGGTGAAGAAGGCGACCGCGTCGTCTGCCTCGAGCAGTTCCCGCTCCTCCGAGGTCGGGAAGTGGGCGTGAGTGACGACGATCCCCGCGACGGACTCCGGATGTCGCGCCGCGATCAGGTCGCTCACGTTCGCCGAGATGTCTTCGCCGTAGGTCAGGTACGTGTCATAGCCGAGTGTCTCGGTCATCAGCGTATGCATCGTGTCGGCCAGGCGGGTCTCGTGGAATGCTCCGTCCGCGTAAGGGGGAGAGAAGGCGAAACCCGGGAAGCTGGGCAGAACCACGTGGAAGTCGCGCAGCAGGTCGGCGAATGCGAGTTGCAGGGCGAACGTGTGCGGCCACCCGTGCATCACGAGGATCGCGGGTGCGTCGGGCCTATCGGCGCGGAGATGGACGAAGTGCAGCTGATCGCCCGAGACATCGGCGATGAACTGCGGATGCGCGTCGAGCCAGCGCTCGCGCGCCGGCCAGTCGAACTCCCGCCACGCCGTCACCAGCTCGCGCAGGTAGTCGGCGTTCATCCCCGCGAGGGGATGGCCGGGGGAATCGGGCAGGAGGCGAGCGCTGCGCAGGCGTCGTCTCAGGTCGGTGAGTGTGTCGCTGTCGACCCTGAGGTGGAACGGGCGGATGTCTGCCATCCGGTGAGGCTACGCCGGGGCGTGGACATCGCGCTCCGCGTCTTCGTCGAACGGCGACGGGGTGAACGGTGATTCCGACACGCTCAGCTGAAACACATTTTTTACTTGTAAACGTGTGAAAGCTGCTAACTTGCCTCATAAATGAGTTGAGCGAGCCACGGAGTCACATTGCTGCGTCATTCTGACCTTCCCGCTGATTCCGGCGCACCCGCCGACGCATCCGCAACCCCCGATCGTCTGGCCAGGGACAACATGGCCCTGGCGACATTCCTCGCGTTGGAGAAGGCGAGAACCGCCGAGCACGTCGACCTCGACGATCTGATGTCCGCGGCGCGCTGGGGCCTCGCCCGCGCGGCGCTGACCTATGAGCCCGAACGCGGCATCCCGTTCGGCGCATTCGCCCGCACCCAGATCAACTGGGCGATGCTGTCCGAGATGCGCAAGGCCGACCCGGCTGGGGAACGCGGCCGCGACAAGATCGAGCTGATCCGCGCGGCGGCAGACGCCGTGCTCGCCCGGACCGGCCGCGCGGCGACGGTCGCCGAGCTCGCCAAGGAGTCGGGGATCGACGCCGGTGCCGTCGCCGAGATGCTGCATCTCGATTCCATGGTGCGCACCGCGACCAGCTTCGAGGAGCATTTCGATCTCGAATCCGGTCGGCAGGCCGTCGACCTCACCGACAGCATCATCCTTCCCGAGCATGCCGTGGAACAGAACGAGACGCGGACCATGCTGCTGCGGGTGCTCGACGCACTCCCTCTGGCGATGCAGCGCGTGATCCGGGGCATCTACGTCGAAGACCGCATGGTCAAGGACCTCGCCGATGAGATGGCGGTCAGCCACGCTTACGTCTCGAAGCTGCGCACCCGCGGCCTCGCTCTGATGCGCGAAGCCATGGACGCCTGGGAGAACGGCACCTCCGGCGACCGTTCCACCAGTGCGAAGGCGGAGTTCTTCGGTGTGCTGTTCGGGCCCGTACCCGCGCCGGCACCGACGCGGACCGGAGACCTCCTCCCGGCGCTCTGATTTTCCTGCCCCCGGTGGTTACGGGTCGGCCGACCTGTCGCGAATGTCGGTGGTGCAGGCCCACGGATGGGCCCGCGTTTCAGTCCCATAACCACGGAGGATATTCATGGGTCTTCAGATCGCAACCAACGTCAGTGCGCTCAACTCGTACCGCAACCTGTCCGCCAACCAGAACGACGTCTCGAAGTCGCTCGAGAAGCTCTCGAGCGGCCTGCGCATCAACCGCGCAGCCGACGACGCCGCCGGCCTGGCCATCTCCGAGGGCCTGCGTTCGCAGGTCAACGGCCTGAACGTCGCAGCCCGCAACGCTCAGGACGGCATCTCGGTCATCCAGACCGCTGAAGGTGCACTGACCGAGGTCCACTCGATCCTGCAGCGTGTCCGCGACCTCGCGGTCCAGGCAGGTTCTGACTCCAACAACGTCGACTCCCGCAAGGCGATCACCACCGAGGTGACCCAGCTGGTCGACGAGCTCACCCGCATCTCCGACACCACGAACTTCAACGGCATCAAGCTGCTGGATGCTTCCGCCGGTGCGGCGACCAACGGCGTGCTGAGCTTCCAGGTCGGCGCTGACGGTGCTGCCTCGAGCCAGATCACGGTGAACCTCGGTTCCGCCGACATCAAGACGCTCGCGGCGAACCTCAAGACCGCCATCGTCACCACCGACGGATTCGCCACCCCCACCCTGGCGGCGGCGACCATCACGACGGTCGACACGGCGATCAAGAGCGTCTCGTCGGCTCGCGCCGACCTCGGTGCGGTGCAGAACCGCTTCGAGTCGACGATCAACTCGCTGCAGGTCTCGGCGGAGAACCTGTCGGCGGCCAAGAGCCGTATCGCCGACACCGACATGGCAGCCGAGATGGTCAAGTACACCGCTGCGAACATCCTGCAGCAGGCCGGCACCGCCATGCTCGCTCAGGCGAACCAGTCGGGCCAGGGCGTCCTGCAGCTGCTCCGTTGAGTCGCTGCGCCTGAGGCGCGCTCGGCGCCCGGGCGGGGTGATCTCCGCCCGGGCGCCTTCCTGTAGGAACCGCTCGACCCGCATCGCACAGAAGGCACCCGAGGATGAAACTCGACGGACTGGTATCCGGGCTCAAGACCGACGAGCTCATCACCGCGCTGATGGACGTCGCGGCGATCCCGAAGAAGCTGATCACGAACAAGATCACCGACCGCGGGGCCATCATCACCAACCTGCAGTCATTGAACAAGACGCTCCAGGACCTCGTCACGAAGGCGAAGACCGCAGCGGGCGCCACGTCGCTGGCAGCATTCACCGCGACGGCGTCGTCCGAGAGCGTGACCGTCACGGCGGGGGCCAAGGCCAGCGCCTTCTCGACCAGCATCGTCGTGGACGCCGTCGCGTCAGCGCACTCCGTCATCACCGCGGCCGCCGGCGCCGAAGCCTGGGGCGGGGAGTTCACGCTCGTCGCCTCCGATGGCACCCCGAAGGCGATCACCCCGTCCGGGACCAGCCCGCAGGACCTCGCCAAGGCGATCAACGCCGCCAAGGCCGGGGTGACGGCCACGGTCGTCCCCGCAGGAACGGATGCCGACGGCAAGCCGCTCTCGCGCATCCAGCTCACCGCCGCAGAGACCGGAGCAGATGGCGCCTTCACGCTCCACCGGGGAACGCCCGCGGATGTCGCGGCCGGCACTGCTCCCGACATCTCCGCTGAGGCAGGAGCGGCGCTCCTGAAGCAGGGTGCCGATGCCCGCATCCGTCTGTTCGCCGGCACCGCTGCCGAGCAGACCCTGACCAGCGCCCGCAACACGATCAACATCGGCGAAGACATCGACGTCACCGTCACCCAGGCGAGCGCCGACCCCGTGGTGGTGTCCGTGGCGCTCGACGCCAAGGCTCAGACGACGAAGGCCGAGACGTTCGTCAAGGAGATCGCTGCGCTGCTCACCCGTATCGACAACGGCTCCAAGGCCACGATCGGTGCCGTGGGGGAGAAGACCACGCTCGGCGTGTTCACGGGCGACAGCACGGTGCGCAACCTCCGCACGGCTCTGGCCGACGCCGTGCAGTACCCGGTCGACGGCGTCTCTCCCTCGACCATCGGCATCTCGATCAGCGACAAAGGAGTGCTCTCGTTCGACGCCGAGAAGTTCGCTTCCGCGCTGGCAGAGGATCCCGAGAAGGCACAGGCCGTGTTCTCGGGTCTCTCCGGTCGCCTGCAGGAGGTGTCGAACAAGTACTCGGACAAGTACGACGGTCTGCTCACCCAGAGGATCACCGGCCAGGAGTCCGAGGTCAAGACGCTCAAGACCCAGGTGGAGCGCTGGGACATCCGACTCGAGCAGCGCAGGGCCACACTCGAGCGCACATACTCCCAGCTGGAGGTCCAGCTCTCCAAACTGCAGTCGCAGTCGTCCTGGCTCTCCTCTCAGCTCGCCGGTCTCAGCAGCACGTCATCGTCGTCCTGACCTGGACCGCACTCCTCACCGCTCCCACCCGCTAGGAGATCACAACGATGTCCCTCACCTCCCTCGCACGCGCCAAGCAGCAATACCTGGAGCAGCAGGTCGCCTCGGCGTCTCCCGAGCGTCTCCTCACGATGCTCTACGACCGGCTGCTCGTGGACGTCGACCGGGCAGCCGCCTCGCAGGACGCCGCGGACTGGACGGCGGCCGGGAGCCATCTGACCCATGCCCAGCAGATCGTCGCGGAGCTGAGCGGGTCGCTCACCGACGCCTGGGACGGAGCGGGGGAGCTGCGTGCGGTCTACACCTATCTCACCGGACGCCTGATCTCGGCGAACATCTCCCGCGATCGCGCGATCACCACCGAGTGCCGTGACCTCATCGCCCCCCTTCGCGACGCCTGGCACCAGGCCGCTTCGGCGACCGCGGCGACCGCTCCGGCGCCTTCCTCGGCGCTGGCCTGATCACCGTGCCGGAGAACCTCGCGGCCTGGCTGACCGTGCTCGACCAGTTCGAGCGCGCGCTCGACGCCGCAGACGAGCAGCTCGAATCGCCGTCGTTCGAGCCGCCGGCGGGTCCCGTCCCCGAGGAGCTGCGTGCGCGCGCGGAGGCCGTGCTGTCGCGTCAGCAGATGATGATCAGCGGGCTGATGGCTTCCCGGGCGAACGTGGCGCGCGAGATCGCGGCGCTCCGGCGCGTACCGACGACCCCGCAGGACACTCCGGCGTATCTCGACGTCGAAGGCTGAACGGCGCTGTTCACACGCCACGGCGGTTACGGGACGCGCGTCGCGTCGCGATAGTCCACCACGAGCAGGGATCGCTCGACGATTGGCCACGGATCGGCTTCTCCATCAACGTCCGGAGTGCCCCCGTGCTCGAATCCGTAACCTCCGCCGCACTGATCAGTGCGCTCGACGGCCTGGCCTTGCGCCAGAGGTCGATCGCCGAGAACATCGCGAACATCAACACCCCCGGCTATCAGGCGAAGCGCGTGCAGTTCGAGGAGGAACTGCGGCGCGCCGTGGACGGCGGTTCCGGGACGGTCGCCGCCACGGTGGAGCGGTCGCTGGAGCCCACGCGGCTGAACGGCAACAACGTCAACCTCGATACCGAGACCCTGTCGAACATCGACACGGTCCTTCGCTTCCAGTTCGCCAGCCAGGCGATCGGTGGTCAGGCCGCCTCGATCACCCAGGCGATCGGTCAGGCATCGGCATGACCTTCGACGCGATCGGCATCGCCGGAACCGGTCTGAACGTGCACCGCAAGTGGCTCGACGCGCTCAGTGACAACATCGCCAACGTCAACACCGCGACGCCGGCAGGACAGGAGGCCTTCCGCGAGAAGTTCGTCACCGTCGCTGCCGGCACCGACGCCCCGGGGGTCTACGTGTCTGGTGTCGTCGAGTCCGATGCCGAGGCGAAGCTCGTGTACGACCCCGAGCATCCCTACGCGAACGAGGACGGCTACGTGCAGTACCCGAACGTGGAGCTCGGCGACCAGATGAGCATGCTGATCCTCGCGCAACGCGGCTACGAGGCGAACGCGGCGGTCGTGGACAGGGCGAAGACCACCTACGAGGCCGCTCTGCAGATCGGACGCAACTGATGACCACTCCCATCGATGCGGTGTCCGCCGCCGGCGTCGCACCGCTGTCCGCGCTCAGCTTCGAGTCCGGTTCGGGCACGGCAGGCTCTGCTGCCTCCGCGGGCGCCTTCGCGACCTCGCTCACCGGCGCGGTCGAAGGCCTCCAGCAGCTGCAGTCGACATCGAACGAGCTCGCGGTGCAAGCCGTCACGGGCGACCTGCAGGACATCCATCAGGCGATGATCGCCTCGGCCCGCGCCGGTGTCACCCTCGACCTGGTGGTCGCCGTCCGTGACCGCAGCGTCTCCGCGTTCAACGAGATCATGCGGATGCAGGCCTGATGCCCACGGTGTTCACGACCTCGTTCGAGCGGGCGAAGCAGATCGTCTCGGGCTTCACCGTCGCCCAGCGCACCATCGCCGTGATCGGCGTCGCGTTGCTGGTGATGGGTGCGATCGCGCTGGGCGCATGGCTGACCAAGCCGCAGATGAGCCCTCTGTTCACCGGACTCAGCGCAGGCGATGCCTCGGCCGTCGTCGATCAGCTGAAGGCGGCGGGCGTCGGGTACGAGCTCACCGAGGGCGGAGCGACGATCCTCGTCCCGGATGATCAGGTGTACTCGCAGCGGCTCGCCGCCGCGGCAGCCGGGCTCCCCGGTGACACCAGCGAGGGCTACACGTTGCTCGACAAGATGGGCGTGACCGCCAGCGAGTTCCAGCAGTCGGTCACCTACAAGCGCGCCATCGAGGGGGAGCTCGCGAGCACGATCAGCGCGATGGACGGCATCACCGCCGCCTCCGTGCAGCTCGCCATCCCCGAGGAGAGCGTCTTCGTCTCGGAGCGGCAGAGCCCGACCGCCTCGGTGTTCGTCAAGACGCGCAACGGTTCGACGCTGAGCGACGAGAAGATCGAGGCGATCATCCACCTCACGAGCGCATCGGTGCCGGGCATGACCCCGGAGGACGTCGCCGTCACCGATCAGAACGGTGCCGTGCTCTCCGCCGTCGGGTCGGGAGTCGCGGGCAACTCGTCGAAGCAGGCGACGGAGCACGAGGCCAGGGTCGCCGCCGCGGTGAGTCGGATGCTGGAGACGATCGTCGGACCGGGCAACGCCACCGTCACGGTCGCCGCCGATGTCGCCAACTCCACATCCGAGCGGATGGATGAGACGTACTCGGCGCCGGACGGCGACCTGAGCCCGTCGGAGCAGACGAAGACCGAGACGTACACCGGTGGTGCCGGCAACGGAACCGGCGTGCTGGGACCGGACAACATCGCCGTGCCGAACGGCGCCACGGGTGATGGTTCCTACGAGTTCGAGGAGTCGTCGCGCAGCAACGCCGTGAACAAGTCCACCGAGAAGACGATCACGCCCGCCGGCGAGGTGACCCGTCAGACCGTCAGCATCGCGCTGAATCGTGGAGCGGTGACCGGAGTGACCGCCGATCAGGTCGAGGCGCTCGTCGCCTCGGCGGCGGGGATCGACGTCGAGCGGGGCGACACGATCGCCGTGGAGTTCGTCGAGTTCGCCACCGGCGGCGCGATGGCCGCGCAGACCGCACTGCAGGCGGCCGAGGCCGAACGCGAAGCCCAGCTCCAGCAGGAACTGCTGCGTTCGGCGATCATCGGCGGCGCGATCCTGCTCGCCGTCATCGTCCTCGTGGTGTTCCTCTCCCTCCGTCAACGGATGAAGCGCCGCGTGCTCTACACGGAGGAGGGGCCGATCGAGTACCTGGCCACGTTGAGCGAGAACGAGGAGCAGAAGCTGCGTTCGCTCAAGGGGCTGCACGACCGAGAAGCGATCACCGCTCCGCTGCTGCCCCAGATGTCGCCCACCGCGGTCCTCGACATCGAGGAGGAGCCCGAGATGGATCAGGTGCTCGTGGAGCGACGTCGTCGCGAGATCGACGACATCGCCAAGCGTGAGCCCCGCGCCACGGCGACCGCTCTGGCCAGCCTGATGGATGAGTCCACCGTATGAGCACGCAGATCGAGTTCCCGGAGATCGGTGCCGCGACGGCGGAGCGCAGCGACACGACGGCCTCCACGGTCGCCGTCGTCGAGATGACGGGGCTCCGCAAGGCGGCGATCGTGCTCCTGAACATGGACAGGGAGGCCAGCGCAGAGGTGCTGCGTCACCTCGGGGAGGATCGCTCCGAACTGCTCGCGGCGGAGCTCACCCAGCTCGGTGGCGTGGATCTGGCGTCGACCGCGCAGGCGCTGGGCGCGTTTAAACGCATCGCGACGGGAGGATCCGTTCCGTCGCGGGGCGGCCAAGAACTCGCGACCGGACTGCTGGAGACCGCGTTCGGACGAGAGAAGGCCATGGGAATGGTCGGTCGCGTCATGTCGCAGGGCGCGGTGTCCTTCGACTTCCTCAACGCGGCAGATCCCGCGCAGCTCGCGACGATCCTCGAGGGCGAACTGCCGACGACCGTCGCCGTGGTGCTGGCGAATCTGCGGGCCGACCGTGCCGCCGCGGTGCTCACAGCCCTGCAGGACCCGCTGCGCACCGATGTCGCGCAGGCGATCGCGACGATGGGCACCGCGACGCAGGAGGCGATCTCGATCGTTGCGGACTCCCTGCGCTCCCGTACCGGCGTCTTCGCGATGCGCGACAATCACGAGTCGATCGGTGGCGTGCAACCACTCGTCGAGATCATCAGCCGCTCCGACACCGCGCTCGAGAAGGCGCTGCTCACGAGCCTGGAAGGGCGCGATCTCGCCCTCGCGGAAGACATCCGCAGCCGCATGGTCACGTTCGCCGACATCACCCGCCTCGAGGATCGCGATGCGCAACGCGTGCTGCGCGGCATCGACCTGCGCGTGCTGGCGCTGGCGCTGAAGGGGGCCGACGAGCAGATCGCCGCGAAGGTCACGGGCAACATGACCGAGCGCAACCAGGAGAACCTCGCGGAGGAAGCGCGCGTGCTCGGTTCGGTGCGCGTGCGTCAGGTCGACGAGGCGCGCGCAGAGGTCGTGCGCATCATCCGCGAACTGGAGGCGGCGGAGGAGATCACCATCTCCCGTGAGGACGAGGACGAGCTCATCGAATGACACGTTCCGACACCGCTTTCACCCCGCTCGTCGTGCCGCGCGTGGGCGAGACCCCCACCGACCTGCGCGGGGAGGCGGACCGGGCGCGCATCCGCGGCTATGCCGAGGGATTCGCTGAGGGGCGGCGTATCGCGCTCGACGAGGCACGATCGCAGAACGTGATCGATCAGACGCATGCCGCGCAGGAGCGTGCGCTCTATCTCGAGCGGCGCTCATCCGCTCTGCGGGCTGTCCACGAAGCCGCGGAAGCCTTCGACCTGCGCGCCGAGGAGCTCGCCGCGCTCACGGCGGATCGGATCGAGGAGCTCGCGGTGGACCTCGCCAGAGCGATCCTGTGCGTGGAGCTGTCGGACCCGGCGCGGTCCGCCTCGCACGCCCTGCGCCGCGCACTCGCCGAGATGCCGGTGCAGCGGTGGACGCGCGTGACGTTCAGCCCGCAGGACGGCGCGATCCTGCGAGAGGACGCGGATGCCGAAGGGACGCTGGACGGCATCGAGATGCGGGTGGCCGCATCGGTCGGTCAGGGTGGCGCGGTCGTCGAAGTCGCGGACGGGGCCGTCGACACGCGCATCGCGCAGGCACTCGCCCGTGCTGCTGCAGCGCTGCGCGGCGACGGCGACGAACACGACGAGGCTCGCTCATGAGCGGCAGGACGGCATCGTGGGAGCGGGCGCTCGACGCCGCGCGTCCCGAGCGCTCGGGAACCGTGAAGGCCGTGCTCGGTCTCGGCGCGGAGGTCATCGGCATCGATGCGGCCGTGGGAGACCGGGTGCGCATCCAGGTGGCGGACGGGCGCAGGGTCGACGCCGAGATCGTGGCGGTCGACGGCGCGTCCGCGCGATGCATGCCGCTCGCGCCGCTCGATGGGATCACCGCCCGCGCCAAGGTGCTGCACACCGGGTCGGGGCTCCGGGTGCCGACCGGACCGGCACTGCTCGGACGTGTGCTGGACGGGCTCGGGCGCCCCATCGACGGCAAAGGCCCGCTCGACCGTGGCGCAGAGTTCGTCGCGCTCGACAACGATGCCCCGAGCATCCTGCACCGCCAGCGCATCGCCACGCAGCTCGGCCTCGGAGTGCGGGTGCTCGACACCATGACACCCGTGGGCACCGGTCAGCGCCTCGGGCTGTTCGCGGGATCCGGTGTGGGGAAGTCATCGCTCATGTCGATGATCGCTCGTGGCTCGAGCGCCGATGTCACCGTGATCGCTCTGGTGGGCGAGCGTGGCCGCGAGGTGCGGGAGTTCATCGAGGACGACCTGGGGCCCGAAGGGCTGGCCCGGTCGGTCGTGGTCGTCGCGACGTCCGATCAGCCCGCGATGGTGCGCATGCGCTCGGCGTTCGTCGCCACCCGTATCGCCGAGCGGTTCCGCGAGGACGGCGCGAACGTCATGCTCATGATGGACTCGTTGACCCGCGTCGCGATGGCCCAGCGCGAGATCGGGCTGAGCGCAGGGGAGCCGCCCGCGACGCGCGGATATCCACCGTCGACGTTCTCCGTGCTCGCGCGTCTGCTCGAGCGTGCGGGCACCGGCCCGGTCGGCTCGATCACCGGTCTCTACACCGTGCTGGTCGACGGAGACGATCACAACGAGCCGATCGCGGACGCCGCTCGAGGGATCCTCGACGGGCACGTCGTGCTGGACCGTGCCCTGGCCGTGCGCGGGCATTTCCCGGCCGTGGACGTGCTCGGGTCGATCTCCCGTGTGGTGTCGAAGATCACGAGCTCCGAGCAGCGGGCGTCCGCTGTCGCGCTGCGCAGCGTGCTGGCCGCGCGACGCGGCGCGAACGACCTGATCGACATCGGCGCATATCGCGCGGGTGCGAACCCTCTTGTCGACGCGGCGCTGGCCCACGAGGCCGCCATCTCCGGCTTCCTCACCCAGGGGATGGAAGACCTCGCCGGCGCCGACGATTCCTGGCGGCGTCTCGCCGCACTCACCACCGAGTTCGGAGGACTGACTCCATGACGTTCCCGCTGGCCGGACTTCTGCGCGTGCGCGATGCGCAGGAGAAGGTCGCTGCCGAGCAGCTCTCGCGCACCACATCCGCTCGACGGCACGCGGAGGAGGCGGAGCAGAGTGCTGTCGTGAGTCTCTCCGAGATCAGCGCGCAGGTGGATGATGCGCACACGCTCCTGGCCATGGCCGCCGCTCGCGCCGCCGGGCGCAGCGCGCTGAGCGATCTCCAGACGCTGACCGAACTGCGCCGGGCCGAGGAAGAGGTGGCGAAGGCCTCGCATGTCGAGGCACGTCGCGAGCTCAAGGGTCTCGAACGACTCGACGGCGCGCATCGTGCGGAGAGTCTGAAGGCTGAGCGGCACGCCGAGCAGATGGCGCTGGACGAGATCGCGGTCATGCGCAGCCTGCGTGAGGAGCGGACAGCATGAGCGGGTTGTCCACGGCGAGCGCGGACCGCACAGCGGCGGCGGATCCGCTCGGCGCACTGCTCGGCAGGAGCGGGCGCGCTGATGAGGGGGAGTCGGCGCCGTTCGGCGTCGCGATGGCCGTGGCGAAGCGGATGCTCGGCACCGGCGACGACACGATGGGTGCGCTCGACCCGGTTGCCCTTGGGGTGAGCGATGCCTCCACGACGGCCGACGCCATGATCAGCACGGTGCTCGCCCCCGCGATGCTCCGTGTCGACGTGTCTGCGGAGGACGCCGTCGACCCGGAGGCTGCAAGTGCGGCGGCAGCGGAGACGGGGCCGTCGTTCACAGATACCGGGTTGTCCGCGGCGATGGCTCCGCTCGCCGCCGTGTCGTCCACGGCGGGGGAGGAGCGCGCTTCGGCATCACAGGATCCGGCGCTTCCGCAGGGAGGATCGGCCGCACGCGCGACCGTTTCCCCGCTGCCGCACGCCGAGGGGGGGATGCCTGCTCTGGCCGTCGCGTCGCCCTCGGCGCAGGGGAGCGTGCCGGCTCCGCCCCTCACGGCCGGAGGTGCCGATCAGGTGCCCGTCCTGCCGGCGGCGCGGATGAGTGCGATCGTCGCGACACCAGGCTCTGCGGTCGTCGCGGAGGCCGAGATCCCCTCTGCCCTGCGCCCCACGGATCCGTCGAGCGCGACATCTGTCTCCCCGGCACAGCCCACCCCCGCACAGACCTCCCTGACGCCGCCCACCCCGGCACAGCCCTCCCCGACACCGTCCACCGGGGCACAGCCGGTCCGCACCGCGCCCGCAGATGGCACGCCATCGATCATCTCGCCCGCAGCACTCGTCGTCACGGTGGACACTGCCGCCGTGGACGCGCCGGAGCCCGGTGCCCTCCCGCCGCGGGCGGTCGCGGCCCAGGTCTCGCCGGTCGTGCTGAGCATCGTCCAGCGGCCCATCGGAAGCCACCAGCTGACGATGACCGTCACCCCCGACACGCTCGGCCCTGTCACGGTGCGCGCCCATGTCAGCGCGGGCGGCGATGTGCGGGTGGAGCTGCTCGGCGCGACGGAGGCCGGCCGTGAGGCGCTGCGCACCATTGTCACCGACCTGCGGCGCGACCTCGCCGCGGCCATGCCGCACGCGAGCCTGACGCTCGGTTCCGGCACCACCGCCGAGGGCGGAGGCGCGGATCGCGGTGCCCAGTCCGGCGCCGGCGGACCGATGGGCGGCCAGTCATCCGGCGGGCGGGAGTCGGATCGCACGCCGTCCGATCGTCGCGCCGCCGACGCCGCGGCGCGCGGCATCCCTCACTCTTCCCTGACCGCCACCCACGCCGTCTCCGGCGAGGGCCTCGACATCTTCGCCTGAGAGGACACGACATGACCGTCGACGCCGTGAGCGCCCCGAGTTCGATCTACACGGGGAGCACCAGCGACCCCGCCGCGCGCAAGCAGGTGCTCGACGGCGAGGTGTTCCTCAAGCTGCTGGTCACGCAGCTGACGCACCAGGATCCGTCCAGCCCGATGGACACCAACGAGATGATCTCGCAGACCACACAGCTGGCCATGATGGAGCAGCTGACGACGCTCGCCGACAACGGCACCGAGGCGTTCGCGCTGAGCATGCGCCAGGCCGCCACCGCGCTGATCGGTCAGGAGGCGAGCTACAAGGATGCCGATGGCAAGCCGGTGTCGGGCATCGTCACGAAGGTCTCGTTCGACGGCCCCATCCCGCAGGTGACCATCGGCGACAAGACCGTCGCGCTGGATGCCATCACCGGCATCACCTCGAAGACCACCCCTGCCGCGAGCGCCCCCGCCGCAGCCTGATCCCCACTCACCCAGAAGAGAGAATCCCCATGCTTCGCTCGCTCTACTCCGGAATCTCCGGCCTCCGCTCGCACCAGACCATGCTGGACGTGACCGGCAACAACATCGCCAACGTCAACACCGCGGGATTCAAGGGCTCCTCGGTGGTGTTCCAGGACTCGCTCTCGCAGCTCATCGGCAACCCCGGCATCCCCGACGACCAGGTCGGCGGGCGCAACCCCGCGCAGGTCGGGCTCGGCGTGCAGGTCGCAGGCGTCCGCACGAACTTCGCCCAGGGATCGGCGCAGGCGACCGGACGCGGCGGCGACCTGATGATCTCGGGAGACGGCTTCTTCGCCGTGCGCTCGGGAGGGGAGACGCTCTACACCCGTGCCGGCGGATTCTCGTTCGACCCGACCGGCAAGATGGTCACGGCAGACGGGGCGATCGTGCAGGGGTGGTCGGCGCAGAACGGCACCGTGAACACCGGTCAGGCGATCGGGAACATCGTGCTGCCCCTCGACGCGGTCGCACCGGCGCGCGCGACGACCGATGCCACCGTCACGGGTAACCTGCCGTCAACCGCGGAGACCGGCAACGAGCTGGTGCGCGACGTGACCGTCTACGACGCGCAGGGTGCTCCCACCACGCTGAGTCTCACCTTCACCAAGACGGCCGCCGGCTGGAACGTGACCGAGCCCGTCAGCGGCGCGGCGGGATCGCTCACGTTCACGAACGGCACGCAGACCGGAACGGGGCTCACCCTCGCCGCCGGTGCCGTGTCGGTCGACCTCACCGCCGTGACCGGCTACGCGAGCCTGTCGACCGTGGCCGTCACAGAGCAGAACGGAGCTGCGGCGGGCACCCTCAAGTCGTACAGCATCACCGGCGACGGCTCGATCGTCGGCACGTTCAGCAACGGCGCGACGCAGACGCTCGGGAAGATCGCGATGGCGACGTTCGCCAACCCGGAGGGCCTCGAGAAGGCCGGCGGCACCGCGTATCGTGCGTCGGTCAACTCGGGCGGCGCGCGTATCGGCGAGGCGGGGCAGGCCGGATTCGGCGGCCTGGTCTCCGGCGCACTCGAGATGAGCAATGTCGACCTGTCGCAGGAGTTCACCAACCTGATCGTCGCCCAGCGCGGCTTCCAGGCCAACGCGCGCATCATCACCACGAGCGACGAGGTGCTGCAGGAACTCACCCAGCTCAAGCGCTGATCGGCCGGAGCACGGCGCTGTCGCGCCCGTCACCGTCTCGCTGCCGTCCGGCGGGAACGGCGACGGGCGTCGATGGTGCCGGGCGTACTCTTGCCCGATGACCCGACCTCTCAGGAACTGGCATCCCGCCCACGCCGAGCACCTCACTCGCGGAGAGCGCGCGGAGCTGATGGAGATCGACAGGATGCCGCTGACGCTGCTGCCGGGACTCCGCACGGATCCTGCCTCACAGGTCGCGCTCGAGAGAGGGAAGAGCCTGTGACGACGACGCATCCGGGGGAACCGCATCGCGGCGACCTCGCCGGACGGCTGAACTGGCTCAGGGCGGGAGTGCTCGGTGCGAACGACGGCATCGTGTCGGTCGCGTCGCTCGTGGTCGGTGTCGCCGGTGCGACGACCGCATCCGCACCCTTGCTCGCCGCGGGCGTCGCCGGTCTCGTGGGCGGCGCGATCTCGATGGCGCTGGGGGAGTACGTGTCGGTGAGCAGCCAGCGCGACAGTCAGCAGGCCCTGATCGAGAAGGAGCGCGGCGAACTGGCGGATGATCCCGCGACCGAGCTCGAGGAACTCGTGGGCATCTACGAGGCGAAGGGTCTTCGCCCGGCGACCGCACGCCTCGTGGCGGAGGAACTCACCGCGCAGGATCCGCTGACCGCGCATCTGGAAGCAGAACTCGGGATCTCCGAGGATCAGGTGGTCAGCCCCTGGGCGGCGGCGGGGGCCTCGGCGCTCGCGTTCGCACTCGGGGCGATGCTTCCGCTGCTGGCGATCCTGCTCCCTCCTCCGGAGATCCGCGTGCAGGTCGCATTCGCGGTGGTGCTGCTGGCGCTCGCGCTGACGGGATTCGTGAGTGCCAGGATCGGTGGCAACCCCGCCCTCCGTCCGACGATCAGAGTGGTGCTCGGCGGCGCGATCGCGCTGGGGGTCACGTTCGCGATCGGTTCGCTGCTGGGGACGACCGGAGTCGCCTGAGAGCCGGCGACGATCTGACGGGCGCGATGGTCGCGGCGCGTCCCGGTTACCGGCGCGGGCCGCGTCGCGATAGTCGGGAATGCCCCGCCTCTCGCCCCTGCCCGGAGACCACCCGATGATCATCGTCACCCGCCTCGACCGCACCCGGTTCGCGGTGAACCCTGACCTGATCGAACGCGTGCACGCCTCTCCGGACACGACCCTGCACATGGTCGACGGCGGCGTCTACGTCGTGGAGGAGAGTCTCGATCACATCGTCGATCTGATCGTGGCGTACCGGGCCCGCGTGCTCGACGCCGCCCAGGCGCTCGGTCGGACGACGGGGGCCTGACGGTGGATCCCGCATTCCTCATCGGCGTCGTCCTGGCGTTCGGTGCACTGGTCGCCATGATCACCATGGAGGGTGCGAGCTTCGAGGCTCTGCTCATCCCGGCTCCGATGATCCTGGTGCTCGGTTCGACCATCGGCGTCGGCATCGCGAGCCACACCCTGCGTGACACGCGCCTGGCGATCGCCAGCCTCGGTCGCATGGTGCGCGGCCCGCGTTCCACACCCGAAGCGGTCATCCCGTTCCTCGTCGGCTACGCGGAGAAGGCCCGCGGCGAAGGTCTTCTCGCCCTGGAGCAGGAGCTGGACAGCGCGCCGGATGCCTTCACCAGGCAGGCGCTGCAGGCCCTCGCCGACGGCACGGACGCCGACGATCTGCGCATGATGATGGACGACGAGATCACCGCGACCTCGTCACGCAACCGCGTCGCTGCGAAGTTCTTCTCCACGCTCGGTGGATACGCGCCCACGATCGGCATCGTCGGCACCGTCGTCTCTCTCACCCACGTCCTCGAGAAGCTCGACGAGCCCGACCACCTCGGTCCGATGATCGCGGCAGCCTTCGTCGCGACGCTGTGGGGATTGCTCTCCGCCAACTTCATCTGGAACCCGATCGCGGGCCGGCTGAACCGCATCGGCGCGGTCGAGCTGGAACGCATGATGCTGGTGAGCGAGGGCATGCTCGCGATCCAGGCCGGAAGCGCGCCGCACCTGCTTCAGGAGCGTCTGGAGGCCCTGTCGACCGTCAAGCCGAAGCGTCGTAAGGCCGAGGACGCGAAGGGCGCGGAGCCGAAGGGTGCGGAGGACATCCGGTGAGCAGCGCCCGTCGCGGGGGCGGACGGCGGCACGAGGACGACTCCCACGACGAGCCCGACGAGCGCTGGGCCGTCTCCTACGCCGACATGGTCACGGTGCTGATGTGCTTGTTCATCGTGCTGTTCGCGGTGTCGAACGTCGACAAGACGAAGTTCGAGCTGCTCGCGAACAGTCTGGCGACCGGCTTCGGACAGGAGGACACGACGACCGGCGGCGCGGACATCTCGGAGGGCCTCGTGATCCCGCCCGAGATGGAGGACGCCGAGGGGGAGGCCGACCTCACCACACGTGCCGCGGCCGAGTTCGAGTCGCTCGAGGTGCTGCGCGAGCGCATCCGAGCATCACTCACCGCCCAGGGATTGCAGGACACGGTCGACTTCGTGATCGATGACCGCGGGCTCAAGGTGGGGCTGGTGGGCGCCGAGACCTTCTTCGGCGACAACAGCACGAGCCTCTCGGCGAAGGCTGACGGCGTGCTCGACGCGATCGGCGATGTGCTCGCGACCGTCGACAATCAGGTGAGCATCGAAGGCCACGCCGACCGTCGTCATGCCGCTGATCCGTACCCGACGAACTGGGAGCTCTCCGGCGGCCGCGCCACGCAGGTCGCCCGTTTCCTCGTGGAGCACGAGCGCATCGCGGGGGCGCGGGTCAAGGCCATCGCGTTCTCCGATACGCGGCCGCTGATGGCCGGGGATTCGCCGGAGGCCCTCGCCAGCAATCGACGCGTCGACATCGTCGTCGAGTCGAACGAGGAAGACCAGGTGCGTGCCCTGCTGCCCGCCCTCGCCGAAGCCGCAGAGACGAGCTGAGGCACTGTGACCACCGTCTCCGAGGAGAACACCATGACCGCAGCCGTCGCGCTGGATACCGCCCCCGGCGCCTATCCGGCCTACGACTTCAGCCGTCCGGCCCAGCTGGGACGTGACAGCATCCGACGCCTGGAAGCGTCGTTCGAGTCCTTCGCACGGCTGTGGTCATCGCAGCTGACCGCGAAGATCCGTGTACGCACTCATCTGTCGTTGGAGAGCGTCGAACTCGTCTCCTACGAGGAGTACGCGCAGACGCTCCCCGGCACGACGGCCATGGTCGCCGGATCCTTCACCGACCGCGACGAACCCTGCGTGGTGCAGTTCGGCCTCGACAGTGCGCTGCTCTGGGTCGTGCAGATGATGGGCGGCCGGAGCACTTCTCTCCCCGAGGGACGCACGTTCACCCCGATCGAGCTCGCGTTGATCCGGAACCTCATGGAGGGGACGTTCGAGCACCTCGCCGCGAGCATGGGAACACTGCTGCCCGGAGAGCCGCGGTTCGGAGGAGTCCACTACAACCCGCAGTACCTCCAGGTCATCGCGGCATCGGCAGCCGTGATCGTCGCGCGGTACACGATGCGGTTGGGCGACACGCAGACGGTGGCCTCGATCATGCTGCCCGCCTCCGTCGTGGTCGATCGACTCGCGGCCTCGGGAGCGGATGCCGCGGCGGCCCGCGGCGCCGGCCACACCCGCGACCAGGTGCACAGCACGCCGCTCGACATCACCCTGCGGCTGGCGCCGATCACGATCGCCGCGGGCGAGGTGCTGAGCCTCGCACCCGGTGACCTGCTGCGCCTCCCTCACCCCGAGACGACACCGTACGAGCTGATGGCGGGGCGTACGCCGATCGCCCGAGCCACGCCGGGCAGCCGGGGCTCGCGTCTCGCCTGCACCATCACGACCATCCACGAGGAGACCCACTGATGAGCACCTTCCACGAGACGGCCATCGCTGCGGCGATCGCCGGCAAGCTGCCGTTCGGCTATCCCGTCATCCCCACGCCGTCCACCGACCCCGGAGCCTCCGGCGAGGCCGTGGCCGTGACCTTCACCGGCACCCCCGGCGCGCGCATCGCGATCCAGATCGCCGACCCGGCTCAGCTCGAGGACGGCTCGAAGACGGCGGAACTCGCGGACCGCCTGCACCCGATCTTCGAGGCGGCCGCGATCGTACTGGGCACGGGTTCGCTCGGCGAGGGCGAGACCGTGAGCGCCGCCGAGGTGTTCACCGCACCGGGGACGCAGGTGTTCGACCTCGTGGACGCGGAGGGTTCCATCGCCGCCCGGGCGTCCGTGCGCATCGACGGCGACCGGGCCGGTGCGACCTCCGGCGGCCCCCAGCGGCTCAGCCGCATCGCCGGCGTCGAGATGGAGCTGGTCGTCGAGATCGGCCGCACCCGGATGCCGGTGCGCGAGGTGCTGTCGCTCGAACCCGGTCACGTCGTCGAGCTCGACCGCGCGGCGGGCTCTCCGGCGGACATCAAGCTCAACGGGCGCCTGATCGGCCACGGCACGGTGGTGGTCGCCGACGGCGATTTCGCGATCCGTGTCGAGCGCATCCTCGACGGCGCAGAGAGCGTCTGAGCGTGGACGACCTGCTCGTCGCGCTGCGCATGATCGTCGCACTGGCCGCCGTGCTCGGCCTGTTGCTCTTCCTCAGCCGCCGCCTGCAGAAGGCCAGCGCGAAGGGAGGCAATCCGCTCAGCGGCCTCGTTCCGCAGAAGCTCGGGCGGGTCGCGGGGTCGGCACCCGCGCGCCGCACGGCGGGAAGAGGCGGACGCCCGCGGCAGGAGAAGATCACGGTCGTCGCCCGTTCGGGGCTCGGTGCGAGAGCACAGCTGGTCGTTGCCGAGTTCGGCGGCATCCGCTACGTGCTCGGGGTCACCGACCACGGCATCAATGTGGTCGACACCCAGGAGGCGCCTGCTGTGAGGGAGGACGATGTCGATGGAACCTCCGCGGACGCATCCGTCCTGCCTGACGACATCGAGCGGGCGCTGAAGTCGGTCGCCTGAGCGGCCCTCTCGGTTACGCGACGCGCTCGGCGTCGCGATAGTCCCCTGCGAGCACGGATCGCTCGCCCCTCGGCTACGGATCGGCCACGTCACCCATCTTCGGAGTGCCGCCGTGCCCGCAATCGCCCCCGCTGCCGTGCTGCCTGCGCGCGCGCGACGGCCCCGTCGGATGCGGGTCCTGGTCGCTGTCGGGCTCGGGCTCGCCGTCGTGATCGTGCTCTGGGGAGCTGCCGGCGCGCATGCGGCGGCTCTCGTGCCGCTCGAGACCTCCGACGGCGAGGGCGTGACGATCAACGGCATCAACGGCACGCCGTCCGACAGCATCATGACGCTGCTCGGCATCACGATCCTGAGCGTGGCGCCCGCCCTGCTGCTGATGATGTCGAGCTTCACGAAGATCTTCGTGGTGCTCGCTCTCACCCGCAATGCACTTTCGCTGCCGTCGATCCCGCCGAATCAGGTGCTCGCGGGGCTGAGCCTGTTCTTGACGTTGTTCATCATGTGGCCGGTGCTCACCGACATCAACACCGTGGCCGTCAGCCCCTTCACCGCGGGCGACATCGGTTTCCCCCAGGCCTTCGAGCTCGCGCAGGAGCCGCTGCGGCAGTGGATGCTCTCCTACACGCGCGAAGAGGACATCGCCCTGATGCACCGTGCCGCTCAGATGGAGAACCCCACCGATCCCTCCCACATCCCGCTGCAGACGCTGGTGCCGGCGTTCATGTTGAGCGAGCTGCGGGCGGCGTTCCTCATCGGTTTCATCATCTTCGTCCCCTTCCTCGTGATCGACCTCGTCGTCGCCAGCGCGCTGATGTCGATGGGCATGATGATGCTGCCGCCGGTCATGATCTCGCTGCCGTTCAAGATCCTGCTGTTCCTGCTGATCGACGGGTGGGGGATGGTCATCACCGCCCTCGTGCAGTCCTACAGCGGAGGTGGCGGATGAACCCCGAGGCGGTCATCGACATCGGACAGGCCGCGCTCATCCTGGCGGCGAAGCTCTGCGCGCCCTTGCTGATCACCGCGCTCGTGGTCGGCTTCGCGATCTCCCTGCTGCAGTCGATCACCCAGGTGCAGGAGATGACGATCTCCTTCGTGCCGAAGCTCGTGGCCGTCGGTATCGCTCTGCTCGTGAGCGGCCACTGGATGATCGCCGAGATGATCGCCTTCACGAACGAGCTGTTCGCCCGGATCCCGTCGCTCCTGAACGGCGGCTGATGCACATCCCGATCGATTTCACGTGGCTCGAGGCGACCGCGCTCGCCTGCGTGCGCATCACGGCCTTCCTCGTGATCGCTCCGCCGTTCAGCCACGGAACCGTGCCGATGCGGATCAGGGCGATGCTGGGCGCCGGGCTGGCCCTCGCAGTCTCGCCCGTCGTCTCCGCCGGCTACGAACGCCTCGACACCGGTGCGTTCCTGCTCGCGCTGGCCGGTCAGGCGCTCACCGGTGCCCTGCTCGGCTTCCTGGTGATGGTGCTGTTCAGCGCGATCCAGGGCTCGGGGCACCTGGTCGACACCTTCGGTGGGTTCCAGCTCGCGCAGGCGTTCGACCCCGGCATGGCGGTCAACGGCGCCCAGTTCACCAGGCTGTTCCAGATGACCGCGATCGTGCTGCTCTTCGCCTCCGACGGGTATCAGCTCGTGCTGGGTGGACTGTTCCGCTCGTTCGACGCCATCCCGGTCACCGGCATGATCGACCTCGCGCACCCGGCCGAGGCGCTGGTGGGAGCGACAGGGCAGATGATGCTCAGCGCCGTGCAAATCGCGGGCCCCCTTCTGATCGTGCTCTTCCTCGCAGATGTCGGGCTCGGGCTCGTGACCCGGGTCGCTCCCGCTCTCAACGCCTTCGCGATGGGTTTCCCGATCAAGATCGGTCTCACACTGCTGCTGGTCGGCTTCGTCTACGCCGCGCTGCCGGGTGTCGTCGCGGCGATCGCGGATGAGGCGGCACGGCTGCTCCTGGAGGTGACCGGATGAGCGATACCGACACCGGAGAACGCACGGAGAAGAGCACCGATCGGCGGTTGAAGGAGGCCCGCCGCAAGGGGCAGATCGGACGCAGCCAGGACTTCACGGCGTGGGTCTGCATCGCCGCGGCCGCGATCATGGCGCTGCCGGCGATCGCTTCGGCGTCTCAGGTGCTCACCGAACTGTTCCTGCATGTCGTGCCGATCGCGGCGCACCCCACGCCCGATGCGGCCGTCGAGGTGCTGGGGGCGGCTCTCGCATCGATCGGCGGGATCCTGCTGCCGCTGCTGCTCGTGGTGCTGCTCGCCACGACGGCGACGGCGGTCGCCCAGGGTGGGATCCATCTGCGCGGGGTGACGATGCGCACCGAGCAGTTCAACCTGGTCTCGGGGCTGAAGCGCGTCTTCGGCAAGCAGGCACTCTGGGAAGGCGCGAAGGCCTTGCTGAAGACGTCCGCCATCGGCCTCTCGTTGTGGATCGTCGTGTCCGGGCTCGTCCCGGTGCTGATGGCCAGCGGCAGCCACAACATCACCTGGCTGCTCGAGCAGGCCGCCGGCGGAGCGGTGGCACTGCTCCAGGTCGCCGTGGTCGTCGGCATTCTGCTCGCCGCGATCGACGTCGCCGTCGTCATGCGTCGCAACCGCACGCACACCCACATGACGAAGAAGGAGGCGAAGGACGAGCACAAGAAGAGCGAGGGCGACCCGCTCGTGCGTTCCCAACGTCGCTCGCGTCAGATCGCCCTCAGCCGCAATCGCATGATCGCCGCGGTCAGCGACAGCGACGTCGTGCTCGTGAATCCCACCCATGTCGCCGTGGCTCTCCGCTACGAGCCGGGCAAGTCCGCGCCACGCGTGGTCGCGAAGGGGGCCGGAGTGGTCGCGCAGAAGATCCGCGAGAAGGCGGAGGCGGCGGGCGTGCCGATGGTGCGCGACGTGCCGCTCGCCCGAGCTCTTCATTCCGCGTGCGACATCGGGCGCGAGATCCCCGAGGAGCTCTACACCGCCGTCGCGCAGGTGCTGGCCTTCATCGAGCACCTCAAGCGACGCGGGTCGGCGCGCGGCACTCACACGATGCCGTTCGCCAGTACCCGCGAGCGCGGTCTCTGACCCCCACCCGTCGACGACGAGAAACGAGAAGGTGAATCGCATGTTCGGTCAACTGCTGTCCAAGGGAGCCGTGCCGGTCGGTGTCGTCGGCATCATCCTCCTGCTCATCGTGCCGATCCCGACACCGCTCCTCGACGTGCTCATCGTGGTGAACATCTCGTTCGCGCTGCTGATCCTGCTCACGGCGATGTTCGTGAAGAAGCCGCTGGACTTCTCGGTGTTCCCGAGCCTGCTGCTGGTCGCGACGCTGTTCCGGCTCGGCCTCAACGTGGCGTCCACGCGTCTCATCCTCAGCGAGGCGCACGCCGGTCAGGTCATCCAGGCGTTCGGCCAGATCACGATCAGCGGCTCGTTGGTGATCGGCGCGGTGATCTTCCTGATCCTCACCGTCATCCAGTTCGTGGTGGTGACGAAGGGCGCGGAGCGGGTGGCCGAGGTCGGCGCGCGGTTCACGCTCGACGCCATGCCCGGCAAGCAGATGGCGATCGATGCCGATCTGAACGCCGGGCTCATCACCGACACCGAGGCGCGCAGACGACGAGCCGAGGTCGCCGCAGAGGCGGACTTCTACGGCGCGATGGATGGAGCGTCGAAGTTCGTGAAGGGCGATGCGATCGCCGGCATCGTGATCGTCATCATCAACTTCGTCGGCGGCATCGTCATCGGCATGGTGCAGCACGGCATGGAGATGGGGGATGCGCTCGAGACCTACAGCATCCTGACGATCGGCGACGGCCTGGTGACCCAGATCCCCGCCCTGCTGATGGCGGTCTCCACCGGCATGATCGTGACGCGTGAGAACGTCGAGGCAGAGATGGGGCAGGCCGCCGCCCGGCAGCTGCTGCAGTCGCGCAACGCGCTCGTGATCACGGGACTCGCGGCGATCGCGATGGGATTCATCCCGGGGATGCCGCTGCTGGTGTTCGCCGGCATCGGCGCCGTGCTGCTCTTCGCGGCCTCGCGCGTCAAGGCGAACGAGGACCGCGATGCGGCGCTCGAGGCCGATGCGCAACATCAGGAGGCGGTCGAGGCGGGAGCCGAGGGGCCTGACGAGCTCATGGACAGGATGCGCGTGCATGCTCTCGAGATCTCGCTCGCCCCCGACATCGTGGATCTCGCGTCCGGGGGAGCCGGCGACCTGCTCACCCGGGTGAAGTCCCTGCGCCGCAAGCTCGCTCTGGACATCGGCATCCTGATGCCCCCGGTGCGCACGCGGGACAACATCGAACTGCCGGCGCAGACCTATGCGATCCTCATCGCCGGCGTCGAGGTGGGGCGCGGCTCTGTCCCGCGCGGGCACGTGCTGGCCATCGGAGGAGGACTCGAGCAGTTGCCGGGCACCGCTGTGGTCGATCCGGTGTTCGGTCTCGAGGGCAAGTGGGTGCCCGCGGAGATGTCTCATGCAGCCGACATGGCGGGCGCGACCGTGATCGACAGAGCCAGCGTGATCATCACCCATCTGTCGGACGTCGTCCAGAGCCAAGCCCATCGGCTGCTGTCGCTGGAGGATGTGCGCCAGCTCACCGAGCACCTCAAGCAGTCGAGTCCGACGACGGTGGAGGAGCTCACGCCCGCCGTGCTGTCGCTGGCCGGAATCCAGCGCGTGCTCGCCGGTCTTCTGGCCGAACGGGTTCCCATCAACGACCTCGCGCGCATCTACGAGGCGCTGGCTCTGCGCGGCAAGACCTCGACGGAGACGCCGGGGCTGATCGAGGCCGCGCGTGCGGCTCTCGGGCCGGCCATCGCCGCGCGTTTCGCCGAGGACGGACGACTGCGCGTCGTCATGTTCGAACCGATGCTGGAGCAGCAGATGCTCGAGGGCATGCGCATCGTCGAGGGTAATCCGCAGATCGTGCTCACCCCGGAGGCCACCCTCCAGGTGTTGGACGGTGTCCGGCGGACGGTCGCCGAGCTCACGACGGCGGGGCCGGAGCCGGTGCTCGTGTGCGCGCCGTCGTTGCGCCAGGCGGTGCGGAGGATGATCGCGCCCCAGGTCGACGGTCTCCCCGTGCTCTCCTACGACGAGGCGGGTGCCGGAGCGCTGGCCACCGATGTCGTGGGTGTCGTGCGGGTGACGCAGCAGGCCCTGCCGAGCAGTGTCGGGTAGTGCGTCGATTCCGCTCGTTTACGAGGGCATGCATTAGCTTGGGGAGCAGGATGGCGTGAAGGCGCCGAAGCCATGGAAGGCGGACAGGCATGCTGGTGCTGACGAGGCGCGCGAACGAGAGCATCGTGATCGGCGACGACATCACGGTCACGATCCTGGCGGTGACACCCGGAGGGGTGCGCATCGGAATCGATGCTCCGCGGGACACGCGCATCAACCGCGCGGAGATCGTGGTCGCCGTGAGCGATGCGAATCAGGAAGCCCTGCAGACCGCGGCGGACTCCTCTGCGGAGTCCCTGCTCCTGGCCGCTCTGGCCGGCCGCGGCACCACCCCGTGAAAGCTGTCAATGGGTAGTTCTCCCCATCCGGGCTGAGTTACTCCCCTCCGCGTTGTCGCGATAGTCGTAGGTGTGACGGGCAATCCCGTCATGGAAACCACGACCTGACGAGGTGACCAACTGTGGCCGCTCACGACCTGAGCATGCAGCTGCTGCGTGAACGCGAACTGCTCGAGATGCTGCTCTTCAAGCTCGACGAGCAGCAGATGCTTCTGGCGACCGGACGCAACCGGTGGATCCGCCACGCATCCACCGAGATCGAACGTGTGCTCGCCGCCATGCCCACTGTCGCGCTCTCGCGTGACGCCCTGGTGGTCGCCACGGCCGACGAATGGGGCGTGCCGGAGGCGACGACGCTGCGCGAGCTGATCGAGGCGGCGCCGAACGACGGATGGCGTGAGGTGCTCACCGGGCATCTGACGACCATGACCGCCCTCGCGGACGAGATCGAGCAGATGAAGCAGATCAACGAGCAGCGACTGCGGACGGCCATCCGCGTCAGTCAGGAGACGATCGCCGGACTCGGCGTGCCCTCCGGCGAGTACACCCCGTCCGGTGATGTCGTCCGCGACGGCGACGCCCGACTTCTCGACACCAGGATGTGAGCTGCCCATGTCATCTTTCGCAGGTCTCAGGCTCGCTGAATCCGCCCTCTCCGCCGCGCGTGCGGGAATGACGGTGACGGGTCAGAACATCGCCAATCAGACCACGACGGGCTACACGCGTCAGCGCGTCGACCAGGCGCCCGTCTCCGGTCCAGGACAGACAGGGCTCTGGAAGAGCGGACTCGGCATCGGCGGGGGAGTGAACGTGACCGGCGTCGCACGCCTCGGCGACGCCGTGCTCGACGCCCGCGTGCGCGACGCCCTGTCGACATCGGGCTTCTGGAGCGCCAGGGCCGACGCGGCCGGTCGCGCCGAGAGCATGCTGGCTGAGCCCACCACCGCGGGACTGGCTGCGAACATGAACCGTTTCTGGGCCGGGTGGTCCGACCTCGCCAACACGCCCGAACCGGCCGCGGCGCAGGTCGTGCTCACGAACGCCCAGGTGCTCGTCGGCCAGATCGCCGCCGGATATGAGGCCGTCGCGGGGCAGTGGACCGATCTGCGCGGCCAGATCGATCGCGACATCGCCGATGTCAACGCCATCGCCGGTCAGGTCGCCACGCTCAACGGACAGATCCGAGAGGCGCTGCAGTCCGGTCGCAACGCCAACGAGCTGATCGACCAGCGCAACGGCCTCGCGCAGCAGCTGTCGACCGCCGTGGGCGCCAAGGGTGTGGTCGAGAGCGACGGCACGCTCACGTTGCGCGTCGACGGGAACGCCCTGGTCGCCGGCGACATGAGCCGGGACCTCGTCGTGAGCGGTCCGCGAGAGATCGCGGACACCGGTCGCATCGGCGTCGCCTGGGCCGATCGACCGGAGCTGGCTGTCGCCATCGGCGGCGGAGTGATCGGCGGAACCATCAGCGCCCTCGCTCCCGCCGCGGACGGCGGTTCGCTCGCCAGCGTGGCCGCGGCCTACAACGAGACCGCATCCGCTCTGGCTGCGGCGGTCAACGACCTGCACCGTACGGGTGTCACATCGGCAGGCACCCCCGGCGGTGACTTCTTCGCCCTCGACGCCTCCGGCCCCGCGGCCCTCGGCCTGCGCGTCATCCCGACCGGACTCGAACAGCTGGCGCTGGCAGCACCGGGATCCGGATCCAAGGACACCACGATCGCGGATCGCATCGGTTCGCTGGGCACTGCGTCGACCGGGCCGAGCAAGACATGGTCGAGTTTCGTGACCGGCTTCGCCGTCACCGTCGCCGGAGACCTCCAGCGCGCGGATATCGCCGACATGGGTGCGGTCGCCGCCGTCACTGCGCAGCAGTCCAACTCCTCCGTGGACGGCGACGAGGAGACCATCAACCTCCTCACGTACCAGACCGCCTATCAGGCCGCCGCGCGCGTGCTGACCGCGATGGACGAGGCTCTGGACCTCCTGATCAACCGCACCGGCCTGGTCGGCCGCTGACCCGGGGAGACGACATGATCGGACGCATCACGAGCAGCACCATGACGCAGCAGTCGCTGCGCACCCTGCAGACCAATCTCGCCGACCGCGAGCGTCTGCAGAACCAGGCCGCATCGCAGCGTGCCTTCCGCACGCCCAGCGAGGATCCTGCGGCGGCAGCCACCGCGCTCGGTGTGCACGGAGAGCAGTCGAGACTCGCCCAGTACGCCCGCAACCTCAGCGACGGCATGGCCTGGGTCACCTCGGTCGACACCGCACTGGGCGCGAGCACCGATCTGCTGAACCGCGCACGCGACCTCACCGCGCAGGGAGCGAACTCCGGGGCGCTCAGCCCGACCGCCCGTGAATCCATCGCGCAGGAGCTCGAGACGATCAGCGCCGAACTGCTCGCCCAGGCGAACACCACGGTGCTCGGTCGCAGTGTCTTCGCCGGCACCAGTGACGCCGGCGGGGCGTTCGAACCGGGCACTTTCACCTTCAACGGCAGCCCGGGAGACGGTGTGCGTCGCCGCATCAGCGACGACGAGACCGTTCGCGTCGACTTCGACGGCTCCCAGGCGTTCGGGGTGGGGGCCGACAGCGCCTTCGCGCTCCTGAAGGACATCGCCGCCGAACTGCGCGGGGGCGCGAACGTCGGGTCGCGCCTCGACGACATCGACGCGCGACTCAAGGATGTGGTGGCAGCCCGCGGCACGACCGGGGCGCGCCAGGTCCAGATCGAGCGGGCCACGTCCCAGAACCTCTCGACCTCCACCGATCTGGAGGCCCGGCGCGCCAGCGTCGAGAACGTCGACAGTCTCGAGGTGCTCGTGCGCCTGCAGTCCGCCGAGCTCGTGTTCCAATCCGCTCTGCAGGTGACCGCGAGGTCCCTGCAGACCAATCTCCTGGAGTTCCTGCGATGACCGCGACGACCCCCGCCTCATCCACGGCCGCGATCGTGTTCGCCTCGCCGATGCACGGGCTGAGTCCGTACACGGCGTTCGAGCTCGAGGCGATCAGCGGCGCCGAGGGCCTGTACGCGCTGCGCGCCGTGGATGCCGACGTGCGACTGTTCCTGCTCGACGCGGCTGCCGTCGACCGGGACTACGCGCCCCCCATCCCCGCCCCCGTCCGCGCGGAGATCGGCGTCGACGGCGATGACGTGATCCGGGTGTACGTCGTCGCGAATCCCTCGGACGAGGGGGTGCACGTGAACCTGCGCGCGCCCATCGTGGTGCACGCCGCGACGGGCCGCGCTGCGCAAGTCATCCTCGAGGAGCAGACGTACCCGATCCGAGCGCTGCTCGGTGGACGCTGACGCGTGGTCGACCTGCGCGCCCGGAGACACGGTGCCGGTGCGACCACCGGCGTCAACCTGGTCGTGATGGCCTACGCCGACCGCATCGAGGTCGATTCGGATGGCGCGATCACGGCGCATCATCTCGACGTGCGCGTGCACCCCGCCGACCGTCGGGCACCGGGGGAGACCGACCTCGCGCTCGTCCCGCATACGCACGGCGCGCAGCGGGTCGGCTACGAGAGCTCCGCCCGGTACACGGCGGATCAGTTCGGCGCGATCGAGAGCGCCGCCGGGAACAACGTCGTGGTCCTCCTGGACGAGCGGGGACGCCCGATCGGTGCGGCGTACGGGGTCAAAGCCGATCTGCTGATCGCCGACGGCGACATGGTCGTCAACACCAAGGCGCTTGCGGCGACCGCGCTGTCGGTCGATGTCGATGCGGCGGGCAATGACATCCGTGTGCAGATCCGGAAATCAGTCGCGGCCGCGGAAGCGGCGAAGAAGCTCGCAGATCAAAGAAATCCGAGATTCACCGCATATACGAAGCAAGAAGCACTATCCTCTGAGGGATAAGGGCTGGGGCCTCACAGATCCCGGTGTCGTCGGATGGGACTCGACGCACTGCGGAGCTGGCTGTCGGGGATACAGCGAAAGCCGCTCGGTGACGAGCGAACACACCAGGGGACGATGAACATCATGAGCACATCCAAGACGCTCGACGCCAACCGGGTCAGCAAGCGCGAGTTCGTCCAGAGGTTCGCGCGACGCGGGGGAATCTCCGTCTTCGCTGCACAGGCCGCGTACAACGCCATGATCGACGAGCTTCTCGACCTCGTCAGCCAGGGCAACACCGTCACCCTCACCAACTTCGGCAAGTTCTACCCGCAGACCCACAAGGGGCATCGCGTGCAGTTCGGCAAGGATGAAGGAACCGGCGAGGTGACCGACTACACGGTGCTCAAATTCTCCGCGACGCGTGAAGTCAATCGACGCGTCAAGGTCAACGACTGACAACGCGTGCAGCGTCCCTCGCCGATCGACGGGGTACGCTCGGCGCCTATCTCGCGCGGATCTCGGCGGTGTCCCAGAGTCCGAAGCCGTAGTTCCCCTGGCCCGCCAGGGTCAGGCGAACGGATGTGGGGTAGATCTCCGGTTCTTCGTCATCATCTCCGAGCAGTTCGAGCCTGTCGATCGGCACGAAGATGCCGCCGTCCGGTTCGAAGATGAGATCGCGGGGGACGAACGAGGCGAAGATCGAGCGCATGGAGTTGCGCAGTTCGAATGTGCGACCGACATCCCCGCGTTCGAAGAGGTTGATCTCGACCTCGTCTGCCCACACCTTGCCGTCGGGGAAGCGCGCCTCGATCCGGTATGTGCCCGGCTCGACCGACTTGATGTTCAGGTCGTCGACGATCTCGGAGAACAGCGTGTCCGGCTGTCGGAGTTCGAACGCGATGGCGCGCAGGTGGTCGTAGTTCAGGCGCGCACGGCGGGAGAACAGGGCGACGTTCTCGATCTCGTCCGGGTCGGCACCCGGCGCCTGGTCGACGAGGTACTGACGCACCTCCTCCGGGCCCGGGTAGTCGAATCGCAGGTGGTAGTGGAAGCGGCCGGGGCGGTTGACGAGATAGGTGCTGACATCGGCGATGTCGTTCACCGACAGGCAGTAGATGCGCTTCACGGAGGACAGGCCGTCGAACAGCGAGAGGAACTGGTTCTGACGATTGAGGCCGTCGGTGAGTCCCCGGCGTCCGGCCGGGAAGATCTTCTCGAACTCGTCGAAGACGATCAGGCACTCGTCGAGACTGTCGAGGAAGTCGACGAGGCCGTCGTTGTCCTCCGAGACGACCACGACGGGAAGGCCGTGTGCGCGGGCGGATTCAGCGACCATCCGCAGGAAGAGGGACTTGCCGATGCCTTTGTCGCCGGACAGCATCACTCCGAGACTGCGCTCGGCGAGCGCGTACGACCGGAAGATCTTGGCGACCTTCCGGTCGCGCCCTCCGTACACCCGTTCCGCGCCGACCGTCAGATCGTCGATCCTGATCAGGCTGAAACCCTCCTTCGACGAGAATCCCACCCGATAGGTTCCCAACGGAAACACCTGGTGCGTGCGCACGGCGTCGTCGTAGACGCGCACATGCCCGCCGGTCTCGATATAGGTGCTTCCCAACACCCTCCTCCTTCACCCCCCGACGTCTTCATCGGCCGGGCTCCGCGATCGTTCAGGCGGGCGTTCGGCGAGTGCTCTCCGTCCGTCGTATCAGCGGGCGGCCTGCGGCCGGGAGAGAGGAGCGGTGGGGGGAACCGCCTGCACACTTTTTCATGTCCCGGAGTCTGCGACAAGTACGAAACGGCGTGTCGAGCGCGAATTTTCTCTTCGTTTACGTGCAGTCCTCGCCGATCCGCTCAGGACGTGCCCTTTTCCCGCTCCGCTTCGTCGCCCCAGGGGCGATCTGACGGGTCGGAACACGCGTCGGGACACCTCAAGGAACCCTCAAGAGGAGCTTCTGGCTGGTCTCAGACACTTTCTTGACGTACGCTTTTTCTGCCGAGACTCTGCACAGAGGGTCGAAGCCATGTAGCTGCATGTCTGGGGAGCGTCGTCGAATCGCGGAGCTCTGCGTCTGTTCCGGCGCTCACGAGCGGTCGGAACACGCAGATCCGTCGTCGCCTCGACTCCGAATGACCCGGGATGCGCGCGGCGGAGGGGTCGCGTCCAATCTCGGAGCGCTACTCGGTGTGCCGTCGCGAAATTTCTCTGCGGCGGTGCGCGATGAGCAGATCAGCACGATGCGTGGATCAGGGGCCGGGTCCGATGAGCGAGTAGCCCCCTGAACACGAAGTTGGTAATCAAAAGTGCACGACGACGACATCCGCGCGACCAAGGCGGAAGTTCTCCGCACGGCGGCCGATGAGTTCCGTCGCGCGGCCGCGGCCGGTCAAGCCCCGGAATCGAATCTGTTGGCCGCATCCCTGCTCGAGCAACGCGCCGCGCGCATCGAGGCGGGGGAGGACGACCACTCCCAGGTCTCTGCAGCGGACATCCACGCCGAAGCGCACCCCGAGCGCGAGCAGCCCGAAGAGGGCGCGGACGTGGACTGATCCGTTCCCGTGCTGGAGTCAGGGCGCGCGCGACTGCGAGACTGTGGTCATGGAGATCATCGAGAACTCGAAGCTCACCGTCGTCGGCGCGGGAAGCGTGGGGTCGAGTGTCGCCTACGCCGCGTTGATCCGCGGTTCCGCCCGCCACATCGCGCTCTACGACATCGCGACCGAGAAGGTCGACGCCGAGGTGCTCGACCTCGCGCATGGCACGCAGTTCACGGGATCGAGCGACATCGTCGGCGGCAGCGACATCTCGGTCGTGGCCGGTTCGCACGTCGTCGTCATCACGGCCGGGGCGAAGCAGCGCCCGGGGCAGACGCGCATCGAGCTCGCGGAGGTGAACGCGGGCATCATCCGCACGATGATGCCGCAGCTGCTCGACGTCGCACCCCATGCCGTGTATGTCATCGTCACGAACCCCTGTGACGTTCTCACCGTGCTGGCTCAGGAGGAGACCGGGCTTCCGCCCGAGCGCATCTTCGCCTCCGGAACAGTGCTCGACACGTCGAGGTTGCGGTGGAAGCTCGCCGAGCGCGCGGGCGTGTCCACGGCCAGTGTGCATGCGCACATCATCGGCGAGCACGGCGACACCGAGTTCCCGTTGTGGTCGCGCGCCACGATCGGGACCGTGCCGATCCTGGACTGGGAGATGCCGGGATACCCGAGGATCAGCCGCGACGAACTCGACGCGATCGCCATCGACGTGCGTGATGCCGCCTACAAGGTGATCCAGGGCAAGGGAGCGACCAACTACGCGATCGGACTGTCGAGCGCGCGCATCGTCGAAGCGATCCTGCGCGACGAACATGCCGTGATGCCGGTCAGCACGGTGCTGCACGACTTCCACGGGCTGGACGGTGTGGCGCTCTCCGTGCCATCGATCGTCAGCGCGACCGGAGCCGTCCCGATCCGGAACACGACCTTCTCCGACGAGGAACTCGGCCTCCTGCGGCACTCGGCCGACGCCCTGGCCGGTGTCGCCGCGTCGCTGCGTGGCTGAGTCCGACCAGGGCGCCGCGGCGCTTCAGCTCCCGTGCGGGTCGAGGTGGTTCAGCGTCGCCACCACCTGTGCGTAGTCGCCGCGGGCTTCCCCGTAGCGGAGGAACTTGACGTTCTCGACCTGGATCTCGGTCGCCTCGGGCTGACTCTCGATCAACCCGATGACCTCGGTCACGAAGTCGTCGAGGGGCATCGCGAACGCGTTCTCCTCATGCCCCGGCATCAACGCCGTGCGCACGGCCGGCGGTTCCAGCTCGACCACCCTCACGCTCGACTCGGCGAGCTGGAGGCGGAGCGATTCACTGAGCATGTGGATCGCGGCCTTGCTGGCGTTGTAAGTCGGTGTCGCGCGAAGCGGCGTGAAGGCGAGTCCGGACGAGACGGTCATGATCGTGGCATCCGCCATGCTGCGCAGGTGCTCGATGAACGCGGCGATCAGGCGGATCGGACCGAGCACGTTGGTGACGATGGTCTGCTCTGCCGTCTCGAGGAAGCCGGCTGGCGTCGACCAGTCCTCGACGCGCATGATGCCGGCCATCGTGATGATCACGTTCAGGTCGGGGTGCGCGTCGAGCACCTCACGGGCGGCGGTGGCGACGCTGGCGGCATCGGTCGTGTCGATCTGCACCGTGTGCAGGCCCGAGCCCTCGGCGGCGATCGTGTCGAGCAGCTCGGTACGGCGTCCGCCCACGATCACGGTGTTGCCCTTGGCGCGGAGCTGGTGGGCGAGAGCGAGGCCGATGCCGCTGGTCGCTCCGGGGATGAAGATGGTGTTTCCGCTGATGTTCATGCACCCACTCTCCGGTGACCACCGGGATCGCTCCAGAGAGCGGTGATCCAGGGATCGGGCGTCCCTGGATCGCACTCCCGGCGCGGGGGATACTGCAGGAATGGATCGAGATGCACTGGCCGGGTTCCTGCTGCGGCGTCGTGAGGCGTTGAGCCCGTCGGACGTCGGGTTGAGCGCCGGCGCGCGGCGGCGCACGGTCGGACTGCGCCGCGAGGAGGTCGCCCAGCTGGCGGCGATGTCGACGGACTACTACACCCGCCTCGAGCAGCGGCGTGGCCCGCAGCCGAGCGCGCAGATCCTGGCCTCGCTCGCCCGCGCATTGAGATTGACACCGGACGAACGCGACTACCTGTATCGCGTCTGCGGCCACAGCGCCCCCGATCGGGCCGGCGCCACCGATTATGTGCGTCCCGGCATACTCAGGGTGCTCGATCGTCTGCACGACACCCCGGCCTTCGTGGTGTCGGTGCTCGACGAGGTGCTGGTGCAGAACGACGCCGCCCGCGCGCTGCTCGGTGACGCGAGCGGACTCACCGGCCTCGACCGCAGCGGCATCTACCGCTGGTTCGCGCACCCGGAGCAGGAACGCCGTCGGTATCCCGAGGAGGATCACCCGCGTCAGAGCCGTGCGCTCGTCGCCTCCCTCCGTGCGGCACACGGCGTCCTCGGCGCGCGTTCCCGGGCGGGGGACATCGCCGCAGAGCTCGCCGCGCGCAGCGCGGAGTTCGCGGAGCTGTGGAGCGTCCACGAAGTCGCCCGCCGGTTCGAGCAGCACAAGGTGCTGATACACCCCGAACTCGGAGCGATCGAGGTGGACTGTCAGGCGCTCTTCACGGAGGACGAGTCCCAGGCGCTCATCGTGCTCACGGCCGCCCCGGGGAGTGAGGCGGCGAGCAAGCTCGAACTCCTCCGCGTGATCGGTACCCAGGTCGTCTGAGCGGGACCGGCTTCAGGACTCCTCGTGCGTCCGGGGGTCGGCGCCGAACAGGCGTCCGTCCGGACGACCGAGTGCGGTGATCGCAGCGACCTCGGCCTCGTCGAGGACGACCTCTGCGGCGGCGAGGTTGGAGAGCTGGTGCTCCAGCGACGACGCCTTCGGGATCGAGACCGTGCCGCGGGCCACGTGCCACGCCAGCACGGTCTGTGCCGGGGTGATCTCATGCGCGGCGGCGACGTCGAGGATGACCTGCTCCTCCAGGAGCGCGCGGGCGCGCCCGAGCGGGCTCCACGCCTCGGTGAGGATGCCCTGCTCGCGGTGATAGGCGATCTGCTCCTCCTGGGGGAAGAATGGGTGGACCTCGATCTGGTTCACGACGGGACGCACGCCCGTCTCCTTCTCGATGCGCTCCAGGTGCTCCGGGAGGAAGTTCGAGACGCCGATCTGCCGCACGACCCCGCGGGCCTGCGCGTCGACCAGTGCGGCCCACGCCTGCACGTACTCGTCCTGGCTCGGGTTCGGCCAGTGGATCAGGTGCAGATCGGTGACGTCGAGGCCGAGGCGCGAGCGGCTCTCCTCGATGCTCGTGCGTGCCTTCTCGGAGGGGTGGTGACGACCGGGCAGCTTGGTCGTCACGATGATCTCGTCACGGGCGACCTCGGACTGTGCGACGCCGCGCCCGACGGAGCCTTCGTTCTCGTAGTTGAAGGCGGAGTCGACCAGTCGGTAGCCCGCGCCGATCGCGCCGGCGACGGCCGTCGCGCCGGCGTCGCCGTTCAGGGCGTAGGTGCCGAGACCGATCGCGGGCAGGGCGAAGCCGTTGTGTGCGGTGAACGAGGGGATGACGGGCTGAGTGCTCACGGTGCTCCTTCTGAGGTGTGCCCTCAGCGTACGCTGGGGCGGTGACGACGAAGGGCCGCGTTGCGGCACATGACGATGCTCCCGATGACTCCACGCGGTGTCCCTGCAACTCGGGCGATCTGTTCGGTGCATGCTGCGCTCCGCTGCTGCGCGGAGCCGCCGCGCCGACCGCAGAGCGGCTGATGCGCTCGCGCTACACCGCGTTCGCGCTGGCGGACGCGAGCTATCTGCGCGCGACCTGGCATCCTTCGACGCGGCCTCTCGAGCTCGAGCTCGAGCCCGATCTCGAGTGGCGACGACTGGTGATCATCGACCGCGTCGGCGGCGGACCGTTCGATCAGAACGGCATCGTGGAGTTCGAGGCGCACTGGCGGCAAGGCGAGGCCCGAGGGGCATTGCAGGAGCGCAGCCGCTTCGTGCGGGAGGATCGTCGCTGGCTCTACGTCGGCGGCGATGTGCGGTGATGGGCGAGACGCATCCAGAGGATAGATTGGGACAGTGAACTCCAGCCCTGAGAAACAGCGCATCCTGCTCGACATCGCCGACCTGGATCGGCGGATCGCGCAGGCGGAGCGTGCGCGCACCACGCCCCCGCAGGGGCCGCGCATCACCGAGCTCGTCGCTCAGCGCCAGGACCAGCTCCGCGAGCTGACCGCCCTGACCGGAACCCGTGACGATGCGCGCACCGAGCTCACCCGCCTCGAGTCCGATGTGTCTCTGGTGGAACAGCGCCGCGCACGCGATGCCGGACGCCTCGCGACCGCGACCAACGCGAAGGAGGCGCAGGCCCTCGAGCACGAGCTGGCAAGCCTGGCGCGGCGTCAGAGCGATCTGGAGGACGCGGAGCTCGACATCATGGGCCGTCTGGAAGAGGCGGATGCCGCCGTCGCCGCACAGCAGGCGCTGATCGACACCACCACGGCCGAGGGCACCGCGCTCACCACACAGGCCAAGGCCGATGTCGCCGCCGCGACCGACCTCATCGCCCAGCTCGGGCGAGACCGCACCGCCATCAGCGCGGGTGTGCCGGAAGACCTGTTCGCCGAGTACACGCGCCGCGCGGCCAACAGCGCCGGCGCCGCGCTCCTCACCCGCGGGACGTGCGAGGGCTGCCGCATCGTGCTGCCCGGAACCGACCTGAACAGCATCCGCCGGGCCGCCGACGACGAGGTTCTGTTCTGCCCGGAGTGCGGCTGCATCCTGGTGCGCACCGAGGAGTCTGGTATCTCCGCATGAGCGGGGTCCTCCCACGTCGACGATGAGCGCACCGTCGCCCTCCGAGCGGCGCATCGCCCTCGTGTCGAGCGGCGCGGGGCGTTACGTCGCCGTCGAGCTCGACGACACCGACGAGGAGCAGTCCAGGATCACCCTGACCGCGGCCGAGCTCGTCGCCTGGGTGCGAGACGCGGAAGCAGCAGACTCTCCGCGGTGGATCATCCGGAGTGCCAGGGACATCTATGCCGTGCTGCTCGCCGCGGATGTGCGCATCGCCCGCTCTCACGATCTGCTGCTCTGTCACGCGATCCTGCGTGACACCGCCGCCGTCGCCTCACCGCTCGCGCCGTCGGCCGCCTGGGAGCGAAAGGAGCCGACCGACGCGGCACCCGCGCTGTTCGACGTGTTCGATGACGAGCGCGGAGAGGATCCGGTCGTCGAGGTGCTCGAGCAGTTCCGCGCGCAACGGCGCGTGACGAGCGCTGCCGCGGATGGACGGCTCACTCTGCTGTGCGCTGCCGAATCCGCGGGCGGGCTGATCGCGGAGGAGATGCGGGTCGCGGGTCTCCCGTGGAACGAGCAGGTGCACGAGCGGATCCTCACCGACACGCTCGGCACACGTCCGATGGCCGGGGGTCTTCCGAGTCGCATGGTCGAGCTCGGCGATCAGGTGAGGTCCATCCTCGGTGACGCGACTCTCCACCTCGACAGCCAGCAGAAGCTGCTGCGGGCCCTGCATCGTGTCGGCGTGCAGGTCGAATCCACGAGCAAGTGGGAGCTGGCGCAGCACGAGCATCCGGTCGTCGAGCCGCTTCTCGCCTATAAGAAGCTCTCGCGCCTGCTGAGCGCGAACGGGTGGGCGTGGCTGGCGGAGTGGGTGCACGAGGGGCGCTTCCGCCCCGTGTACATCCCCGGCGGCGTCGTCACCGGCCGATGGGCCTCGGCCGGCGGGGGAGCGCTGCAGCTTCCGCGCAGTCTGCGCCCGGCCGTACATGCGGACCCGGGATGGACGCTGGTGGTCGCCGACGTCGCGCAGCTCGAGCCGCGCATGCTGGCGGCCATGGCGGCGGATGAAGCCATGGCGCGCGCCGCGCAGGGACGCGATCTCTACGCCGGCGTCGTCGAATCCGGCGCTGTCGGCACGCGCGAGGAGGCGAAGTACGCGGTCCTGGGTGCGATGTACGGGGCGACCACGGGCGACAGCGGACGCCTGGTGCCGCGCCTGCGCAAGGTCTATCCCCGAGCCATGGCGCTCGTCGATGCGGCTGCACGTACCGGCGAGGACGGCGGTATCGTCTCGACCTGGCTCGGACGCTCATCACCGCGCCCGTCGGATGAATGGATGAGGCTGCAGTCCGAGGCGACCTCCGCCGATGCGGACCCGGCCGTGGTCGCTCTCGCGCGGCGTCGCGCCAGGGACTGGGGCAGGTTCACGCGCAACTTCGTGGTGCAGGGCACCGCTGCGGAGTGGTCCCTCATCTGGTTGGCGGAGATCCGGCATCGGTTGCGGCAGTTCGAGGAGACGTTCGCCGCCGCGGAAACGTCAGGGCCCTTCGCCCGGATGCCGCATCTCGCGTTCTTCCTGCACGACGAAGTGATCCTGCACGTGCCGGAGCAGCATGCGGAGGCGGCCGCCACAGCGGTGACGGAGGCCGCGGCCACCGCGACACGGCGCCTGTTCGGCAACTTCCCGATCGATGTGCCGCTCGATCTGCGCATCGCGATGTCCGCCGACAAGTAGTCGCGCCGTAGACTGGACCCGCGAATGGGTCGACTGGACGGTCGCGTGGCGGGAGACCGCACCGAGGAACGTCCGGGCTCCACAGGGCAGGGCGGTGGGTAACACCCACCCGGAGCAATCCGCGAGACAGTGCCACAGAGAGTAGACCGCCCCGCAAGGGGTAAGGGTGAAAGGGTGGTGTAAGAGACCACCGGGGGTCATGGTGACATGACCCGCCAGGTAAACCTCGCCCGGAGCAAGGTCAGACAGAGGATGTTGACGCGGCTCGCCGAGTCCTCGGGTAGACCGCTGGAGCGGCACGGCAACGTGTCGCCGAGAGAGATGGCCGTCGAAGGGGCGAAGAACCCCGGAACAGAACCCGGCGTACAGGTCGGCCCATTCGCCTCAGACGACGAAGGCCCCGACGATCGCAGAGTCGTCGGGGCCTTCTCGTGTCGAGGTCAGTCGCCGGCGAGAGATGCCGCGCCGATGATGCCCGAGTTGTTGCGGTGGATCGCAGGGACGATCGGCGTCTTGAGCTCGAGCAGCGGCAGGAAGTCGCCGGCGTTCTTCGAGACCCCGCCGCCGACCACGAAGAGGTCGGGGCTGAACAGGAACTCGATGTGCGAGTAGAACGCCTGCAGGCGTTCGGCCCATGCGGCCCAGCTGAGGCCCTCGCGCTCGCGTGCCGAGGTCGCAGCCCACTGCTCGACGGACTCGTAGGTGCCGTAGTTCAGGTGACCGAGCTCGGTGTTCGGCAGCAGCACGCCGTCGTAGAGGAAGGCCGAGCCGATGCCGGTGCCGAGCGTGGTCAGCAGCGTGAGGCCGCGGACATCCCTGGCCGCACCGTGGCGCGACTCCGCGACTCCGGCGGCATCCGCGTCGTTCACGAAGACGATGTTGCGTCCGAGACCGTCGCGGAAGAAGCGCTCCGCGTCGAAGTCCACCCACTCCTTGGACACGTTCGCGGCCGACAGGGTCTTGCCGCGCTTGACGATCGCCGGGAAGGCGACACCGAGCGGAAGAGTGGAGTCATGCACGTCGAGCGTCTTGAGGACCGTCTGCACGGCCTCGAGGACATCCTGAGGGGATGCGCCCGTGGGGGTGGGGACACGCACACGATCCGATTCCATCGTGCCGTGCGTGAGGTCGACGATTCCAGCCTTGATTCCCGTGCCGCCGATATCGACGCCGATCGCTTTTGCCATGGGCGATAGCTTAGCGACCACGGCGTACGCCAGTAGGATCGGAGTCACTACGTGAAGGAGGGACGGAACATGTCTGACGGTGATGACAAGTACTGGTACAACTCGGAGACCGGGCAGGTCGAGTTCGGCATGATCTCGCCGTCCGCCGACCGAGTCGGTCCGTTCGACACGGCTGCCGAGGCCGCCCGTGCACCCGAGGTCCTGAAGGAGCGTTCGCGCGCCTGGGCCGAAGAAGAAGCAGTCGAGCAGGGCTGGGACGCGAAGGGCCAGGGCGCAGAGTAGCCATGGACAAGCAGAGGGATTTCGTCCTCCGGACGATCGAAGAGCGCGGCGTCAAGTTCGTGCGACTGTGGTTCACCGATGTGATCGGAACCCTCAAATCGGTCGCGATCGCGCCCGCAGAGGTCGAGGGGGCCTTCGCAGAGGGCATCGGCTTCGACGGCTCGGCGATCGAGGGACTGACACGCAGCTACGAGTCGGACCTGTTGGCGCAGCCCGACCCCACGACCTTCCAGACGCTCCCGTGGCGCGGTGAGATCGATCCGACCGCCCGCATGTTCTGCGATCTGACGACACCAGACGGCCAGCCAGCGGTCGCCGACCCGCGCCATGTGCTCAAGCGCACGCTGGCCAAGGCCGCGGACGCCGGCTTCACGTTCTACACGCATCCCGAGATCGAGTTCTACCTTCTGAAGTCGTCCTCGTATGGTCCTGAGGGTCCGATCCCCGTGGACTCCGCCGGCTACTTCGACAACGTCCCCGGTGGCACGGCTCACGACTTCCGTCGGCGTTCGGTGCGGATGCTCGAAGACCTCGGCATCTCGGTGGAGTTCAGCCACCACGAGGGCGGCCCCGGCCAGAACGAGATCGATCTGCGCTACGCCGACGCCCTCACGACGGCGGACAACGTGATGACCTTCCGCACCGTCATCAAGGAGGTGGCGATCGAGCAGGGCGTCTACGCGACGTTCATGCCGAAGCCGCTCAGCGGTCACCCCGGCAGCGGGATGCACACGCACATGTCGCTCTTCGAGGGCGATCAGAACGCCTTCTACGAGGAGGGCGCCAAGTACCAGCTGTCCAAGACGGGGCGGCACTTCATCGCGGGTCTGCTCAAGCACGCGAACGAGATCTCGGCGGTCACCAACCAGTTCGTGAACTCCTACAAGCGTCTCTGGGGCGGCGACGAGGCCCCGAGCTTCGTCACCTGGGGCCACAACAACCGTTCGGCGCTCGTGCGCGTCCCGATGTACAAGCCGAACAAGGGACAGTCCTCGCGCGTCGAGTACCGAGCCCTGGACTCCGCGGCCAACCCGTACCTCGCCTACGCCTTGATGCTCGCTGCCGGTCTCAAAGGCATCGAGGAGGGCTACGAGCTTCCGCCCGAGGCCGAGGACAACGTGTGGTCGCTCAGCGACGCTGAGCGTCGGGCGCTCGGCTACTCGTCACTGCCCGCGAGCCTTGACCACGCCCTCGAGTTCATGGAGGACTCGGAGCTCGTCGCCGAGACGCTGGGGGAGCAGGTGTTCAACTACGTGCTGCTCAACAAGCGCAAGGAGTGGGAGGCCTACCGTGGCCAGGTCACTCCGCTGGAGTTGAAGAACAACCTCGAGCTGCTCTGAGTCGCCCATGGCCCGTCCGGACGATTCCGTCTCGCTCTCCGCGCTGGCCAGGCTCGGTTTCTCGGAACTGAGCGAGGCGGCCGCAGAACTCACCGAGCTCGCCACGATCCTCGGAGCCCCGCGCTCCGAGATCCTGGACGGTGCGGCAGGGGCGCCGGATGCCGATGCAGCGGTGCGCGGGATGCTGCGCGTCGCGCGACGAGACCCTGCGCCCGTGAAGCAGCTTCTGGCCGATGAGCAGGAGCGCCGACGGGTGTGGCGTGTCCTCGGCGCATCCGAGGGGCTGGCCGACTTCTTCCTCCGGCATCCGGAACAGCTGTCGGTGCTGAGCGGGCCGATCGATGCGCTGCCCTCTTCTGCCGAACTGCGGGAGAGGCTGCTGTCGTCCGTCGGCACGGTCGACGGTTTCGCGGAGACCGGCGAGGATTCCGCCGTCGTCTCTCTGCGCGTCGCCTATCGCGCGAGTCTGGCGAGGATCGCGGCGTTCGACCTGACGCACCCCGCGCCCACGACCGTCGTCGGGGCAGTGGCGGCGGCCCTCGCGGATGCGGCCGGGGCGGCGCTCGAGGCCTCTCTCGCCGTCGCACGGGCCCGCCTCGAAGGCTCCGCGCCCCACGAGCAGATCGCGGCGACGCGGCTCGCGATCATCGGCATGGGCAAGTCCGGCGCCCGAGAGTTGAACTATGTCAGCGACGTCGATGTGATCTTCGTCGGGGGCACCGCGGATGAGGAGGTGGTGAGTGAAGCTCGGGCGATCGACATCGCGACCCGCCTCGCGCGCGAGACCATGCGCGGACTCAGCGGGATCGAGGTCGAGCCTCCGTTGTGGGAGGTCGATGCGGCTCTCCGACCCGAGGGCAAGCAGGGTGCGCTGGTCCGTTCTCTGACCTCGCACCTGGCGTACTACGACCGATGGGCGAAGAGCTGGGAGTTCCAGGCGCTGCTGAAGGCGCGCCCGCTCGCCGGCGACCCCGAGCTCGGCGACGACTACATCGCCGCGGTGCAGCCGAAGATCTGGTCGAGCGCCGCCCGGAAGGACTTCGTCGACAGCGTCCAACGCATGCGCGAGCGGGTGATGGAGCACATCGGTCCCGAAGACGTGCCGTACCAGATCAAGCTCGGCGCCGGAGGTATCCGCGACATCGAGTTCACCGTGCAGCTGCTGCAGCTCGTGCACGGGCTCACGGATCCCACGCTGCGCACGCGCGGCACGCTGGAGAGCCTGGATGCGCTGGTCGCGGGTGGTTACATCGGTCGGGTGGAGGCGGCGGCGTTCGCACAGGACTACTGCATCCTGCGGCTCATGGAACACCGGCTGCAGCTCCGCGAGCTCAGTCGCACCCATCTGATGCCGCGCACCCCGGCCGGCTTGCGGGTGCTCGCGCGCAGCACCGGTCTCGCTGACACCGGAGACGGGATCTGGGCGCGGTGGGAGACCGTGCGCCGCGAGGTCCGGGAGATACACACCCGCCTCTTCTATCGTCCGCTGCTCAGCGCCGTCGCGGCGTTGCCGGAGGAGGAGCGCACGCTCTCGGCCGCGCAGGCGCACGATCGCCTTGCGGCGATCGGATTCCGTGATCCGGCCGGCGCGCTGAGGCACATCGGCGCGCTCACGACAGGGCTCAGCCGCAAGGCGACGATCCAGCGGCATCTGATGCCGATCATGGTGCGCTGGTTCGCGGACGGCAGCGACCCCGACTACGGCCTGATCGCGTTTCGGCGCATCAGCGAACGCCTGGGCGACACTCCCTGGTTCCTCCGCATGCTGCGGGATTCCTCCGGCGCCGCTGAGAGTCTGACCCGCCTGTTGTCGTCCTCGCGCTACATCGGCGAGTTGATGGAGTGGATCCCGGAATCGGTCGCCTGGTTGGACAGCACGGAGCTGCTCCGCCCTCGCGGCGCCGTCGCGCTCGACGAGGAGGCGCGGGCGATCCAGACGCGCCATGAGACCGTCGGAGATGCTCTCCGCGCCGTCAGGGCGAATCGCCGCCGCGAGCTCCTCCGCACCGCGATGGGCGCCGTCCTCGACGTCGTGACGATCGAGGAGATCGCGACTGCCCTCACGGAGATCACCGAGACGACGATTCAGGCGGCGCTACGGGCGGTCTTCCGCGAGGTCGTCCCGCCGGAGGACGACGCGCTGGACTTCGCCGTGATCGGCATGGGTCGCTTCGGTGGTGCCGAGCTCGGATTCGGCTCGGACGCCGACATCCTCTACGTGTACGACGCGAACGGCGTGGACCCGCAGCGCGCGCAGACGCTCGCCACCCAAATCGTTACGCGCCTGCGTGAGCACCTGACCGATCATCGCCTGCCGCTCGACCTCGACGCGGATCTGCGTCCTGAGGGCCGCAGCGGCCCCGTCGTGCGGTCGATCGAGGCATACACCGCATACTACCGCCGCTGGTCGCTGTCGTGGGAGGCGCAGGCGCTGCTCCGAGGGCGTGGTGTGGCCGGCAGCAGCAAGCTGATCGAGAAGTTCATGGCACTCGCCGATTCGATCCGTTACCCCGAGACCGTCGACCAGCAGGGACTGCGTGAGATCAAGCGCATCAAGGCCCGTGTCGAGGGGGAGCGGCTGCCCCAGGGCGCCGATCCGAGGAGGCACCTGAAGCTCGGCCCGGGAACGCTGAGCGATGTCGAATGGCTGGTGCAGCTCCTGCAACTGCAGCACGCGTACGACACTCCGGGCATGCGGACGACTTCCACGATCGCGGCGCTGGATGCCGCAGTGGCGGCGGGGCTGGTCGACGAGGTCTCCGCCGAACGCCTGCGCGATGCCTGGCGACTGGCGAGCAGGCTGCGGTCGGCGATCACCCTGCTCACGGGCCAGACGACGGATGTGCTGCCCGCGGACCGCCGTGAACTCGACGCGATCGGGCGTCTCCTCGGCTATCCCGACCGCTCGGCCACCGAGCTGGAAGAGGACTACCTCGGAGTCACTCGTCGAGCCCGCAAGGCGTTCGAGCAGCTGTTCTACGGGTGAGCCCCGCTCGTCGAGTTGCAGTATCGGCCGGTGTCGCCCAAGCTGGCGCTATGACCCACGCACGCATCGGCATCGTCTGGAATCCCTCGAAGGTCGATCAGGACGTTCTGAAAGATGCCGTGAGCGTCGTCTTCGGCGATGAGCAGGACATCCGCTGGTGGGAGACCACTCCGGAGGACCCCGGCCGCGGCATGGCGAAAGAGGCGCGCGACGACCGTCGCGACATCGTGATCGCCGTGGGAGGCGACGGCACGGTCCGCGCGGTGGCGGAGTCGCTCGCCGGCTCGGAGATCGCTCTCGGAATCGTGCCGCAGGGCACCGGAAACCTGCTCGCCCGCAACCTCGAGGTCCCGCTGAACAACGTGCAGGCGGCGCTCGAACGCGTGCGCGATGCGGAACCGCGTCGCATCGATCTCGGCTGGGTGTCGTATGACGGCACCGAGCACGCCTTCGCGGTGATGGTGGGATTCGGGATCGACGCGCAGATGCTGGTCGAGACCGATGACGACCTGAAGTCCAAGGCCGGCTGGCTCGCCTATGTCGAGGCGATGGGTCGCGCACTGGCAGGCACGGAGATGACCGACATCACGGTGTCGGTCGATGGCGAGAACCCGGTCGCCGTGCGCGGTCATACCATGCTGATCGGCAACTGCGGCATGGTGCAGGGCGGCATCCGTCTGCTGCCGGACGCCGTGCTCGACGATGGCAAGCTCGACGTGCTCATGATCAGCGCCGACGGGCCGCTGCAGTGGCTCGACACCTTCCGTTCGTTCGTGTGGGACAACGGCATCCGTCGGTTCTTCGCGGGTGGGGATGAGGCGGTCAGCACAGAATCGGCTCAGCACATCGCGGTGGAGACGCTCTCGGTGGAGCTGGAGACCCCACTCGTCTTCGAGATCGATGGCGAGGAGATGGGTGAGGTCACCTCGTTCGACGTGCGCGTCGAGGCCGGCGCACTCCTCGTCCGCTGACGCCGTTCCGGCCGGCGACGCTCAGGGGGCGCTGAGCGTCGGGGGAGCCGTCTTGCGGTCCTGAGCGGGGAACAGGACCTTCTGGACGATGATGATGATGCTCGCCGCCACCGGGATGGCCACCAGGGCGCCGAGGATTCCTCCGAGCGCTCCTCCGGCGACCGCGGCGATCACCACGAGCGCTCCGGGAACCGCGACGGCCTTGCTCATGATGCGCGGCGAGAGGATGTATGCCTCGATCTGCATGTAGACGAGGTAGTAGATGATGGCGATCAGTGCGGTCACCGGACTGACGAACAGGCAGATCAACGAGTTGATGATCGACGCCGAGAGCGTACCGACCAGGGGGATCATCGATCCGATGAAGGCGATCAGCGCGAGGAGCGCCGGCACCGGGGCGCCGATGATGCTGAGCACGATCAGGCTCAGCACGCCGTTGATCAGGGCGAGGCTCGCCTGTCCGATCACGTAGCGACCCACAGCCCCTGAGACATCCTCCAGCAGCTCGCTGAACGTGTCGCGCTGGTACGCGGGCACGAAGCGCGCTGCCGTGCGCTTGATGCCGTGCAGCGACGCCATGAAGTACAGGGTCAGGATCAGGACGATCGTGACTCCGGTGAAGCCGCCGGCGATCCCGGCACCCACGGCGAACACCCCACCGCCGATGTCGGCGAGGTTGCCGGGGTCCTTCAAGAAGGAGAGAACTCCGTTCGCCGCGTCTTCGAAGGCCGACCCGAACTGGTTGTTCAAATCCTTGAACCATCCGGATGCCTGGATGTCCTTGACCATCTGCGGGCCGTCTTCGACCAGATTGGTGATCTGCTGCACCAGGATCGGGACGATCGCGAGGATGATGCCGGCGAAGGCCAGGACCACTCCGGTGACGACGATCGCGACGGCAGCCGGACGGGGCAGCTTGCGCTCGATGAATCGGACGATGGGGTCCAGCCCCAGAGCCAGGAAGATCGCGACACCGATGTAGACGAGGACCGTGGCGAGCTGGTCGACGATGCCGCCGATCACCAGCGCCACGAGAACGCCGAGTGCGCCGAGCAGTCCGAGCATGAACGGGTTCGCCCGCGCGAGCGAGGCGACAGCCGCGGAAGGGCGGGGGGAGGGCGGCGCCGGCTTCACCGGTTCGATGTGCTCGCGATTCGACTTCCGACGCATGATGTGTCCCCCACTCGACTGTCCGACCCTTCAGTTGATCACCCGCTTGCAGTGTGGTCAAGCCGACGCACGGAGCGTACATGTATGCGGCGTAATACATCTCATGGGCGCGCTAGGCTCGGAGAAGTCTCGTATCCGGGATGGGGCGCGGTGGGGAACCGCGAGGGGAAGGGTATTTGTGGATCTCTGGGGAGCGGTCGTCGTGCCTTCTGCGCGATCGGCACGTGGTGAAATGTCGATTTCTCATCGGCGCGCGGAGGTGAGCTCGCGCCTCTTCGTACGACTCTGATCATGGCGACGACGGCCCGCTCGATACGGGAAGACGCCGGGGCGGCGGAAGCACCGCGTCAGCAGCATCCGGTGACGACATGCCGGTAGCGAGAGCCCGCACGCTCGCGATGTTCGGCAGCGTACGCATTCGGGAGTTCGTCCGAGGGCGGGATGACGGTCGATCCCGCCTCGACCGTGTCGCCGGTCTGATCGGCCTCCACAGTGTCAGATCCGGAGGGATCGACATCGGCTCCGCATCGGGAACGATCCGTCTCCATGAGAACGACGCGTTCCTGCTGAGTCATGACGCGCCCCTGCTGGCCTCGCCGCGGGATGAGCTGCGACTGCTGTCGATCCTGATTCCGGCAGAAGCCCTGACCGGGTATGCCGCGCCTGCTCCGGGAGAGGTGCGCACGGTGGCGTCCACGAGCGCGTTGCTCGACCCCGCAGTGGCCTTCGCGGAGTCCGCGGCGACGACCGACAGCGAACCGGTCAGCGGTTTCGGCAACTACTACTTCGAGCGCCTGCTCCAGGAGATGGTGCTCGGCGTCGCTGTCGAGGGCACCCGAGCCCCGCGTGTGGGGCTCTCGGCCGATGTCTATCGTGACGCGGTGAGCACGATCGTGGCCCAGCGTTCTGACCCTCAGCTCGCGCCGCGTGGAATCGCCGAGCAACTCAGCATCTCGCTGCGCCAGCTGCAGCGAGCGTTCCGGGCACGCGGCACCACGCCCGAACGGGCCATCCGTCGAGCACGGGTGGAGCATGCGCTCGACCTGCTCACCGATCGCGCCTACGACGGATTGAGCGTGGCGATGATCGGGGAGTACTCCGGGTTCTCCGGCGGGTCGAGTCTCGCCAGAGCGATGGGGCAGGAGGGGATGAGCTCCCCGTCCGAGGTGCGGCGAGCCGCGCGGGGGTGAGCCGTCCCGCCGTGAGCCGGAGTCGATACCCAGAACGACAGGCCATGGTCCGGTGGCGACAAACATGCCTCTTGTGCGTCGCGTGCCCGGGCAGCGCGGGCAGCATGGCAGCTGGTAGGTCGCCCCACCCGGCGTGCGATCGCCCGTCACCGGTGCGGAACCCGTCCGCACCGCCCACGCCCGCATCGTTGCGCTCCTCGTCGGCGCGTCCGCATGAGGACCGCTTCGTCCGAGGGCATCGACTGCTGCGGTGTGGGTCGTCGTCGTGCCGGGATCCACTCTCAGAGGAGAACACCGAATGAGCATCAACGAGCAGGACGCCACGACCGGCATGGACCGCCGCACCGTCATCAAAGCCGCAGCCTGGTCCGCCCCCGTCATCGCCGTCGCCGTCGCGACGCCGCTGGCTGCTGCGAGCGAGGGGACGGGACCGCGCCCCGCTCCCGCGGGACTCACCGAATGGCAGGGGGGCACGTCTGTCTCGACGTCGATCGCCAACCCTGCCCACGTTCTGATCAACCGCGGCGCGAACGTCGGCTTCATCGCCTTCACGCCCGACGGAGACGATCTGGAAGCGCCCGGGCTGTTCACCTCCGGTGCGGCGTCCGTGAGCGTGACCTGGGGCGCGGGTGGCAACGTCACCGACCCCACGAGCTACCGTCTCGAGGAGAGCAACCTCAACGGCTGGACGCGCGTCGGTGCGCTGCCGGCGGCAGGGACGACCGGAACGGTCCAGTACGTGTACTCCGGCATTCTGAACGGTGCAGGCAACGTCGTCACGCTGCCGCTGCTGCGCCTGTATCCGACGGCCGGCGGATCGCTGACCGCCACCTACGTCAGCACGACGCTCACCTCGGAGCACCTGAGCGAGAAGACCTCGGGCGCACGCGTTCCGTAAACCCGCATCCGCTCGACGCGAAGAGCCCGCCCCGCGTACGCAGGGCGGGCTCTTCGCGTATCAGGGAGTCTCAGGCGTCCGGGAGCTCGACCTTCTCGTTCTCGGCGTCGTATGGCTCGCCCGTGACCTTGGCCTTCACGAAGCTGAAGAGCGAGGCGAGCTTGCCGCCGGGGCTGTCCCAGTACTCCGCGGACTCGGCGGAGAACTTGAGCAGTCCGACATCGGGGTCGTCCGGGCCTTCCGTGAACCACGCCTCCACAGTCGGGCTCCACAGCTCGCGCACCTTCGCGGGATCCTCCACGAGCTCTGCCGTGCCGGAGAGCGAGACCCAGGAGCCGTTCGAGCTGAGCGAGACGCCCGCGTGGTCGTCCCGTCGGAGGTCTTCCAGGAATGAGGCGCTCCGTGACACGAGGAACCAGAGGTCGCCGTCGAACTCCGCCTCCTGCACGGTGAGCGGGTGCGCGACCAGGCGGTCCTGGGCATTGCGCGTCGTGAACATGGCGAAGCGGAAGTCCTTGATCAGCTCCGCGACGCGCTGGGTGGGGGTGGTGTCGGTCATGAGGTTCGTCCCTTTCGCGCGGGCCCTGTGCGGGCGGAGATCCCATCATCACCGTGTGATCAGCTGACGCCGAGGGGGTTGCGATTCTGCGGGGCCCGCGTTAAGCGCTACCGTGCATCGACCGCGTGGACAGCGGCTCGCCGAGTGCTGACCCCGAGCTTGCGATAGACGGATCGGATGTGCGTCTTCACCGTCGGGTAGGAGATGCCCAGATGCGTCGCGATCTCCTCGGCCGTCATCTCGGTGCGCAGGCAGGCGAGGATCTCGCTCTCGCGCCGAGTGAGCACGCCGTCGAGGAGACTCGTGAGGCGTCCCCGGCGCTCCAGGATGCTCTGCAGGAGTGCGTGGTGCCGTGAGCCTCGGTGCACGTGCGCTCCCAGCAGGTCGCCGATCACCTCGTCGTCCGCCAGGAAGGGCGCGAGGACCTTCTCCGCGGTCGCCGCCTCGAGCGCGCGGTCGAGCTGCTCGTGAGCCTGAGGTCCGCGACCGGCCTCCGCGTTGAGCGCTGCGGAGGTGACGAGAGTGTTCACCAGCGCATAGCGGGGGAGCGCAGTGGTGCTTGCGAGCCGGAGCGCCTGTGCGGCGAGCGCGGGTTCCCCCATCACGCGATAGAGCTCGGCGAGTCGTGCGTGCGCCACGGGCGCGCCCGTTCGTGCGGAGAGCACCGGTGCGGCGACGCCGCGCGCGCGGTCGTCCCTGTCTTCGGCATGGGAGAGCCACGCCGAGACGACCCGGCGCAGAGTGTCCCACGGGACTCCGTGCTTGTCGGCCCTGCTCACGCCCTGAAGGAGTGCCCCGGCGTTGTAGTAGCGGTCCTGACGGCGGAGCGCGATGAGGCTCATCACGAGGTACAGACGGGCGAGCGCCTCGAAGTTGTTCCCCGGGGTTCCGTCGGCGATGACGGAGTCGAGATGGACGATCGCCCCCTCGAAGTCGCCTCGCCAGTAGGCGATGCATCCGCGGTTCGCCTGCGGGAGGCCGCCCTCGAAGCGATCCCAGTCGGACGGGGACGCGGATGCAGGGAGCGCATCGAGGATCTGTTCGGCCTCCGTGAAGAGCCCGGCATGGGTGAGTGCGAAGGCGAGGTTGGACTGTGCGAGACGGAGCGTCTCGGCGTGTCCACGCAGACGAGCCTCATCCGCGGCCGACCGGAGCAGAGCGATCGCGCCGGCGGGGTCGCGGCGAAGCCGCACCTCGGTCCACCCCAACAGGAACAGCGCCGACGGGTAATCGTCATCCGGGCCGCACTGCGAGAGCGCTTCGCGTGCGCGGTCGGCGAGCGCGGCCTTGGTCGGTGTGTCGGGGGCGAGCAGCAGTTCCGTGAAGCAGGCGACGAAGTCGTCGGATGCCACGCGCATCCCCTGCCCGCGCAAGAAGGTCGCGCCGAACGTATCGCCCAGCAGGTCGCGGCAGCAGGCACGGATGAGGAGGACATGCGGGTCGTGCGGATCGGGGGCCGCAAGGCAGAGCTGCTCGAGCTCTGCGGTGTGGGATTCGAGGATCAGTCGCAGCCAGTTGCGCCGCAGGGTGCGCCGAGCCTGTTCCGGATCGCCGGATGCGAGCTCGTGGCGTACGGCTTCGATCACGGCTCCAGAATATCGGCGTCCGACGGGGCCGGGCGCGATGCTGACGCACGATGTCATCCGCGGAGGATGAGGTCGCCGCCACAGCCTCTCCGCACTCGCCAGACTGTCAGCGATATGCCTCTCACCGGATCGGATCCGGGCGCCGTGTCTCACGGCAGAGCGACAAGAGAAACGGATACACACGGACATGCTCTTCTGGGAAATTCTCGGCTGGATGCTCTGGGCGACGGTCTTCATCGGCTACCTGTTCGCGCTGTTCGCGATCATCACGGACCTGTTCCGCGATCGTGAGCTCAACGGCTGGTGGAAGGCGCTCTGGGTCATCTTCCTGATCTTCCTGCCCTTCCTCACAGTGCTGATCTACCTGATCGCGCGGGGACAGGGAATGGCGGAGCGGAGCGGCCGCGCCGCGCGGGAGGCGGAGGATGCCGCGCAGACGTACATCCGCGAGGTCGCGGGGTCGTCGCCGAGCGAGGAGATCGCCGCCGCTGCTGCCCTCCTCGAAGCCGGGTCCATCTCGACGGCGGAGTTCGAGCAGCTGAAGGCCAAGGCGCTGTCGTGACGATCACCGGTTACGGACCGGTCGATCTCTACCTGCTCGGCCTTCCTGATGGTCAGCCGGACCGCGCGGCGTTGCAGGCTCTCCTCGACCTCGTCGAGACGGAGACTTTGCGACTGCTCGACCTCATCCACATCTCGCGGTCGGCGGATGGCGCGATCACGCTGACGGAGGTCGACGATCTCTCACCCGCATACGGAGTCCAGGCGCACCAGTTGCACGCGTCCGGTCTCGCGGGGCAGGAGGACATCGCCACGCTCGCCGTCGCCGTTCCCGCCGGCACCGCGGCGCTTCTCGTAGCCGTCGAACTCGTCTACCAGCGTGAGCTGTCGGCCCGGACCGCCGAATCCGGTGCGGTACTGCTCGGACACGAGCGGATCCCGGCACCGGTGGTCAATGCGCTGATGGATTCCCTTCCCTCGAGAACGGAGGGGTGAGATGCCGTTCATCCCGAGGATCGGCCGACCGGGTCTGCTGGGACTCGCCGCACGCGCTGCTGTCGTCGCCGGCACGGCCACCGCCGTGAGCGGAGCGGTGGCGGCGCATCGTCGGAACACGGCGCAGTTGCAGTACGACGCCGCGCAGTTCGAGTCTCTTCCGCAGAGCGAACCCGCGCCCCAGGGTCCGGTGCTGTCTCCGGCGCCCCCGCAGGCATCGTCTCCCGGTGATCTCGTCACCGAACTCCAGAACCTCATGCAGCTCAGGACGCAGGGGATGCTGACCGACGCCGAGTTCACGGCCGCAAAAGCGCGATTGCTCTCCTGAGCATCGCCCACGCTCCTGCCCACCTCTGAACAGAAGGAACCTCCATGCCTGCAACCAAAGTCACCTTCCTCAACTTCGCGCGTGCCGAGTCCGACCTGATGTTCGCCCGGCTCTCCGCCGCGACGGGCCTCGGGGAGTGGAACCACACCCGGGGCCTGAAGGGCCTCGACGACCAACCGGTGATCCGCCAGAACCGCGACACCCTGTACAGCAGTGCGATCATCGACGTGCGCGATGGCGTCACGCTCACGCTGCCCGAGACGGGGGCGCGGTACATCTCGGCGCACGTGATCAACCAAGACCACTACACCGCGTTCATCCTCAGCGAAGCGGGTGAGCACGTGCTCACCCGCGACCTGGTCGGCACCGATCATGCCGCCGTCCTCGTGCGGATCCTCGTCGACCCGAACGATGCGAACGACGTGACCGAGGTGAACCGGCTCCAGGACGGCCTGATCCTGTCCGGCGGGGGCTCCGGCGCGTTCCCGCTCCCGGAATACGATGAGGCCTCCCAGACGGAGACCCGCGATGCGCTCCTGACGCTCGGGCGCGGCGTCTCGACCTACGATCATGCCTTCGGTACGCGGACCCAGGTCGATCCGGTGATGCATCTGCTCGGAACCGCGGGCGGCTGGGGAGGTCTGCCCGAGTACGAGGCCACTTACATGAGCGTCGACGAGGGACTGCCGGTGGCCGACTACCGACTGGTCCTCCGGGACGTTCCCGTCGACGCGTTCTGGTCGGTGTCCCTCTACAACGCCGCCGGCTACTTCGAGCCCAACGCGCTCGGCGTGAACAGCATCAACAGCCTCACCGCGGTTCCTGATGCCGACGGCGCTGTGACAGTGCGCTTCAGCGAACATGCGGATGGCGCACCGAACACGCTGCCCATCATGACGGGCTGGAACTACACGCTGCGGCTCTATCGTCCCCGGCGACCGATCCTCGACGGCACGTGGGACGCGCCGCGCCCGGAGAAGATCTGACGCCGATGGCGCCGCAGACGACGGAACAGCTTCATGCAGAACTCGCGCGACTCACGGCCGAGAAGGACGAGCTGACGCGCCAACTGGTTGCCGCCCGCGAGGGTGGCGAGTCCTCCGCGTCCGTGTCTCGCGTGGACAGACCTCGGAGGCGGGCATGGGGATGGACGATCCTCAGCACGGCGCTCGTGACGATCGGCGCCGTGCTCACGCCGGTGGCGATCGTGTCCACATGGGCTCATCGTGAGCTCACCGACACGTCGTACTTCGTCGCGACGTTCGCGCCGCTCGCCGAAGACCCCGCCGTACAGGACTTCGTGGCCGGTCAGAGCGTCGCGGCGATCGAGTCGGCGATCGACATCGACCGAATCGCTGATGACCTCTTCGCGGGCCTCGAGGGCTTGGAGCTCGCACCGCGAGCCACCGAAGCGCTCGGATTGCTGAAGGCACCGGCGGTCGCGGGAGTGAAGGGCCTCATCCACGACACAGTGACCGAGTTCGTGCGCTCCGACGTCTTCGCGGTCATCTGGAAGGATGCGCTGACCGTCACGCACCGACAGCTCGTGAGCACCGCCACGGGACAGAATGACGCAGCCGTGTCCGTCGGTCAGAACCAGGAGATCAGTCTGCAGCTCGGCCCGATCATCCGGTCGGTGAAGGAGCAGCTGGTCGCAGACGGCTTCACTCTCGCCGCGCAGATCCCGGAGATCGACAGATCCATCGTGATCGCGGAATCCAGTTCGGTCGGCATTTACATCACGATCTACCAACTGGTCGTCGCCCTGGGGATCTGGCTGCCGTGGGTGTCGTTCCTGTTGTTGGCCGCCGGGGTCCTGATCGCCCGGCGGCGCGCAGTCGCCCTGATCTGGACCTCCGGTGCGGTGCTGCTCACGATGGTGCTCGTGGGAGCAGGGATCGGTGTGGGGACCGGGGTCTTCGCCCTCGCGGTCGCCGAGAGCATTCCGCACGATGCAGCGGTCGCGCTGTACTCGGGCATCCTCGGCTTCGTGTCGAGCATCGTGCTCGTGATGGCCGTGCTTGCGGCGACGGTGCTGATCGTGACGATGTTCGCCGGTCCGTGGCACTGGGCGCGGAAGCTTCGCGCACATGCGTCCGCGGCCTTTGCGGCGATCCGCCACGCGGCTGAGCAGCGCGGCATCACCACGGGTGGCTTCGGCGCGCAGCTGCACCGGTGGCGTATGCCGCTGCGCGTCCTGGTCGGTCTGGGGTGCTTCGCCGTGCTGCTCCTGTCGCGGCCGCTGTCGCCGAGCACGATCGTGTGGACGGCGCTGGTCGGCGTCATCCTGGTCGCGGTCCTCGAACTCGTGGCCCGCCCGCCGGGTACGCTGCACGCGGCATCCGACGGAGCCGCACACACCCGCACCATGGACGAGGAGAAGGTCACATGACAGCACCGATCGACAGGCGCGTGGCGCTGCGGAGCGCACCCAATCTGCGAGAGCTCGGTGGCCTCACCACCACGGCCGGCGTCATACGCCCGGGTGTCATCTATCGCTCAGCCACGCTGGCGCGGCTGCAGGGCGACGACCTCGCCGCCTTCGCGGGCCTCGGGATCGCGACGGTCTACGACCTGCGGACGGCGGCAGAACGCGCTGCCTCGCCCGACCGGCTGCCTGCCGGAGTGAGCGTCCTGGGGCTGGACGTGCTCGCCGACAGCACTGCGGATGTCGCGGCCAGCGTCGGGCAGCTCGTCACCGATCCCGGCGCGTTGGCCGCCACTCTGGGGGAGGGCCGTGCCGAAGCGCTGATGCAGGACTCGTACCGCAACATCGTGAGTCTCCCCTCGGCTCTCGCCGCGTACCGCGCCTTCTACCTGGACCTGATCGACCCTTCGCGCACCGGTGCTGCACTCTTCCACTGCACGACGGGCAAGGACCGTACCGGCTGGGCTGCCGCTTCACTGCTGCTCCTGCTCGGGGTGGCGGAGGAAGACGTACGCGCCGACTATCTGGAGACGAACGCGGATCTCCTTCCGACGCTGCAGCCGATCCTCGACGCCGCGGCGGCGAAGGGCGTCGACACGGCGCTGCTCCTGCCGATGCTCGGGGTGCGCGACGAGTACCTCGACGCCGCGCTCGACGAAGCACGCACCCGCTTCGGCAGCATCGAAGGCTATGCGCGCGACGGCCTCGGGCTCACGCCGGAACACCTCCAGACATTGCAGGACCGCTTCGTCGAAGCATCCTCACACGTCTGATCCCGCACGACAGAGCTCCGGTTCCTCCTGGCCTCTCGCTCCGAGGGACCAGGGGGAGCCGGGGCTCTGTCGTCGTGTCGGGCGCTACGCCGCAGCGCCCGAGGTTCCTCTCGGAGCTGGACGACGAGAGAGCCCGCCACGGTGGACCGTGACGGGCTCTCTGAGATTCTGCGGACTACCTGCGGGCCTCAGCCTCAGGCAGTCCGCGGGATCGGGTCAGACGCCGAAGTACAGCTCGTACTCGAACGGGTGCGGGCGCTGGGCCATCGGCAGGATCTCGTTCTCGTACTTGTAGGAGATCCAGGTCTCGATGAGCTCCTTGGTGAACACGCCGCCCTCGAGGAGGAACTGGTGGTCGGCCGCGAGAGCGTCCAGCGAGTCCAGCAGGGAGTTCGGAACCTGCGGGATGTCCTTGGCCTCCTCGGGGGGAAGCTCGTAGAGGTCCTTGTCGACCGGCTCGTGCGGCTCGGTGCGGTTCTTGATCCCGTCGAGGCCGGCCATCAACTGCGCGGCGAAGGCGAGGTACGGGTTGCCGGAGGCATCGGGCGCGCGGAACTCGATGCGCTTTGCCTTCGGGTTCGAGCCCGTGATCGGGATACGGATCGCGGCGGAGCGGTTGCCGGCCGAGTAGACCAGGTTGACGGGAGCCTCGAAGCCCTTGACCAGACGGTGGTAGCTGTTCAGGGTCGGGTTGGTGAAGGCGAGCAGCGCCGGCGCGTGCGCCAGGATGCCACCGATGTACCAGCGCGCGATGTCGCTCAGCTGGCCGTAGCCGGCCTCGTCGTAGAACAGCGGCTTGCCGTCGCTCCACAGCGACTGGTGCGTGTGCATGCCGGAGCCGTTGTCGCCGTAGAGCGGCTTGGGCATGAAGGTCGCGACCTTGCCCCACTCTTCGGCGGTGTTCTTGACGATGTACTTGAACTTGAGGATGTCGTCCGCCGCATGGACCATGGTGTCGAAGCGGTAGTTGATCTCCTGCTGGCCACCGGTGCCGACCTCGTGGTGCGAGCGCTCGAGGATGAACCCGGCGTCGATCAGCTTGAGGGTGATGTCATCGCGCAGATCTGCGGTCTTGTCGACGGGGCTCACCGGGAAGTAACCGCCCTTGTAGGGGGTCTTGTTGGCGAGGTTTCCGCCCTCTTCTTCACGGCCGGTGTTCCAGGCGCCCTCTTCGGAGTCGACGCTGTAGAAGCTGGAGTTCGCGGTGACCGAGTAGCGGACGTCGTCGAAGATGTAGAACTCGGCCTCGGGGGCGAAGAACGCGGTGTCGGCGATGCCGGTCGACGTGAGGTACTTCTCCGCCTTCTTGGCGACCTGACGGGGGTCCTTCGAGTAGATCTCACCGGTGCGCGGGTTGTAGATGTCGAAGATCATCACGAGCGTGCTCGCCTCGCGGAACGGGTCGACGTACGCCGTCGTCACGTCCGGGATGAGCTGCATGTCGGACTCGTGAATGCTGGCGAAGCCACGGATCGAGGAGCCGTCGAACAGCTGACCCTCCGTGAAGAACGCCTCGTCGACCGTTGACGCAGGAATGTTGAAGTGCTGCTGCACACCCGGAAGATCGGTGAAACGGATGTCAAGGAACTTGACGTCGTTCTCCTTGATGTAGCTCAGCACCTCGGACGAATCTTTGAACATGTACGACTCCTGTGTAGCGGATCGATGGCTTACGGCCATTCTGCACAGTACGGCTGAGGGATTTCTCCAGGGTGTCCGCTTTGTTTCGGGCTTGTTACAGCGCCCGGACCGCATCGGTAGGCTGGAGAGGTGACGGATGCGGCGAACATGTACCCCGGTGAGCGACTCGGACTCCCGGACTCAGGATCACGGAGCATCGGTCGGATCGGTCGTCGGATCGGCGCCCTCCTCATCGACTACACGGCCGCGACGATCATCGCGACGGGCTTCCTGGGTTTCAACCAGTTCGCGCTCCCGACCGAGGCCGGACTCACGCAGTTCGCCCCGCTGCTCGTCTTCGCGCTGCTGCAGATCATCTTCATCCCGGTCGTCGGAGGCAGCCCCGGTCACCGCATCGTCGGCATGCGTCTCGTGCGCATGGACGGCGGATGGATCGGCGTGTGGCGACCCCTCGTGCGCACTCTGCTGCTGATCCTCGTGATCCCCGCGGTGATCTGGGATGCCGACCAGCGAGGTCTGCACGACAAAGCCGTCGGCACGGTGCTGATCCGCGCCTGACGCTCGCCGGTGCTCAGTCCCTGCCGCGGTTGCGGCGCCGGGCCTCCCGCGGCGCACGCCCACCCAGGAACGAGCGCGCGGGGTCGACGGCATAACCGCGCCGCAAGGCTTCGCGGCCGATGAGCATACGGAAGCCCATCTCGTCGCGGTTGCTCAGTGTGACCTCTGCCAGCACCTCTCGATCCACCAGGCGGATCAGCAACATGACGACGAGGCGCTCCTGCGCATGGCCTGAGGAGCTGCGCACGGCGCGTCGATCGTGCACAGGCGTCTCGACCACGACCGTGTCCTCCTGGCTGTCCTGCCAGGGCTTGAGACGGAATCGCACCCAGGACTCGCCCTCTCGGTCGAACTCCTGGATGTCGAATGCGTGCAGGGAGGAGGTCCGCGCGCCGGTGTCGATCTTGGCTTTGATCCAGTCCACGCCGAGATCGGGCAACGCAACCCATTCTCGCCACCCTGTAAGAGTGTTTGAATGGGATGTCTTAGTCACCCGACCATCCTGGCAGGAATTCTCCGTGAAGATCGCAGTGCTCTCCCGTGCGCCCCAGGCGTACTCCACCCAACGACTGCGTGCGGCTGCCCTCCAGCGCGGCCACAACGTCAAGGTGCTGAATACGCTGCGCTTCGCGATCGACCTCACCGCGGACGAACCGGACCTGCACTACCGAGGCAGACAGCTGAGCGATTACGACGCGATCCTGCCGCGCATCGGAAACTCGATCACGTACTTCGGCACGGCCGTGGTGCGCCAGTTCGAGCAGATGGACGTATACACGCCGAACACGGCGAACGGCATCTCCAGCGCCCGGGACAAGCTCCGTGCGAACCAGATCCTGTCACGGCACAACATCGCGATGCCGCCGACCGCATTCGTGCGCAACCGAGCCGATGTCCGGCCCGCGATCGAGCGTGTGGGTGGCGCACCGGTCGTCATCAAACTGCTGGAGGGCACGCAGGGGATCGGCGTGATCCTCGCTCCGCAGGTCAAGGTCGCCGAGGCGATCATCGAGACCTTGCACTCCACCAAGCAGAACGTGCTCATTCAGAAGTTCATCTCGGAGAGCCGTGGACGTGACATCCGCGCCTTGGTCGTCGGAGATCGCGTGGTCGCGGCCATGCGGCGCTCGGCGGCGGGAGACGAATTCCGTTCGAACGTGCATCGCGGCGGTTCTGTCGAGGCGATCGAGCTCGACCCGGTCTATGAACGGGCCGCCGTCCGTTCCGCCCAGATCATGGGGCTGCGCGTCGCCGGAGTGGACATGCTCGAGGGCGACGACGGACCTCTCGTGATGGAGGTCAACTCCTCACCGGGATTGCAGGGCATCGAGACCGCGACGAAGCTCGACGTCGCGGGCGCGATCATCGACTACATCGCCGGTCAGGTCGCGTTCCCTGAGATCGACGTGCGGCAGCGGCTGACCGTCTCGACGGGGTACGGCGTGGCAGAGCTCATGGTGCACGGTGCGGTCGACCTCGTGGGCAAGACCCTGGGTGAAGCGGGGCTCTGGGAGCGTGACATCACGGTGCTCACTCTGCATCGGGGCGCCACGGTGATCCCCAACCCGCGCAAGCATGTGGTGCTCGAGGCTGAGGATCGTCTGTTCTGCTTCGGAAAGCTCGACGAGATGCGATCGATGGTCCCGGAGCGCCGTCGCCGGCGCGCGAAGGTGCGTCGACTCCCACGCCAACCGCTTTCGGAGTGACAGGACAGAAGCGCGGCCGCACCTCCGAGGAGGGCGGCCGCGCTTCGTCGTCTGCGGGGCTGCAGCTCAGCGCGGGCGCTGCGCGCGCACCTTCGTCGGGTCGATGCCCTTGGGGATCGGCAGCGAGGAGAGCGACTGCGACACCGACTCGATGCGGCGGATGACAGCCGCGAGAGTCGCCTTGTCGATCGCCTTGGGGAGTTTCTTGATGGTCTTGGCGAGATCGGCGATGGTCACTTCGTCGTCACCGTGTCCGACGTAGAGCACCGTCACGGGCACGCCGTTCGCGACGCGCTGGACCTTGCTGCGCTCTTCGTTGACGAGTCGGGTGAGCCGACCGCGTGCGCCTTCTCCCACGATCACGACGCCGCCCCGGCCGACCGTGCGATAGACCGCTTCCTGCGTCTTCGGGTTGATGCCGACCGGCGTCTCGGATGCCTGCCAGCGGCGACCGAGGCTGGTGCTGAGCACGTGGCCGGTTGCTCCGGGCATGCCGTCGATCTTCGCGTACATGGCCGTCGTGGAGAGCCTGGTCATGAGGAACATGGCACCGAGCACACCGAACATCAGTCCGCTGATACCCCAGAGCACGAGCGTCCAGATCTGGAACGGGGGAATGAGGTAGCCGGCGACGAGGCCGAGGAGGACACCGCCGATCAGGATGCCGACCTGCGCCCACGGCAACCAGGCATACACCTCACGGGTGAACCGGAAGAGGGACTTGATCTGGGAGAAGAACCCAGGACGCTTTTCGGGTTCGGGAGCACGCTTTGCCATGCGCACCAGCCTACCGAGTCCGGAGGCGCTCGTTGACGGCGTTCGCGTCCAGCGGAGCGTTGCCGCCCTGCCGCGCAACGGGTGCTTCGCCGCGTGGACACCTCCTGCACAGTTCGTCGATTGTCGGCTTTTCGTCCACATCGCCTCCGATCGGCTTCGGGGAGTGGGCAGATCCGGTGTGATGAAGCCATGCCAGCTGCCGCGACCGACGCCCTCACACCCGCGCTCCTTCCCGGGGCGCATCGGGTGATCCGGGCGATCGACTCGCATGAGGGTCCGTTCGTCGGGGTGCTGGTCACGCGTGGCGACGCCGTGGCGGTTCGGGTCGACGCAGCGACGCTGGCCGGCTGGGAGGGCTGGCGCTTCGGAGGCTCGGAGCACGTGGCCGGACCGCTCGACCTCGTGCGCCGTGCGCAGGGACACGACGTGCTGCTTCCATGGTGCACCGAGAGGGTGTCGGCATTCGTGGGGCGTCGCACCGCGGCGGATGTGGGGCTGTCGTCGGGGGAGTGCAGCACTCTACTGGTGAGTCTGTTCCGAGCGCTGGAGGAGCTCGGAGAAGACGGAGCGACGGAGAATGCGACGGGCGCCTGGTGGCTGACGGACGAGGGCAGGCCGGTCTTCGTGCTCGGCGAAGGCGTGGAGGCGCGGGCGGGGGTCGCGCTGCTCGTCGCGCAACTCGGGGAGAACTGTGCGGACAAGACGCTGGGGCGTCTTCTGGGGGTCGTGCAGGAAGGGCTGCGTACGAACCTCGAGCAGCAACAGCGTCGTGTGCCGCGGCTGCTGCTCGAGAAGTGGGAAGGGGAAGTTCTCGAGGTCGCGGCACCGCGGGTGCTTCGTCGGGAGATGTTCGCTCCCGAGAGGGCGGACACGGTCGCCAGGGCGGCGCTGCGTGGGGAATCCTCGGCTCTCCCGTCACGGCGCGTCGCCGGTTCGGCGCGCGGGGGGCGCATGCGGCGTGGCGTGACGAGAGATCGTGCCAGGGCGCGAACTTCGGCCGGGAGGTTCGCGTCCGTGCCGGGGGACGTCATGCGGTGGGTGCGGGGATGCGCCCGCGCTCTGCGCCCTCCGACCCGCCGCGAACGCATGGGGGCGCCGACAGTGCAGCGGGGCACCGCACCCCGGCCCCGCCGTCGTTCGCTCCTGGTCGCGGCGGGCGCGGCGATCGCCGTGCTGCTGGGCGGGCTCGTGTGGCCCAGCGGAGCGACGAGCGAGGTCGCGGAGGGCCCGCAGCCATCGGGCGCCGTGCAATCCGCGGATCCTGACACGGGGAGCGCGGCTGATCTTTCCCCTGCCGCAGAGCGACCTGGCGCATCTGCGGATCATGTGCGGCAATCGCCGGACTCTTCGCCCTCTCCGGTCGCGTCGCGGCCGACTCCGGAGTCAGAAGAACCTGCGGAGGCGGCGTCCTGGTTGCTGGACGAGATCAGCCGGTGCGCGGACGCTGGTGACGCGATCTGCGCCGTGGCCGTGGCGGGCGGATCGGCTGCCGTGATCGAACTGCTCGCCGACGGCGGAGCAGAATTGTCTGATGTGGAGCTCGTCGACGAGTACGGAGACGCCGCCGTCGTGCGACTGACACCGAAGGACGCGCGGAAGGATGTGGGTGCACCGGATGCGACGCGGGACGCCGCATCGGGAGCCGATCAGTTCCTGGTGCTCGTGCGGATCAACGAGAAATGGCTGGTCCGCGACGTGTACGACGTCGCGGACCAGGCAGAGTGATGAGTCGGATCAGGCGCCGAGCTGTGCGGCGAACTGAGCGGCCTCGAGGCGGGCCTTGACCGCACCGAGGAAGCGAGCAGCGTCAGCACCGTCGATGATCCGGTGGTCGTACGACAGCGCGAGGTACACGTACGAACGGATCGCGATCGCGTCGGAGCCGCCGACCTTCACCAGACCGGGGCGCTTGACGACCGTACCGGTGCCGAGGATCGCCGACTGGGGCAGGAACACCACGGGAGTGTCGAACAGCGCGCCGCGCGAACCGGTGTTGGTCAGCGTGAACGTGCCGCCGGCGAGCTCGTCGGGCTTCAGCTTGTTGTCACGCGTCCGAGCAGCCAGGTCGGCGATCTCGTGCGCGATCTGAGCGATGTTCTTCGAGGCGGCATCCCGCAGCACGGGCGTGAGCAGTCCGCGCTCGGTGTCGACAGCGATCGACACGTTCTCGGACGCCGGGTAGACGATCTGGTCGTCCTTCACCGTCGCGTTGACGATCGGGAACGCCTGCAGCGCCTCAGCCGTCGCGAGTGCGAAGAACGGGAGGAAGGAGAGCTTGTCGCCCGTCTTCTCCAGGAACGATCCCTTGACGCTGTCGCGGTAGTTCGCGAGATCCGTGACATCCACCTCGACGACGGTCGTCAGCTGTGCCGTCTGCTGCATCGAGGCGACTGCACGCTCGGCGAGCACCTTGCGCAGGCGGGACATGGGCTGGGTCGTGCCGCGCAGCGGCGAGACCTCGAGCGGAGCCGGAGCAGCCGCAGCCGGTGCGCCTGCTGCGGGGGCGGCCGCAGCCGTCTCCGCAGCCTTGAGCACGTCCTCCTTGCGGATGCGTCCGCCGACACCGGTGCCGGTGACCGACGCCAGATCGACGCCCTGCTGCGACGCCAGACGACGCACCAGAGGGGTCACATACAGGTTGTCGCTCTCGGTGGGCAGAGCCAGCGCCGGAGCAGCAGGCGCTGCCGCCGGAGCAGCAGCGGGCGCCGGAGCGGCAGCGGGCGCCGGAGCGGCAGCGGGCGCCGGAGCGGCAGCGGGCGCCGGAGCGGCAGCGGGCGCCGGAGCGGCAGCGGCGGGAGCAGCAGCAGCGGCCGGAGCAGCAGCAGGTGCCGGAGCAGCAGCAGGCGCTGCCGGAGCGGGTGCCTCTGCGGCCGGGGCGGGTGCTGCCGGAGCGGCACCGGAGCCGACACGCGCCAGGACCGCACCGACGGAAACGGTCTCGTCCTCAGCGGCGACGATCTCCTGCAGCACACCGGCGACGGGCGAAGGGATCTCGGTGTCGACCTTGTCGGTCGAGATCTCGAGCAGTGCCTCGTCGACGGCGATCGTGTCACCGACCTGCTTGAGCCAGCGGGTGACGGTGCCCTCGGTGACGCTCTCACCGAGTTCGGGCAGAACGATGTCGGTGGCATCGCCGGCGGGCGCGGCGGCCGGTGCAGCCTCGGCTGCCGGTGCAGCTTCCGCGGCGGGGGCAGGCGCTGCCTCAGCGGCAGGTGCGGGGGCGGCCTCGGCGGCGGGCTCGGCGGCAGCCGGAGCGTCCGCGGCCGGAGCCGGAGCGCTTCCGTCGCCGATGCGAGCGAGCAGAGCACCGACCTCGACGGTTTCGTCCTCGGCGACGAGGATCTCCTCGATCACGCCGCTGACGGGGGAGGGGATCTCGGTGTCGACCTTGTCGGTCGAGATCTCCAGCAGGCCCTCGTCCGCCTGTACGGTGTCGCCCACCTGCTTGAGCCAGCGGGTGACCGTACCCTCTGTGACGCTCTCACCGAGAGCGGGGAGGATGACGGATGTGCTCATGACGGAGTCTCCTTCAGGAAGTGTGTTGACGCTTGTCTAGCTTAGTGACTCAGGCACCGGTTGGTGCTCAGAGGGCGTGCAGGGGCTTTCCGGCCAGGGCGAGGAAGGCTTCGCCCAGCGCCTCGCTCTGCGTGGGATGCGCGTGGATCAGGGGCGCGATGTCCTCGGGGTGGGCTTCCCAGGCGACTGCGAGCTGTCCCTCGGTGATGAGTTCCCCGACCCGGTCTCCCAGCAGGTGGACGCCGATCACGGGGCCGTCCTTGAGCCGGACGACCTTCACGAGACCGCCGGTTCCGATGATCTCACTCTTGCCGTTGCCGGCCAGGTTGTACTCGTACGCCGCGATGGCGTCGGCTCCGTGCTCGGCGACGGCCGCTGCCTCGGTCAGTCCGACGGAGGCGACTTCAGGGCTCGAGTAGGTGACCTTGGGGATCTGCAGGTCGGGGATGTTGACCGGAGCCAGTCCCGCGATCCGCTCTGCCACGGCGATCCCCTGCTGGAAGCCGCGGTGCGCGAGCTGCAGCCCGGGAACGATGTCACCGACGGCCCACAGGCCTGGGACACCCGTGCGGAGGTTCTCATCGACGGTCACGAATCCGCGGTCGAGCGTCACGCCGGCCTCTTCGAACCCGAGGTCAGCGGTCACCGGCCCGCGGCCGACCGCGACCAGCAGGTAGTCCGCGGAGAACTCCTTGCCGTCCTCCAACGTGACGGTCACGGAGCTGTCGTTCTGGACCGCGGTCTGGAAGCGGACGCCGAGAGAGTACTGGATGCCCCGGCGACGGAATGCGCGCTCGAGGCCCTTGCTGAGGGCGACGTCCTCGTTCGGGACGAGGTGCGGCAGCGCCTCGACGATCGTCACCTCGGAGCCGAACGAACGCCAGACGCTGGCGAACTCGACGCCGATCACACCGCCGCCGAGGATGAGCACCCGCTCGGGGATGACATCGAGTGCGAGTGCCTGCTCGCTGGTGATGATGCGGCCGCCGATCTCGAGGCCGGGGAGTGAGCGGCTGTACGATCCGGTCGCCAGGACGACATCGGTACCGGAGTAGGTGTCCTCGCCGACGCTCACGGTGCGGTCGGCGTTGAGACGCCCCGTCCCCGCCACGGTCGTGATCCCGCGCGCCTTGACCAGTCCCTCGAGGCCCTTGAACTTCTTGGCGACGATGCCTTCACGGTACGTGCGGACGCCGACGGGATCGATCCCGGTGAGAGTCGCCGTGACGCCGACCGATGCGGCATCCCGCACATGCTCGGCGACCTCTGCCGCGTGCAGCAGCGCCTTGGTCGGGATGCAGCCGCGGTGCAGGCAGGTGCCGCCGACCTTGTCCTTCTCGATCAGGGCGACGGATTTGCCGAGCTCGCTGGCCCGGAGCGCCGCGGCGTAGCCGCCGCTGCCGCCACCGAGGACGACGACGTCGAAGGTGTGTGTGGTCATAGGTCATGCCTCCGTGTGGGATGCGTGGGCGAAGGCGACGATCGATCGAACCATCGCCCCAGTGGGGCCCTTCTCAGTGAAACCGTAGGGTGCACTGCCGTGCTCGCCGGATCCGGCGATGTCGAGGTGCACCCAGGGGATGCGAGGGGCGTCATCCGCATCGGACACGCGTCCGACGAACCGGCGCAGGAAGAGTCCCGCGAACGACGCGCCGCCGGCCCGATCGCTCATGTTGGCGTTGATGAGGTCCGCGATCGGCGAGTCGAGCGTGTCTTCCATGTACTCGGGAAGAGGCATGTGCCAGGCGAGCTCATCGGCCGAGTCTGCGGCGGCGAGGAACTGGGCCACGGTCTCGTCGTCGCCCATCACTCCGGTGTGGCGGTGTCCGAGGGCGAGGATGATGGCTCCGGTCAGAGTGGCCACGTCGATGATCACGTCCGGGTGCTCGCGGCTCGCGGCGACGAGGCCGTCGGCGAGCACGAGGCGGCCCTCTGCGTCGGTGTTGAGGACCTCGACGGTGGTGCCATCGAGCATCCGCAGCACGTCCCCGGGACGTGTCGCACGTCCGGAGGGCATGTTGTCGGCGATGCAGAGCCACGCGGTGACGCGAACCGGCAGCCCCAGCGTCGCGATGGCTCGCAACGCGGCGAGGCTGGTCGCCGCGCCCGCCATGTCGAACTTCATGCCGACCATGGACGCGGCCGGCTTCAGGGACAGCCCGCCCGTGTCGAACGTGATTCCCTTGCCCACCAGCGCGATATGGCGCGAGGCATCCGCGGGGGAGTAGTCGAGACGGACCAGGCGCGGTGGTCGGTCAGACCCCTGACCGACACCCAGGATGCCGCCGAACCCCTGCTCTGCGAGGGCAGCCTCGTCGAGGATCTCCACAGTGACATCCAGGTCGGCGACGCTGTCGGCTGCACTCTGCGCCAGCTGTGCGGGACTCTGCCATTCGGCGGGAACCTGCACGAGGTCCTTGATGAGGGCGACTGCGTCACCGACGGTCTGCGCGTGCGCGGCCGTCGCGTCGTCGATCTGCGCGTGCAGGATGACGGACGATGCGCGCTTCTTGCCCTGCTCCGAGCGGTAGCCCTCGAAGCGGTGTCCGCCGAGAACGGCACCTTCCGCAGCGGCAGCCGCGAACGACTCGAGCCCCGGCGCGAGCGCCAGGGAGATCGTCTCGAACCCGGTGATCACCCGCAGGGCGGCTCCGGCGGCGTTGCGGACGGAGACAGCTGTGGGAGCCCCTGCGCCGACCACCGCGAACGGGACGGAGGACACCTCGGGCGCATGCACACGGGCGAATGCGGATGCGGATCCGGTGAATCCGATGCCGGCGAGGATGTCGGCGAGACCGGGGTAGCCGTCGAGCGCCGAGGCGGACTCCGAGATGTCGGGGACGACGAGCACTGCGGCATCTGCAGCGCTTCCGGGGAACTGATCGATGGTGTGCGAGAGCACGGGAAGCGTCATGGTTCCATCCTAGGGATCACCGCGGTGGCACGGGCGCGAGCGGCCACCCGCGTGTTCGCTCTCAGCATGATGCCGCCAACCCCGGCAGCGGGAGTGGCTCGTAGCATGGACACATGCCCTTCTCCGGACCCATCCATGAACGAGTCGCGAACGCGCCGGCCGTCCCGCGCGGGCTGCCCCTGGTGGTGCTCCTGACCGGATTCACCGATGCGGGCAGCGCTGTGTCCGGCCTCATCGATCACCTGCGAGAGACGACGTCGCCGCAGGCCGTCGTGGTGTTCGACAACGATGTGCTCCTTGACTACCGCGCCCGTCGCCCCGTGATCTCCTTCGATCAGGATCACCTGACCGAGTTCCGTCCGCAGCGCCTCGAGCTGTCTCTCGCCACGGATGCGCTCGGACAGCCTTTCCTGCTGCTCGCGGGCTACGAGCCGGACTTCGCGTGGAACGCCTTCGCGAGCACGGTGCTGGAACTGGCCACCGAGTTCGAGGTCTCAGGTCTCAATTGGGTGCATTCGATCGCCATGCCCGTGCCGCACACGCGGCCGATCGGCACGACCGTCAGCGGCAATCGCCGCGAACTGAACGTGGTCCACTCGGTCTGGCGTCCGCGCACACAGGTGCCGGCGACGGCGGGTCACCTCCTCGAGTTCCGCTTCGCCGAGCGCGGCGACCGCGCCGTGGGATTCGTGCTGCTGGTTCCGCACTACCTCGCCGAGACCGAGAACCCCGATGCCGTCATCACCGCTGCCGAGCGGCTGATGGCATCGACGGGCCTGGTGCTCGTGCTCGACGCCGTCCACGAGCGACGGGACGACTATCTCGCGCGTGTCGACGAGCAGGTGCTCGGCAACGACGAGCTGCAGCAGATGGTGCACAACCTGGAGCGCCGCTACGACGCCTACATGGCCGGGCGCAACCCCGACGACGGCTCATACGACGAGGGCGGATTCAGCGAACGCGACCTTCCCAGCGCCGACGAACTGGCTGCGGAGCTCGAGCGCTACCTGGCCTCTCGGCCTTCGGGTGACGAGGACAAGCCCGGGCGGACGTGACCCGATTCCGGCGAACTTCGCCGGAATGCATCCGCATCGCCACACGTGTGCGATACTAGGACTCTGACCCGTTGTCAATCGCTCCTTTTCTGGAGCGGACTTGACAAGGGTCTTACTAGTGTCCGAAATGTCCCGGGGCGGTCCGCAGCCCCGTGAAAGGCGAAACGTGACTCCTGCCACGACAAACAAATCCCGGACGACGAAGAAGGCCGCTGACGAGACCGCGACCGAGGCTCCGGTTGAGACGAAGGATGCGGCTGAGAAGCCTGCGCCGCTGAGCGCAGCGAAGCGCGCAGCTGCCAAGCGCGCGCCCGCGAAGAAGAAGAAGGCCGACGACATCGTCGAAGACGATGAGGCGCCCGCCGCCGAGGCGGTCGACGAAGACGACGAAGACAGCAAGCCGAAGTTCACCGAGCCGCTTCCGACCGGCGCGATCGTCATCACGTCCAGCGACGAGGACGACGTTCCCGTCTACTCCTCGCAGATCACCGGCGCGACCGCCGACCCGGTCAAGGACTACCTGAAGCAGATCGGCAAGGTCGCGCTGCTGAACGCGGCCGAAGAGGTCGAGCTCGCGATGCGCATCGAGGCAGGGCTTTTCGCCGAGGAGAAGCTGTCGACGATGACCGCCGCGGAGAAGGCCGGTCAGCTCGGTCTCGATCTGCAGTGGGTCGCCCGCGATGGCCAGCGCGCCAAGAGCCACCTGCTCGGAGCGAACCTCCGCCTCGTCGTGTCGCTCGCCAAGCGCTACACGGGTCGCGGCATGCAGTTCCTCGACCTCATCCAGGAGGGAAACCTGGGTCTCATCCGTGCCGTCGAGAAGTTCGACTACACCAAGGGATTCAAGTTCTCGACCTACGCGACGTGGTGGATCCGCCAGGCGATCACCCGCGCGATGGCTGACCAGGCCCGCACGATCCGCATCCCGGTCCACATGGTCGAGGTCATCAACAAGCTCGCCCGTGTGCAGCGTCAGATGCTCCAGGACCTGGGTCGCGAACCCACGCCGGAAGAGCTCAGCCGCGAACTCGACATGACGCCCGAGAAGGTCGTCGAGGTGCAGAAGTACGGCCGCGAGCCGATCTCCCTGCACACCCCGCTCGGTGAAGACGGAGACAGCGAATTCGGTGACCTCATCGAGGACACCGAGGCCGTCGTCCCGGCCGACGCGGTGGGCTTCACGATGCTGCAGCGTCAGCTCGAGCAGCTGCTCGACTCGCTCTCCGAGCGCGAGGCAGGCGTGATCCGCATGCGCTTCGGCCTCGGTGACGGTCAGCCCAAGACGCTCGACCAGATCGGCGACACCTTCGGCGTGACCCGCGAGCGGATCCGTCAGATCGAGTCGAAGACCATGGCCAAGCTCCGGCACCCGAGCCGCTCGCAGTCGCTGCGGGACTACCTCGAGTGATGCAGGCGAACGAGGGCAAGGCGCTCGAGACCAGCGTCGACGGGAAGAACTACGCGCGGATCCCGCTGCGTACGCGCGTCGTGATGCCGGATGACGACCTCGATGCCGTCATCACGGAATACGCGAAGGACGCGGTACAGCCGGGGGACCTGCTGTTCGTGACCGAGAAGATCGTGGCGATCACGCAGGGACGGTCGTATCGTCTCGACGAGATCAAGCCCCGCAAGCTCGCTCTGTTCCTCTCGAAGTACGTCACCCGCACGCCGTACGGGATCGGGCTCGGCATGCCGGAGACGATGGAGATGGCGTTGCGGGAGTGCGGTACCCCGCGCATCCTCTTCGCGTCCGCCGTCGCAGCGGTGACCAAGGCGTTCGGACGTCGTGGCGACTTCTACCGCATTGCGGGAGACAAGGCGCGTGCGATCGATGGCCCGACCAAGCACACCATCCCTCCGTACAACGAGGCGGTCGTGCTCGGACCCAAGGACCCCGATGGCGTCGCCGCACGTCTGAAGGCTCTGATCGGTGGCCAGGCCGAGGTGGCGGTGGTCGACATCAACGATCTCGGTGGGAACATCCTCGGGTCCACGCTCGACAAGGACGGCGAGCGTCGTCTCGTCAAGATCCTCGGCGATAACCCGCTTGGTCAGGGTCTCGAGTCCACGCCGCTCGGTATCGTCCGCGCGATCTGACCCGCTCACAGCAACGAAGAAGGCCCCGGATGCTCAGCATCCGGGGCCTTCTTCGTGCATCGCTGTCTCAGAATCCGATGACCTCGCGATAGCGCGGCTTGTGTCCCGTGCGGATGCCGGTGACGCTCGGCTTGTTCTCGTACACGCCCGCGCCCCAGTTGCCCTCCACCAGTACCGGGCCGTCGGGGGACACGACGATGTCCCATCCCACGTACTGCACTTCCGGAACGACGCGTGCGACCTGGTCGATGAACGCGCGGACCTCGTCCATGTAGGGGAGCTGGAAGTCGGCGATCGGGAACCCTGTGTCGGGGTGCTTCTCGTGCACGTGGCCGTGGGAGTCGTATCCGGCGCCGACGGAGTGACCGTTCTCGTCGAGCATCGTGTAGAAGCCGCCGAAGGTCATCTGGTCGCTGACCGCGCCGCGACCGAACTTCTGCGCCATCGCGAGGATGTGCGCCTTCTCACCGTCGAAGAATGCCGTGATGCGCGTCGTGTTGACGGTTCCCGGGCACACCGCGGCGAGGGCATCGTGCTGGCGGATGACCTCTTCGATGAGCATTTCGCCGCGGGCGAGAAGTCCACGGTGGAACTCCTCCCAATCCTCGACCTCCGCCGCATGGTAGCGGTGCACGCCGGTCCCGGCCTGGCCGACCGGCTCCTTGGTCACGATCGTGCCGAGCCGCTGCGCGAACTCGCGGACGGCATCGGCGTTGCCCTCCTCGACGACCATCCACTCCCGGTGGAGGTGCACCGAGAACTGCTTGTCGAACTCCACCTTGTCCTGGAAGATCCAACGGAAGTCCGGGTGGTCGTAGCGCTGCGAGAGCTGGTTCGAGACCGGGTGGGTCATGTACGTCTCGCGCTCCGCGCGGGTGAGCATCGCGAAATCGTAGTCGATGTAGTCCTGGAAGCCGACGTTGTGGCGTGCCGCTGACCAGAGCATGTCGACGACGATCGACGGCACCGCCTTGTGGTGCTGCGCAGAGGCCTCTTTGGCGCGCTCCACGACCGATCCGACGTCGATGCGGCGTGCGCGTCCGATCAGATAGCGAACGCGGGGCGCGAGGGAAAGACGTGACATTGTGCTCCGAAGGTTGGGGATCCCATCCAGTCTACGGGTGGCGTCGGAGGGAACCTGAGCGCACGGAAGCTAGGCTGGAAGACGTGTCCGACACGACTTCCAGCGCCCGAACGCATGCGGTGATCTCACGCTCCGCCTTGGCCGCTGCGGCGGAATCCGCCGTGCAGAGCGGGGGAACGGTCGCCGATCTTCGCCGCGACGCCTGGGGGCATGGCGTCCTGGCCGTGGCACACGCCGTGACCGCAGCCGGTGCGAGCAGTGTGCTGGTCGACTCCGTCGGGGAGATCGATGCGCTCGCCCTCGAAGGCATCACCGGAACCATCGACGGTGTCCCCGACATCGACCCCGACCTTCTCTATGGACTGCCGGCCGGAGGCGATGCCTCAGCGCTCCGCCCCGTCATGAGGCTGGTCGGACACGTTCTCTCGACGAAGCGCCTGCGTGCCGGCGACGCGGTCTCCTACGGCTATACCCATCGCGCTCCCGCGGACACGGTCGTCGCACTCGTCACCGGCGGATATGCGCAGGGGGTCGTGCGGGCGCTGGGAAACCGGGCGCACGTCGAGATCGACGGCACGGAGCGCCTCATCGTCGGCCGCGTCGCGATGGATGTGTGCGTGGTCGATCTCGAGGGCACCGACGTCGCTGTCGGTACCGAAGTCACGTTCTTCGGCGGCATGGGGCCTGCTGCGCGCACGCTGACGCAGTGGGCGGCGATCACCGGACTCTCCGCCGCGGAGCTCATCACCGTCGCCGGTGCGCACGCCGTCCGGGGGTGGGAAGCATGAGCCGTCCGCAGCTGCGCATCAGCAGCCGCCAATTCCGGGCGAACATCGAATCCGTGAGAGACCGGATCGCGCCATCCGCGCTCATGCTGGTCGTCAAGGACGACGCCTATGGTCACGGCCTCTCGTGGGTTGTCGAAGTCGCTGAATCAGTCGGCGTCGAGTGGTTCGGCAGTTATGACGTGCGCAGCGCGCTGGATGTGCGCCGCGTCGCGGGTGGCGCCGTGCGGGTGTTCGCATGGGCTACATCGACCGACACGGAGATCGACGACGCACTCGTGCAGGGGGTTGATCTGGGCGTCGGAACAGCGGAGTATCTGGGCCGGATCATCGCGCGCGCGGCCGCGCTCGGCGTCATCGCGCGCGTGCACCTCAAGATCGACACCGGCCTTCATCGCAACGGCGTGCTCCGCGAGGACTGGGACGATGTCGTCGCGGACGCTCGTGCCGCCGAGGTGGCAGGGCTGCTCGAGATCGTCGGAGTCTGGAGCCATATCGCGGAAGCCAGCGATGCAGAGGACGATGAGGCTCAAGCCGTCTTCCTCGACGCGGTGCGCGTGGTGGACGACGCCGGATCCGCTCCGGCGTGGCAGCACCTGACCGCATCGGCGGCCTCATGGTGGCGTCCCGAACTCCGCGGCACGCTGTCGCGGATCGGTGCCTTCTGCTACGGCGTCCGTTCGGCGGACGGCCCTGAACTCGACGGAATCCGCCCCATCGCCTCGCTGGTCGCCTCCGTGAAAGCGATCGTAGAGGGCGAAGCAGTCGTCGACATCGGCAGCTTCGACGGACTGCCGTCGACGCTCGCGGGGTCACCGGTCGGAACGCCGGGGGGAGCACGAGAGCTGCGACGGATCGACCACACGTCGTCGGTCGTGCAGGGATGGCCCGGAATGGCGGCGGGCGATGAGGTGCACCTGTTCGGTGCGGGCGCTCACGGCGAGGTCAGCGCCACGACTCTTGCGGAGCGCATCGACACGGTCGGCGAGGAGATCCTCACGCGACTCAGTGTCCGTGTGCGACGGGTCGTCGTCGACTGATGTCGGGCGGCGACCCGTCGTCGGTCATCCGTGAGACGGGTGACGTCGGAGGGATCTGCTGAGCGGATCGGACCTCAGACCGCGTCGACCAGTCGAGCGGTCTCGTCGTGCCAGCTGGTCGCGATGGTACGGAGCTTCTCTTCGTACTTGCGGCCGTGGTGGGCGCAGAAGAGGAGCTCGGAGCCGTTGACCTCGGCGGCGATGTACGCCTGAGCGCCGCAGGAGTCGCAACGGTCTGCTGCGGTCAAGCGGAACTCGACGGTAGAGGTCTCACGTTCGGTTGTTGCGTTCATCTCGGTGCCTCCTCGGGTGTCGGGTTCGCTGTGGAGCGTGCTCAATACAACCACGGGGATGCTGGGCGCATGCCCGGATCACGGCGTGTTTCGCTCAGCGCGTACGGGAACGGGCTCGATGGATGTTTCCCGGGGAGTGTCTGCGGGGTGCGAGGGCTCCACGAGAATAGACTCGGAGATTGTGACCGCCGAGTATTCCGCACATCATCTCCAGGTGCTCGAAGGGCTCGAAGCCGTCCGCAAGCGCCCCGGTATGTACATCGGGTCGAACGGATCGCCCGGGCTCATGCACTGCCTCTGGGAGATCATCGATAACGCCGTCGACGAGGCGGTCGCCGGCAACGGCAAGAAGATCGACATCATCCTGCACTCCGACGGCAGCGTGGAGGTGCACGACCTCGGGCGTGGCATCCCCGTCGACGTCGAACCGCGAACCGGATTGACCGGTGTCGAGGTGGTCTTCACCAAGCTGCACGCCGGTGGAAAGTTCGGTGGCGGCTCCTACGCCGCATCCGGTGGTCTGCACGGTGTCGGCGCCTCCGTCGTGAACGCTCTCTCCGAGCGTCTCGATGTCGAGGTCGATCGAGGCGGCAAGACCTACGCGATGTCCTTCCACCGCGGTGAGCCCGGCCGCTTCGCCGACTCGGGGGAGAAGCGCCCCGATGCGCCCTTCGCTCCATTCGAGGACGGCAGCGAGCTCCGGGTCGCCGGCAAGGCGCCGCGCGGTGTGACAGGAACGCGTGTGCGGTACTGGGCCGATCGGCAGATCTTCACGAAGGACGCCGCCTTCCAGCTCGGCGAGCTCGAGAACCGGGCACGTCAGACCGCGTTCCTCGTGCCGGGGCTCGAGATCGTCATCCGCGACAACCGCGCGGAGGAGTCGATCGAGACCTCGTATCGTTACGAGGGCGGCATCTCCGAGTTCGTCGACTATCTCGCGAACGACCCGCCCGTGACCGACAACTGGCGCATCCAGGGCGAGGGGACCTTCAAGGAGACCGTCCCCGTCCTGCAGGCGGACGGCCACATGATCGCCACCGAGGTCGAACGGGTCTGCCAGGTCGACATCGCGCTGCGCTGGGGGACGGGGTATGAGACCACCATGCGCTCGTTCGTCAACATCATCGCGACCCCCAAGGGGGGAACGCATCAGCAGGGATTCGAGCAGGAGATGCTCAAGGTCCTGCGCGCGCAGGTCGAGCAGAACGCGCGGCGCCTCAAGGTCGGAAACGACAAGCTCGAGAAGGATGACGTTCTCGCCGGCCTCACCGCCGTGCTCACCGTGAACGTGCCCGAACCGCAGTTCGAAGGCCAGACGAAGGAAGTGCTCGGCACGCCGGCCGTGCGCCAGATCGTCGCCCAGGTCATCCGCAAGGATCTCGGACTCCGCTTCAGCTCGACCAAGCGCGATGACAAGAACCAGGCCACGCAGCTGCTGGACAAGATCGTCGCAGAGATGAAGGCCCGTGTCTCGGCGCGCGCGCACAAGGAGACCCAGCGCCGCAAGAACGCGCTCGAGTCCTCCACGCTCCCCACGAAGCTCGTCGACTGCCGCACGAACGAGGTGGAACGCAGCGAACTGTTCATCGTCGAGGGCGACTCGGCGCTCGGCACTGCGAAGAACGCGCGCAACAGCGAGTTCCAGGCGCTGCTGCCCATCCGAGGCAAGATCCTCAACGTGCAGAAGGCGTCGATCGGCGACATGCTGTCGAACGCCGAATGCGCCTCGATCATCCAGGTGATCGGCGCAGGCTCCGGTCGCTCGTTCGACATCGACGCCGCCCGGTACGGCAAGGTCATCCTGATGAGCGACGCCGACGTCGATGGCGCGCACATCCGTACCCTGCTGCTCACGCTCTTCTTCCGCTACATGCGTCCGCTGATCGAGCACGGGCGGGTGTTCGCGGCCGTTCCGCCGCTGCACCGGGTGATCGTGATGAACCCGGGCTCGAAGCCGAACGAGACGATCTACACCTACAGCGAGCAGGAGATGCACGCACTGCTGACCAAGCTCCGCAAGGCGGGCAAGCGCTGGCACGAGCCGATCCAGCGCTACAAGGGTCTCGGCGAGATGGATGCCGAGCAGCTCGCGACGACCACGATGGACCGCTCAGGACGCCTGCTGCGACGCGTGCGCATGGAGGATGCCGAGGCGGCGGGTCGCGTCTTCGAGCTGCTGATGGGCAACGAGGTCGCTCCGCGTCGCGAGTTCATCATCGACTCGTCCGACCGCCTGTCCCGCGAGTCCATCGACGCCTGAGCGTCGTCCTCGACAGAAGAGGCGGGCTTCCCTCGGCGATTCGAGGGAGGCCCGCCTTCTCTGCGAAGTCAGACGATGGTGCGGCCGATGCTGCCGATCACGCCGTCGATCGGCTGACCGGACGCGTCGCGCCGGGCACCAGGTTCGGGAAGCTTCCGCACGGCCCCCGTGGGGTCGACGGCCTGTGCCGGGTTCGGGCCCACCCACGCGACCGTGAGGCGGTCCTCGCCTTTCAGGAAGGCGTGCGCGCGCACGCCGCCGGTGGCGCGCCCCTTCGCGGGGTACTCCGAGAACGCGGTGACCTTCGCCCGACCCGGCTCTGTGCCGGGGAGGATGCCCTCGGTGCCCGAGACGGTGGCGACGACCGCTTCGGCGTCCGCATCGACGACGCCGAAGAACATCACCGCCGCACCGGATCCGAGTTTGATGCCGGCCATGCCGCCGGCAGCAGCGCCCTGAGGGCGCACGGCAGAGGCGGAGAAGTGAAGGAGCTGCGCGTCGGTCGTGACGAACACGAGCTCGGCGTCGTCCGGTGCCTCGGCAGCGCCGACGACGGTGTCACCGGGCTTCATGGCGATGACCTCGATCTCCGGGCGCACGGGGATGGCGGAGGGCACGATCCTCTTCACGGTTCCCTGGGCGGTGCCGAGTGCGATCGGAGTGTCGCTGTCGAAGCGCACGAAGCCGAGGATCCGCTCGCCACGAGTGGTGATGCCCAGGTAGTCCCGCAGTGGCGTACCCGCTGCGAGCTGCACCGAGCTGGAGGGCACGGACGGCAGATCGACGGGGGAGAACCGCACGACGCGACCAGCGCTGGTGAGTGCACCGAGCTCTGCGCGGACCGTGACCTCGAGCGTCGTCAGGATCGCATCGTGCTTGCTCCGTCGTGCCGGCACCGTGAGCTCCTGTCCTTCACCCAGGTCGACGCGCACGGCGCGGCCGGTGGTGGAGAGCACGAGCACCGTCGGGGCATCGGCGATCTGGAGATCGACAGCACCCTTCGTCGCACGGGGCTTGGGCGGAGCAGCGTTCATCAGCAGCGTGCGGCGCGGCGTCCCGTAGGCGTCGGCGGCGGCGTCGAGCTCGGTGGCGACAGCGGCGCGGAGCAGCACCGGGCTGTCCAGCAGCTCGCGGAGAGCAGCGATCTCGGCCTTCAGCGCATCGCGCTCTGCCTCGAGCTCGATGCGTGAGAACTTCGTCAGTCGGCGCAGGCGGAGCTCGAGGATGTACTCGGCCTGCAGCTCGCTGAGATCGAAGACGGAGCGCAAGCGAGAGCGCGCCTGCTCCGAATCGTCGGAGGAGCGGATGACCTGGATGACCTCGTCGATGTCGAGGATCGCGATCAGCAGACCCTCGACGAGGTGCAGGCGCTCCTCTCGGCGGGCGAGGCGGTAGCGGCTGCGCCGGGTGATGACCTCGAGGCGGTGCGCCACGTAGACGCTCAGCATCTCCTTGAGGCCGAGCGTGCGGGGCTGGCCGTCGACGAGCGCCACGTTGTTGATGCTGAACGAGTCCTCGAGCGGAGTGAGTCGGTACAGCTGCTCCAGCACGGCGTTCGGATCGAACCCGGTCTTGATGCCGATCGCGACGCGCAGACCGTGATTGCGGTCGGTCAGGTCGGTGACATCGCTGATGCCCTGGAGCTTCTTGGACTGCACCGCGTCGCGGATCTTCTCGATCAGACGCTCGGGCCCGACCATGTACGGCAGCTCGGAGACGACGATGCCCGTGCGGCGAGGGCCGAGAGGTTCGATGGACACCTTGCCGCGCACCTTGAGGGCGCCGCGGCCGTTGGCATAGGCGTCCTTGACGCCGTCGAGGCCCATGATCACCCCGCCGGCCGGGAAGTCCGGGCCCGGCACGAACTCCATGAGGTCTTCCGTGGTGGCGTCCGGATTCTCGAGCAGGTGCGTGGCAGCCGCGACGACCTCGATGAGGTTGTGCGGGGCCATGTTCGTGGCCATGCCGACCGCGATGCCGCTCGCACCGTTGACGAGCAGGTTCGGGAACGCGGCAGGCAGGACGGCGGGCTGCTGGAACTGTCCGTCGTAATTCGGGATGAAATCTACGACGTCCTCGTCGAGGTTCTCCGTCAGGGCCAGCGCGGCGGCCGCCAGGCGGGCCTCGGTGTATCGCGCGGCTGCGGGCCCGTCGTCGAGTGAGCCGAAGTTGCCGTGCCCGTCGACCAGGGGCACGCGCAGCGCCCACTCCTGCGCCAGGCGCACGAGTGCGTCGTAGATGGCCGTGTCGCCGTGCGGGTGGAGCTTCCCCATCACCTCGCCCACGACGCGGGCGCTCTTCACGTGACCGCGGTCGGGGCGGAGGCCCATCTCGGCCATCTGGTAGAGGATGCGTCGCTGCACCGGCTTGAGACCGTCGCGCGCATCGGGCAGAGCGCGGGAGTAGATCACCGAGTACGCGTACTCGAGGAACGAGCCCTGCATCTCGGTGGACAGGTCGATGTCCTGGATGCGCTCCTCGACGGGCTCGGGCGGCGGAGTTTTCGGCATGGGCTTCCTGAGGGCGTGCGGGAGCCTGTGTCAGACTGGCTCGGATGTCCCTCATGCTACCGTCCGAGTCGCCATCAGCCCGGAGCATCGTCGGGGTGGCGGGCGACCTCTTCGCGTCCTTGCGTGCCGAGTCCGATGTGCTCCCGCCCGCGCAGTCCGTCGTGCTCGTGGTGGTCGACGGCCTCGGCGCCATCAGCCTCCGCGGTCATGCGGGTCACGCCAGGGCGCTGACGGCGGGGATGACGAAGCGCGACACCGCGCAGTCGGTGTTCCCGTCGACCACGGCCGCTGCGTTGACGAGCATCCTCACCGGGGTGTGGCCGGGCGAGCACGGCCTCGTCGGATACCGGGTGCTCGACGCCCGTCGCGACGTGCTCGTGAACCAGCTCACCGGCTGGGAGTCGGAAGGGCTCGACCCGCTCACCTGGCAGCCGGCGCCGACGATCTTCGAGCAGGCCGTGGCTGCCGCGAGACCGGCGTTCGCCGTCGGTGTCGCCGCCTACGAGCACAGCGGGTTCACGCGGGCCACGCTGCGCGGCGCCGAGTTCGTGGCGGCGAGCACTCCCGCGGAGCGCGTCGCAGCCGCCTACGGGCTCGCGGAGCAGCACCCCGGCGCTCTCGTCTACTGCTACCTTCCCGAGGTCGACAAGGCGGGGCACAAGCACGGCGTGGCGTCTGCCGAGTGGGTGGCGGCGCTCGAGGACATCGATTCCGCTCTCTCGGTACGGGTGCCCTCCGGTGTCGGCGTGCTCGTCACCTCCGACCACGGCATGGTCGACGTGCCGTCACGGCGTCAGGCGGTGCTCGACGCTTCGCACCTGGCCGGCGTCCGCCATGTCGGGGGAGAACCGCGGATGCTCCACGTCCACCTCGAGCCGGATGCCGTCGCCGCAGACGTCGTGGCTCGCTGGCGCGCCGACCTCGACGGCGTCGCCGATGTGCTCACCCGCGACGAGGCGATCGCGGGCGGCCTCTTCGGGCCGCGCGTCACGGATGACGCTCGTTCTCGGGTGGGGGACCTGCTGGTCGTCGCCCGCGGAGTGTGGGCGGTCTACGACGGCACTGCCGCCGACCAACGGGGCCGCGGGATGATCGGGCAGCACGGGGGACTGACTCCCGAAGAGAGAACGGTCCCGGTGATCAGGCTCGGTGCATTCTCCCGCTGAGCAGGAGAGGCGCCGACACTGACATCACTCGTCGGTACGGGCTCCGAAGACGATCTCGTCCCACGAGGGCATCGCGTTGCGGCGGCGCCGGCGGGCGTTGCCGTCGGACGGCTCACTCGAGCTGGTCTGCGGTTCCGTCGTCGCCGGTTCCGGCTCATCGGTCTCCGGTTCGAACGCCGCGTCGAACAGGGCGATCGGGTTCGGCTCGGAGTGGAGATCCTCGACGTCATCGATCAACGGAGCCGTCTCGCGCTGGCCGCGGCGGCGACGGAGCGCCTCGAGCAGGTCTGCTGTCTCGGGGCTCGTCGTCGACGACTCGGGTGCGCGCTTGGTCGCAGCCTCCTGAGCGGCGGCGTTCGAGCGCTCCGGAAGAGACGGTTCCTCGACATCGGCCTCGGGGGTCGGCAGCAGCCGCGGCCCGAATGCACCGGAGTCGAAGCGGCTCTCGTCCTTGTACGGCGAGCCGGCGCGCTCCGCGTCGACCGCCCGCAGACGGGGGATGAGCCCTTCAGGCAGGGAACCCTGACGGGAGAGCTGCGTGGCGTCGGCATTGAGCGGCGACAGGGCACTGCGTCGAGGATCGAAGCTCCACCGCGCGTCGTGCTCGACGTCGCTCGCAGTGAACTCGAGCTTGACGATCCAGCCGGTCTCGTCCTTCCAGCTCGCCCACCGTTCCTCCGACGCCTCGACATCGGCGAGCTTGGCGCGAACGGCGACCCCGAAGGTCGGCTGGGCGTCGGGCTCCACCTCGCTGCCGATCAGCACGGGAACGGCCAGGGCCTGACCGATGATGTGCTCGCGCTCCGCGAGCACCGGGCCCTCGAAGCGGGCGACGTCGTCGACACTGATGCCGAGCAGCTCGGAGACCTCGACGGCGGTGAGCCCGGCGCGGATCTGCGCCTGGATGTCACGGGGACTGGCGGCCAGACGCTGTGCGGTCGGCTCGGCCTGGCGGGTGGCGCGACGGATCTCCCGTTGCAGGACATCGTCGATGGGCAGCGCGAACCGCTCGCCCGACTCGGTCGCGAGTACGAGGACTCCTGATTCTGTGCCGACGATGGTGACGTTTTCCATGCGAATGCCCCTCTGATGGGTGTGCGTTCATGGTGTCACGCGAGTGCCCTCGCGGGCGGGAATACTCTGGGCGTGCCGCGAGTTTGCTCTGTCGCACACCCCGGCATTTGCTTATTGCTCTGAGGTCGTGCAAACTATGGCCGCCGAATACCCGACGGCGAACCACCCACTCGTACCATGAAAGTGGAGATCTACCGCATGGCAACCGATTACGACGCTCCCCGAAAGAGTGAAGACGACTCCGAGTCGATCGAAGCGCTCAAGGAGCGTGTGCCGGACAAGCTCTCCGGCTCAAGCGGGGACGAGGATTCCGACAACCCGTCGAGCTTCGACCTCCCGGGCGCCGATCTGTCCGACCTCGAGCTCGATGTCGTCGTGCTGCCCGCGCAGCAGGACGAGTTCACCTGCATGAGCTGCTTCCTGGTGAAGCACCGCTCGCAGCTCGACCACGAGGACGCTTCCGGCCCTATCTGCAAGGAGTGCGCTGCCTGAGCACGCGCAAGCGAACCGCAACGCGCCCCCGACCTTCCGGTCAGGGGCGCGTCGTCATTTCGGGCGTGGGTCGCGAGTCGCGGTGCGCGTCAGGACCGGGACTCGCGGATCGCGGCGGCGAGGCGGTCGGGAGTCCGCGACGAGATCGTCCAGCTGTCCACGGGGTCTGCCGGGTCGATGTTCGGCACGACCACGACCCCGTCGATGCCTCCGCGGATGAGATGCCACCCGCGCGCCGGAAGTCCGGGGCCCCGGGCCTGTCGCGCATCCTCCGCCGTCAGCGCCACGGGCTCGCCGAGGTGCACGGTGTCGATGTGCGCCCGACCGGCGCGCAGCACGGCTCCCTCGACAGTCACGACCGGCGTCGAGACGATGAAGAGCGTGACGAGCACCGCGGAGACGGCGGCGCCGACCAGGAGCGCGACCGTCGATCCGATCGGGACGAAGATCAGCGACACCATCGGTCCCGCCAGGGCGACCGTGACCAGGAGCCGCAGGCTCGGGGCGAGTCGTTCGCGATAGTGCGTACGTGCGTCTGTGGTGGGGTTCTGCATTAGCCTCATGGGGTGACCGATTCCGTTGATGTCCCCATTATCGCCTCTGTGGTCCCCGGATACGCCCACCCGGGCGACGCCGGCGCCGACCTGGTGGCGGCGGAGGCCGTGCATCTCGCACCGGGCGAGCGAGCGCTGGTCGCGACCGGCGTGCGCATCGCGTTGCCCGAAGGGTACGCCGCCTTCGTGGTCCCGCGCAGCGGTCTCGCGGCCAAGCACGGCATCTCGATCGTCAACTCTCCGGGGACCGTCGACGCGGGGTACCGCGGTGAGATCAAGGTGAGTCTGATCAACACCGACATCCACAGCGCGTACGATGTGGCCGTCGGCGATCGCATCGCGCAGCTGATCGTCATGCCCGTGACACGTGCCACGTTCATCCCGGTCGAAGAGCTGCCGGACAGCGTGCGCGGCGAAGGTGGATTCGGATCCACCGGCTATCAGGCAGGGAAGAACAATGACTGACAACACCCCCAACCCCGCGAAGTCCGCGCCGCTCAACCGGGCGACCGACGGGCCCTTCGACGATTCCGAGGCGAATCCGGTCCGCCCCTACATCGACCTCGGCGGCATCAAGATCCTTCCTCGCGAGGGACTCAATCTGCGCCTCGAAGTCGAGGAGCAGTCCAAGCGCATCGTGGCGGTCGGCCTCGATTACGCGGAATCCTCGCTTCAGGTCCAGCCCTTCGCCGCGCCGCGGTCCGGCGGACTGTGGGACGAGACCCGTGTGCAGCTCCGCGATCAGGTGCGCGCCCAGGGCGGCCGCGTCGAAGAGCGCGAAGGCGCACTCGGCAAAGAGCTTCTCGCCGAGGTGCCCGCCACGGCGAGCGAAGGGTCAGGACTGCGTCTGGCACGGTTCATCGGCATCGACGGTCCCCGCTGGTTCCTCCGCGGTGTGATCGGCGGCGCTGCGGCGTCCGATCCTGACGCGGCGGAGAAGGTCGAGGACCTGTTCCGTTCCATCGTCGTGGTCCGCGGTGGTTCCCCGATGCCTCCGCGCGATCTGATCCCGTTGAAGATGCCGGCGACGCCGGGATCCGCGTGAGCACCCCCGAGCCCGGCGCCGAACGAGAGCAGAGCGCATCCGAGATCTTCGGTGCGGCGCTCGGCGGTGCGGCACGGCGTGCGGGGCTGGATCCCGCGGACGAGGGAAGAACTCACAAGGTCGTCTGGTCGGCGATCGGCGGGTGGCGCGGGATCCTCGAGTCGGTCCTGCCGAGCCTCGCGTTCGTCGTGCTGTTCACGCTGCAGCCGAAACCCCTCATCCTCGCGCTCGGCGTCTCTGTCGGGCTCGCTGCGGTCTTCACGATCATCCGTCTCATCCAGAAGTCGCCGCCGTCGGCCGCGCTCGGGGGACTGGTGGCCGCAGCCGCCGCTGCCGGACTGGCGCTGTGGACAGGGCGCGGTGAGGACAACTTCGTTCCCGGACTCGTGACGAACGCCGTCTACGGTTCTGCGCTGCTCATCTCCGCACTGATCGGCTGGTCTCTGATCGGTCTCGCTGCGGGCTTCCTGATGGGGGAGGGTACCGCCTGGAGGCAGGACCGTCGCAAGCGTCGCGCCTTCTTCTGGCTCGGGATCGCGTGGGCGGCGCTGTTCTTCGCCCGTCTCGCCGTGCAGTTCCCGCTGTATCTGGCCGGTGATGTCACCGCGCTCGGGACTCTGAAGCTGGTCATGGGGCTGCCGCTGTTCGCGCCGTTGATCGCCGTGACGTGGTTGGTCGTGCGTGCGCTGTACCCCCGCGCGCCTGCGCACGAGGATGCCTCTGCGGCGTGATAGATTTATCTTGATATCAAGATAAATCGCAGGCTTCTGCCGCGGGTCGAAAAGGCGCAGACTGGTTAGGTCCGCCTTGCTAGCCGCAGGACCTCCGAGGCGAGCAAGATGGAACCGCCTGTCGCTTCCATCAGATCAGAAGGAGACGGAATCGTGTCCACGGTGAACAGCTTCGGTGCCCAGAGCACCCTGACAGTCGGCAGCACCGACTATGAGATCTTCCGCATCGACACGGTGCCCGGTTTCGAAAAGCTTCCCTTCAGCCTCAAGGTGCTGCTGGAGAATCTCCTTCGTACCGAGGACGGCGCGAATGTGACGAAGGCGCAGATCGAGGCCCTGGGCTCGTGGGACGCGTCCGCGGAGCCGAACACCGAGATCCAGTTCACGCCGGCGCGCGTGGTCATGCAGGACTTCACGGGTGTTCCCTGCATCGTCGACCTCGCCACCATGCGTGAGGCCGTCACCGCCCTCGGCGGCGACGCGAACAAGATCAACCCGCTCTCGCCCGCGGAGATGGTCATCGACCACTCGGTGATCGCCGATCTCTTCGGCTCGGAGAACGCTCTCGAGCGCAACGTCGAGATCGAGTACGAGCGCAACGGCGAGCGGTACCAGTTCCTCCGCTGGGGCCAGACGGCCTTCAGCGACTTCAAGGTGGTTCCCCCCGGAACCGGCATCGTGCACCAGGTGAACATCGAGCACCTCGCCAAGGTCATCTACGACCGCGACGTGAACGGCGTGCTGCGCGCGTACCCCGACACCTGCGTCGGCACCGACTCGCACACCACCATGGTCAACGGACTCGGCGTCCTGGGCTGGGGCGTCGGCGGCATCGAGGCAGAGGCCGCCATGCTCGGCCAGCCCGTGTCGATGCTCATCCCGCGTGTCGTCGGTTTCAAGCTGAGCGGCGAGATCCCCGCCGGCGTCACGGCGACCGATGTCGTGCTCACTATCACCGACCTGCTGCGCAAGCACGGTGTCGTCGGCAAGTTCGTCGAGTTCTACGGTGCGGGTGTGGCCTCGGTGCCCCTCGCGAACCGCGCCACGATCGGGAACATGAGCCCCGAGTTCGGCTCGACGGCAGCGATCTTCCCGATCGATGACGTCACTCTCGACTACCTGCGCCTCACGGGTCGCAGCGAAGAGGCCGTCGCACTCGTCGAGGCATACGCCAAGGAGCAGAAGCTCTGGCACGATGCCGCACACGAGCCCACGTTCAGCGAGTACCTCGAGCTCGACCTCGGCACCGTCGTGCCGTCGATCGCCGGGCCGAAGCGTCCGCAGGACCGCATCCTCCTCTCCGAGGCGAAGTCGCAGTTCGAGCAGGACATCCTGAGCTACGCCACCGCGTCGACCTCGGACTCGATCGTCGACCTGGAGTCGAAGCACTCGTTCCCGGCCTCCGACCCCGGTCAGACGCCCGGCGACGAGGAGCCGACCACGCGCCCCGTGCACATCAACAGCGGTGCTCCGGCGAATGCCTCCAAGCCGGTGCCGGTGACCACGCCGTCCGGTGAGAAGTACATCCTCGACAACGGCGCCGTCACGCTCGCGGCCATCACCTCGTGCACCAACACCTCGAACCCGTCGGTGATGATCGCCGCCGGTCTCGTGGCACGCAAGGCGCTCGAGAAGGGCCTGAAGCAGAAGCCGTGGGTCAAGACCACGCTCGGCCCGGGCTCGAAGGTCGTCACGGACTACTACGAGAAGTCCGGACTCGACAAGGACCTCGAGGGGCTCGGCTTCTACACCGTCGGCTACGGCTGCACGATCTGCATCGGCAACTCCGGCCCGCTGATCGAAGAGGTCTCCGCGGCCATCAACGATCACGACCTCGCCGTGACCGCGGTGCTCTCCGGAAACCGCAACTTCGAGGGGCGCATCAGCCCCGATGTGAAGATGAACTACCTCGCCAGCCCGCCGCTGGTCATCGCCTACGCGCTGGCCGGATCGATGCACTTCGACTTCGAGAACGACGCGCTGGGCAAGGGCACCGACGGTGAAGACGTCTTCCTGAAGGACATCTGGCCCACGCCCGCCGAGGTGCAGGAGCTGGTCGATTCCTCGATCTCCCGCGAGCAGTTCATCAAGCAGTACGCGACCGTCTTCGACGGCGACGAGCGCTGGAAGAGCCTGCCGACTCCGGATGACGCGATCTTCCAGTGGGACGACAAGTCGACCTACGTGCGCAAGGCGCCGTACTTCGACGGCATGACGATGGAACTCACCCCGGTGCGCGACATCCAGGGCGCCCGTGTGATGGCGACGCTCGGCGATTCGGTCACCACCGACCACATCTCGCCGGCCGGAAACATCAAGCCGGGGACGCCCGCGGCGCAGTACCTCACCGAGCACGGTGTCGACCGCAAGGACTTCAACTCCTTCGGTTCGCGTCGTGGCAACCACGAGGTCATGATCCGCGGCACGTTCGCGAACATCCGCCTGAAGAACGTCATGGTCTCGGCGGTCAACGACGGCCAGGTCGTCGAGGGTGGCTTCACCCGCGACTTCACGCTTCCGGGTGGACCGCAGTCGTACATCTACGACGCGAGCATGAACTACCAGGAGCAGGGCACGCCGCTCGTCATCTTCGGTGGCAAGGAGTACGGCTCGGGCTCATCGCGTGACTGGGCGGCCAAGGGTACGAGCCTGCTGGGCGTCAAGGCGGTCATCACCGAGAGCTTCGAGCGCATCCACCGCTCGAACCTGATCGGAATGGGCGTCGTCCCGCTGCAGTTCCCCGCCGGACAGAGCTGGGAGTCGCTGGGACTCGACGGCACCGAGGTCGTCTCGATCTCCGGTCTCGAGGAGCTCAACAACGGCGTCACGCCGAAGACGGTCCGCGTGACCGCCACTCCGAGCGAGAACTCTCCCGAGGGCAAGCAGGTCGTGGAGTTCGACGCGGTCGTCCGCATCGACACCCCCGGTGAGGCGGACTACTACCGCAACGGCGGCATCCTGCAGTACGTGCTGCGTTCGCTGGTCTGACGCATCGCTCGAAAGGGGCTCGGAACATGATTCCGGGCCCCTTTCGTCGTGTCAAGGGTCCTGCCCTCTCCGAGGATTCCCGGGGGAGCGCGATAGGATCGACACGGCGTCCGCACCCCGCGCGAGCGCCGCTACGGAGCCTGTGAGGAGGCGCAGATGCCCATTCTTCCGAGCATCTCAGGACCCCGAGATCTGGACGCGTTGTCCGCAGATCAACTGGTCGAACTCGCCGCAGAGATCCGCGAGTTCCTCGTCGAGAACGTCTCCCGCACCGGTGGACACCTCGGCCCCAACCTCGGCGTCGTCGAGCTCACGATCGCGCTGCACCGCGTCTTCTCCTCGCCGGACGACCCGTTCATCTTCGACACCGGGCACCAGTCGTACGTGCACAAGCTCCTCACGGGCCGACAGGACTTCTCCGACCTCCGGGTGCGTGGCGGTCTCGCCGGCTACCCGCAGCGCAGCGAGAGCCCCCATGACGTCGTCGAGTCCTCGCACGCCTCCAGTTCGCTGAGCTGGGCGGACGGCGTCTCACGCGCCCTCACCGCCACCGGACGCGCGGACCGACATGTCGTCGCTGTCGTCGGTGACGGTGCGCTCACGGGCGGTATGACCTGGGAGGCGCTCAACAACATCTCCGACGACAACGACCGCAACCTCGTGATCGTCGTGAACGACAACGGCCGCTCCTACGCGCCCACCATCGGTGGCATGTCCCGGTATCTGAACCGGGTGCGCACGGCCGCCGCCTACAAGGACCTGCACCACAAGTCCGATCGTCTGTTCCGGGCGTTCGGTCCCGTCGGGCGTGCGGTCTTCCGCGGTGTGCGCGGCGGCACGCACGGCTTCCTGTCGCGCTTCACCAACAACGAAGCGCTGTATTCCAACCTCGACATCAAGTACCTCGGACCGGTCGACGGACACGATCTGCCCGCGCTCCTCGAGACGCTCGAGCTCGCGAAGTCCTACGGGGCGCCCGTGATCGTGCATGCGATCACCGAGAAGGGCCGTGGTTACCAGCCGGCTCGCGATGACGATGCGGATCAGTTCCATGCCGTCGGCCGCATCGATCCGGTCACGGGGGAGACGCTGTCCTCCGGCGGACGCGGGTGGACGGATGTGTTCTCGGATGCGCTCGTGGATGTGGGCGGACGACGCGACGACGTGATCGCGATGACGGCTGCCATGCTGCGTCCGACCGGACTCGCCCGATTCGCGGAGCGGTTCCCCGACCGTGTGTACGACGTCGGCATCGCGGAGCAGCACGCCGTCGCTTCGGCCGCCGGGCTCGCCTTCGGAGGCCTGCACCCGGTCGTGGCGGTCTACGCGACGTTCATGGGCCGCGCGTTCGACCAGGTGCTGATGGATGTCGCCCTGCACCGCGCGGGCGTGACCTTCGTGCTGGACCGTGCCGGAGTCACCGGTCCCGACGGCCCCAGCCACCACGGCATGTGGGATCTGGCGATGCTGCAGATCGTCCCGCACATCCGGATCGCCGCCCCGCGTGACGGCGCGCGGCTCACAGAAGCGCTGGATGAAGCAGTCGCGGTGGACGATGCGCCGACCGTGATCCGGTTCCCCAAGGGCGCGGTCGCGGAGGATCTCCCCGCGATCGAGCGCCTTCACGACGGCGTCGACGTTCTCGCCAGAGGCGAGTCCGAAGACGTCCTGATCGTCGCGATCGGCCCGTTCGCGACTCTCGCGATGGATGTCGCCGCCCGCCTGCGGGCCCAGGGTATCGGCGCCACCGTGATCGACCCGCGATGGGCGATCCCGGTGCAGGCGTCGGTCACGGCTCTCGCTGCACGACACCGCCTGGTGATCACGCTCGAGGACGGTATCCGTGTCGGCGGCATCGGCACGCGCGTGCGCCAGGTGCTGCGTGAGGCGGGCATCGACACCGCGGTGGACGAGCTCGGGCTGCCGGATGAGTTCATCGACCACGCGTCGCGCGAGCAGATCCTGGAGGATGCCGGTCTGACGGCCCCCAAGATCGCGCAGGACATCGTCGCCCAGGTGCTCGGCACCCGCATCCCGTTCGCACGGAACGCGGGGGAGACCGGCGCGATCGACCTGCCGCTCCACGAGCGCCGCTGAACCTGATCAGGAGTTCGAGCCCCAGGGCTTCCTCTCCTGTCGAGATCGCCAGAACGTCCGATACCAGCCGCCCGCGACCGAGATGGCGCAGGTGACGATGACCACGGCGACGAACGGCGCGGGCGGTTGCCCGATGATCCCCGATGCCGTAACCGCGGCCCCGATGGCGGCGCCCAACCCGGCGAAGGCGAGCAGGTGGGCGACGACGTGATCGGTGGCAACGAGCAGGCGGCCGAGCCCCCACGCGAGCGGTGAGCCTGCCAGCATCACGAGCAGTGATACCGCGCCGCCGATCGGGATGCCGTACAGGAGGAACACGACGATCGAAGAGAAGACGTTGCCCCACGGCGGACCTGACTGCAGAACTCCCGTGACGACAAGGGTGCCCGTGAGCGCGATCATGAAGAGCAGCCAGGCGCTCCAGGCTCCGCGCCAGAACTCGCGACGGGTGAAGCGCATCCGGTTCTCGACTGCCAGGCTCCCCTGAGGTGTGCGTGCGGCGTTCATGATTCCCTCGGAGCTTCGGCGTGATCTGCCGCTGTCACGCGGTCCTCGTACGCGGCGTCCGGATCCGGATGGCGCGGTCCTGGAGTGATGAGGCCGGCATCTATCCGGAGTGCGCGTCGAGCGGTCCACCACCACGCGAGCGGGATGGCGAGTGCGGCGGATGCCGCGGGAACGACCACGACGTAGTCCCACGGCATCACCGGGTCGAGAGGACGCCCGCCGCGGAACGCGACAAGGTAGCCACCGCCGATTGCTGCTCCCAGGAGCGCGTAGACCGCGAGGTGGACCCCGACGGAACGCACCCGCCGAAGCGCGAGCGCGATCGGCAGCATGATCACGATCCCGAAGGGTACGACGAAGGCTGAGACCACGCCTGCGACCAGTGCGATCATCATGAGGAAGAACAGCAGGCCCAGGAGACGCTCCGGGGCCGATTCGAGCGCAGAGCTCGGATACAGCATGGCGAGATGCACGGTCTCCCCGCATATCAGCAGCACCATGAACACGAACCAGGCGGTGATGCCCCCGCGAATGAGCTCGTGGCCGGTGAACGCCCATGGCTTCTCCGCGGTCCGCACGGGCGACGACGCGACGGCGCTCACGAGCGCACCTCGGTGACGAGGCGGAGGAGTTCGCGCGTCGTCGAGTGAACCCCCGGCATCCGCACGAACGGGAGCGCGATGGCGAGCAGGCGGAGCCCGGCATCCAGCATCCGGCTGGTCTTCTCCTGATCCGGTGAACCGTCGTAGGTCCAGCGCAGCACGAGCCCGAGGTACGACACGAACAGCGCCTCGGGCAGCAGATCGGCGACGTCGGTGGGAAGTCGATGCTGAGCGCCCTCGACGGCTTCCCGGAACAACCCCACGGTCATGTCGCGTGCCGGTGCGGACTCTGCGGACAACGGGTTGATCGGCGAGTCGGGTGCGATCATCGCCGCGAGGAACCCCGGCGCGCTGCGCTGGTAGGGGACCAGCGCAGCGAGGCCGGTCTCGAAGACGATGCGCAGTCGATCGACCAGGGCGCGGTGCTCCGCGAGAAGCCCGTGAGCGGTCGCGGCGTGCTCTTGCTGCACGCGCACGTACAGGTCCTGAACGAGGTGATTCTTCGACGGGAAGTAGTAGTACGCGTTGCCGACCGAGACCTCGGCCTTCTCGGCGATGAGCCGCATCGTCGTGTCGGCGTATCCGCGTTCGATGAACGACTCGATCGCGGCCGCGCTGATCCGCGCGCGCGTACGGGCGCTCTTGGACTCGAGGGCATCATTTTCGAACATGTTCAAAACGATACACCCGCACCGTGGCGCGCGGAGGATCGCCCCTCAGTTGAGTGCGTGCAGTGCGGCGATCGCCTGAGGCGCAGAGTCCGATGCCCGCAGCGCCTGGGAGAGCAGATAACCGTCCGTCAGGGCGTCGCCGGTGATCATGACGTTGACCACCTCGACCCCGCACGCCGCGATGACCTTCTCGTTGCACGCGGCGAGGACCTGCGCGCCGAGCGCATCGTTGTGGGGAAGCTCGGCGCCCTCGAGCGAGCGGATGACATCGCGCAGCGAGGCCGAGATGATGTTGGCGGCGCGCTCGGTGACGTTCACGACATCGAGCTCGAACACCCGGAGGTCGCGCCCGGATGCCAGCGGGCGCCATTCGAACGACGCGTGCACGAGATGCTGGTGCCCACTGGCTCCCGTGAGCTGTCGGGCAGGGAGATCGGTCGCCCGGCAGCGCACGTCGATCAGCTTGTACCAGTAGAAGAGCGGGAAGGCACCGTGCGAGCCGGGCGTCAGCACCACGACCTCCCCGACCCCCGGCGTGCCGGGCTTGCCGAGGCGGGCGCGGCGGATGATCGGTTTGCCGTTGCGCGTGCGGATCGCCGCCCACCCCTCGTCCACCGTGATGATGAAGAGCTTGAGAAGTGCAGGTATCACCAACAGGACGGTCAGAACCGCCGTCCCCGTCTTGACCAGACCGCCCATCGCCCCGCCGCCGAACATGCTGAAGATCGCGTCCACGCTCATACTCTGCACCGCCGACAGTGCCGCAGAGGTGTTGCACTGCCTCTCCGCACCGGATGTTCACCCGGATTTCGTACGGGGTTCCGGATGTGCGTCAACGCAGGCGGGTGAGCGTCTCCGCCACGATCTCCTCGATGAACGGCGCCGCCCGCTCGCGGTCAGGGGGGACCAGGCCGATCCTGGTGCGACGATCCAGCACGTCCTCTGCAGACAGGGCGAGTTCCTCGCGGACCGCGAACTCCACGGTGGCGCGGGTCACGGGGATCCCTTCGGCGACGAAGGTATGAGCGTCGGCATGCGTGGATCGGGCCACGCTGGCGCCGTCGCGCACCAGGGGGAGAGTCGTCGTCCTACTCGCAGGCGCAGAGATGCCGCGCGCGGAGACGACGCTGTCGACGGCGTCCTCCGCCATGCGTCGGTAGGTCGTCAGCTTGCCGCCGAGCACCGTCACGAAGCCCTCGTCCGACATCGAGACGAGATGACGGCGGGAGACGTCGGCGGTCGATGCGGTTCCGCTGTCGACCAGCGGACGCAGGCCGGCGAAGGCGCCGCGCACGTGCTCACGCCGGATCGGATGCGCAAGGACGCGGTTGAGGTTCGCGAGCAGGAACGAGATCTCGCCCTCCGACGGCTCGGCGACGCGCGGGATGGGGCCCGGGGCGTCCTCATCCGTGATGCCGACGATCACCCGGCCGAGCTGCTGCGGCAGGGCGAAGATGTAGCGGCTGATCGATCCCTCCAACGGGATCGTGAGTGCGGCGCGGGGACTGCCGAGACTATCCGCATCCAGCACGATGTGCGTGCCGCGGCTCGGTCGCACCGTGATCGACTCGTCGAGCGCTCCGGCCCACACTCCCGTCGCATTCACCACGCTCCGCGCCCGGAGCTCCCACCGTTCGCCGGTGATCGCATCTTCGACAGTCGCACCCTCTGCTCTCAGCGCGAGAGCGCGCACGCGTGTCAGGATGCGGGCGCCGAGCCCCGCTGCGGTTCGCGCGACCGACACCACCAGGCGGGCGTCGTCGATGAGCTGTCCGTCGTAGGAGAGCATCCCGCCGCGGAGACCTCGAGGCCGGACGCCAGGGGTGAGGCGGAGAACCGTACGCGCGGTCACGGGGCGCGGGGCGGGGAGCACGGTGCGACGGGTGTGCGCGTGCATGCGCAGCAGATCGCCCATTCCCATGCCGACAGCGCCGGCCGCTCGTTGCCTGACGGTCACACCCGGGCCGAAGGGAAGTACCTGGGCGAGTGGTCGGATGAGGTGAGGGGCGATCGTGCTCATCAGGTGGTGGCGTTCGATCGCGCTCTCGCGCGCCGTGGCGAAGTCTCCCGTGGCGAGGTAGCGCAGACCGCCGTGCACGAGTTTGGAGCTGAAACGACTGGTGCCGAACGCGAGATCCTCTGCCTCGATCAGGGTCACCCGCAGACCGCGAGCGGCGGCGTCGAGCGCCACCCCGGCGCCGGTGATCCCTCCACCGACGACGAGGACGTCGACGGTCTCCTCGGATGACCGTTCGATCTCGACACGCCTGCGCTCGGCGTTGAGCGCGGTCCCGGCAGTCATGGCCGAAGCAGTCCGTCGATGGCGGCACGGAGTTCGTGCTGCCAGGCGTCTTCGTCGATCAGGTCGGCGACGGTGCCGTGCGAGAGGACGGCGGATTGGGCGATCAGCAGCAGCATGACTGCCATGTCCCGTGGAGTACCGCGACGGACGGAATCGTCCTGCTGCGCAGCGCTGATGGCTGCTTCGAGCCAGCCGAGGATCAGGCGCTGACTGGATCCGACCCGCTGCAGGGTGTAGCGGGTGAACGCCTCCGGTTCGTCGTCGAGCAGTCGCGCGTAGACGGCATCCGCGCGGAACATCGTCGTGAATCGCAGCACATCGTCGACCAGTTGCGGACGGCTCCGCGCGGGGACGGGGAAGGCATCGAGAATCCGCGACACCCGCCGCAGGAGGGCCGACCTCACCACGTCATCCGCGTCGCTCCAGTTGCGATAGATCGTGGGACGGCTGAGTGTGGAGCGTCTGGCGAGCTCGGCGACCGTCACACCGTGTACGCCGCGGCGCCGGATCAGTGCGTCGGCCGCGTCGAGGATCCGCTCGCGCGTGGCGTCGCCCTGGCCGTTCGAGACATCTGCTGGTTGACGTTCTTCCATGATCTGTCACACTGTAATGCATGGACCGAGAAAGCGGCAGGGTCGATGGCGATCGGCCGATGAGATGGAACGGATGGGGAGATCCCGCCCAGGCGACGGATCTCCCGCTCGCTGTGCGGACTCTGCTGCCGTTGTTGCTGGGCAGGACGAGACGCCCTGCGGACGCGGTCGAACTGGCCGATGTGACCGTCGCCCCCTCCGCGCTCACGGCGCATGATCTGGACGTCTTCGGACGCGCGGTGGGCTTCGCGCAGGTGGATGTGACGCACGAGGCCCGCATCCGCCATGCCGGCGGCCGATCCACGCCGGACCTGCTCCGGCGGCGCGCGGCCGAGCAGCGGGTGCCGGATGCCGTGCTGCGCCCCGGCACGCATGACGAGGTGACCGCGGTGCTCACCGCGGCCGCTGAACTCGACGTGGCCGTCATCCCGTTCGGGGGAGGGACGAGCGTCGTCGGGGCGCTCGATCCCGACAGAGGGGCGCATCGCGCCGTGGTGAGCCTCGATCTGCGCCGATTGTCGGGACTGATCAACCTCGACCCGGTGAGCGGAGACGCCGTGCTCGCCGCGGGAACGACGGGGCCAGAGGCGGAGGGGCTGCTCTCCGCGCACGGTTTCGAGCTCGGTCACTACCCGCAGAGCTTCCGGTACGCCACGATCGGAGGCTTCGCGGCTGCCCGGTCATCCGGACAGAACTCCGCGGGGTACGGCCGGTTCGACACGATGGTCACGGGCATCCGCGTGGCCACGCCGACCGGCGACCTGGAACTCGGTCGATCGCCCGGCTCGGCGGCCGGTCCCGACCTGATCCGGGTGTTCCTCGGCTCTGAGGGGATCTTCGGGGTGATCACAGAGGTCAGGGTCCGGGTACATCCCCTTCCGCAGCAGCGGATACTCGAATCCTGGTCGATCCCTGACTTCGCGACCGGTGCCGAGGCGCTGCGACACGTGGCGCAGAGCGCGACCGGCCCGACCGTGATCCGTCTGTCCGATGAGGCGGAGACTGCCGTGAGCTTGGCGCAGCTGGGCAAGATCGGCAAGGTGCTGGCGAAGGGGGCGAGTATCGTCACGGTGTATGAGGGCGACGACATCGCGCACCGGCGCGCGCGCACGGCCGAGATCCTCCGTGCGGCGGGCGGGTCCTCCTCCGGCGAGACCGACGCGGAGGCGTGGCTCGACGGTCGATTCGACGGGCCATACCTGCGGGATTCCCTTCTCGACGCCGGTGTCTTCTGCGAAACCCTCGAGACGGCCACGGTCTGGGCCGGTCTCTCCGGTCTGCGTGATGCGGTGACGAGTGTGATCAAGGACGGCTTCGCGGCGGAAGCCGGCGCCAAATCGTTCGTGATGTGCCACATCTCCCACATCTACCCCACGGGTGCCTCGCTCTACTTCACGATCCTCGCCGGGGTGCGCGGCGACCAGCTCGCCGTCTGGGAGAAGGTCAAATCCGCCGTGAACGATGCGATCCTCGCGGCCGGCGGCACGATCAGTCATCACCATGCGATCGGACGCGATCACGCCCCGTGGCTGGCGCAGGAGATCGGTGAGACGGGCGTGCGCATCCTGTCGGCGATCAAGCGCGAACTCGATCCGCGTGGCATCCTCAACCCGGGCGCGGTGATCGCGATGGACCGCGCCGGACGAACGGACTGACATGGGCACGCACATCGCGGTGCTGTCGAACCCGTTCGCGGGCAAGGGTCGTGGTGCGCAGGCGGCCGCGGCCGCCATTGCGCGGCTTCACGATGAGGGGGCACAGATCCGCAGCTACGCGGGAACCTCGGCCCGGCAGACGGCTGAGCTGGCCGCGCAGGCGCTCCGTGAGGAACCGGCCGCTCTCGTCGTCGTGGGCGGCGACGGCACGCTGTCGGGCATCCTCGCGGAGGTGACGGCGCACTCCGTACCTGTCGTGCTCGTCGCGGCGGGCACGGGCAACGACCTCGCCAGGGCCCTGCAGCTGCCCCGCGACGATCCAGGCGACGCTGCGGCGCTCGCGCTGCAGGGCGTGCCGTGCGTGGTCGACGTGGGAGAGGTGCACAGCGCCCTCGGCACGCGCCTGTTCCTCACGGTCGCCGCCCTGGGCTTCGACGCGAAGGTGAGCGACCGCACCAATCGTCTGCGGTGGCCACGCGGCGTCCTTCGCTACTACCTGGCGCTCGTGATCGAGCTCCTCCGGCTGCGCCCTGTCGCGTTTCGTGTCTCGGTGGACGGGGAGGCCCTGCACGATGCACCGGGCACGCTGATCGCGGTCGGGAACACGGCGAGCTACGGCGGCGGGATGCCGGTGTGCGCCGGGGCGGCGGCGAATGACGGGATGCTCGACATCGTGCACGTGCGGCCATTGACGCGGTTGCGGCTGATCCGGTTGTTCCCTTTGCTGCTGCAGGGGCGGCATCTCACGCGACCGGAGGTGAGCCACAGACGCGCGCGTCGGGTCGAGGTGGCCGCGCCGGATCTGGTCGTGTACGCCGACGGCGAGCGGGTGGGCGCGGGGACCTGCACGATCGAGCTGCGCGCGGGCGCGCTTACGGTGATGGTTCCGCGCAGGGGAGTGCAGCGATGACGGACTTCGATGAGGATGTCGTGATCGTGGGCTCCGGCTTCGGCGGGTCCGTCGCCGCGCTGCGGTTGCGCGAGAAGGGCTATCGGGTGCGGGTGTACGAGGCCGGACGAAGATTCGCCGACGAGGACTTCGCTCGGACCAGCTGGAACGTGCGCCGCTACCTGTGGGCTCCCGCGCTGGGTTGCTACGGGGTGCAGCGGATCCACCGTCTCCCGCACGTCATGATCCTGGCCGGCGCCGGTGTCGGCGGCGGATCGCTCAACTACGCCAACACGCTCTATCAGCCGGGGGCGGCGTTCTTCCAAGACCCGCAGTGGCGCGGGATCGCGGACTGGGAGACCGAGCTCGCTCCTCACTACGCGACGGCGAAGCGGATGCTCGGCGTCGTCGAGCGCTATCCGTACACCGGACCGGTCGAGCGCATCATGGCGGGTGCGGCGGACGACCTCGGTGTCGGCGGGACGTTCCGGCATGCGCCTGTCGGCGTCTGGTTCGGCCGGCCGGGGGAGCGCGTCGCTGACCCGTTCTTCGGTGGCGAGGGACCGGAGCGCACAGGGTGCACGCTGTGCGGCAACTGCATGGTCGGCTGCCGTGTCGGGGCGAAGAACACGCTCATGAAGAACTATCTCGCTCTCGCCGAGAGGCGCGGTGTCGTGATCGAAGCGCTCCGCACCGTGACCGAGGTGCGCGAACTCCGCGACGGCGGATTCGCGATCACCACTCGTCGCAGCGGAGCATGGATGCGGCATGGTCAGCGGACCGTGACGGCCCGTCAGGTCGTGCTGGCCGCCGGCACCTGGGGCACCCAGCAGCTGTTGCACCGGATGAAGCACGAGGGCGCCCTTCCGCGGGTCTCCGAGACGCTGGGGCGGCTCACGCGCACCAACTCGGAGGCGCTCGACGGGGCCGTCGCGACTGCGGTGCCGGACTCGCTCGAACTTGCCCGCGGCGTCGCGATCACGACCTCGTTCCACATCGATGAGCGGACGCACGTCGAGAACGTCCGCTACGGTCCCGGTTCGAACCTGATGGGCGCGCTCGCGACCGTGATGGTGCCCGGAGATCGCGGCCTGGGGGGACGAGTGGGCAGCGTCCTCGCGCAGACGCTCCGAGCCCCGGTCCGTCAACTGCGGCTCGGCACACTCCGCCGCTGGAGCGAACGCGGCATCATCGCGCTCGTGATGCAGACGGCCGACAACTCGCTGACGCTGTCGCTGCGCCGTCGGTTCGGGCGTCTGACCCTCACGAGTGCGCAGGGCCACGGGGAGCCGAACCCGAGCCATCTACCGCAGGCCCATCGTGCGGCCGAGGCGATCGCGGCGCGGATGCAGGCCGAAGGCGGGGTTCCTACGGCTGCCAGAGGATCATGGCCGGAGGTGTTCGGCATCCCCCTCACCGCTCACTTCCTCGGCGGTGCTGTGATCTCGTCCTCACCGCGCACCGGGGTGATCGACAGCTATCACCGCGTGTGGGGGCATCCGGGCCTGCACATCGTCGACGGGGCTGCGGTGCCGGCGAATCCGGGCGTGAACCCGTCTCTGACGATCACCGCACTCGCCGAGCGGGCGCTCTCGTACTGGCCGCACGCCGGTGCGGAGGATCGGCGGCCCGCGCAGCAGGCGATCTGACGACACGAAGAAGCCGGAGGGGACACGTCGTGACGTGGCCCCTCCGGCTGTCTGCTGCGGAGGTCAGCGGCTCTCGACGCCGTGGATCTGCGGAGTGTGGAACGACCCGCCGAAGGCCCGCTCGGATGCGCCTTCGCGATCGAGGTACGGCGAGGCGCCGCCGTCGATGAACGGCCAGCCGGCGCCGAGGATCAAGCAGAGATCGATGTCCTCGACCTCCGGCACGACGCCCTCGTCCAGCATGAGCTTGATCTCCTGAGCAAGCCCGTCCTGCACCCGCGCGAGGATCGTGCTCGCCGAGGCGGGGGCGGAGCCCACCGCAGGCTTGAGGAGCTTCTCGGCCTGCTTGGTCCAGCCCGTCACGCGGCCACCCTTGTCCTTCTCCACGACGGCGTCCAGGGCGGCGAGCGCATGGAAGTTCTCGTTCGCGTAGAAGCGATCGGGGAAGGCGTGGACCATGGTGTCCTGGACGTGAGCGGCGACCTTCCAGCCGACCAGATCGATCAACTGGAACGGGCCCATCGGCAATCCGAGCGGCCCGAACGCCTTCTCGACGTCGGCGATCGGCGTGCCCTCGTACACGGCGCGTGCGGCCTCGCCCATGACCTTCGCCAGCAGACGGTTCACCACGAATCCGGGAGCGTCGGCGGTGAGCACCGCGTTCTTGCCCAGGTTCCGCGCCACGACGAACGCCGTGGAGAGCGCCGCATCCGACGTGGTCGGAGTGCGGACGATCTCGATCAGCGGCATCACGGCGACCGGGTTGAAGAAGTGGAATCCGACCAGTCGCTCCGGGTGGGCGAGCTTCGAGCCGATCTCCTCGACCGACAGCGACGAGGTGTTCGTCGCCAGGATCGCATCCTCGGCGATGATCTTCTCGATCTCGCCGAACACCTGCTGCTTGACGCCGACCTCTTCGAACACGGCCTCGATCACGAAGTCGCAGTCCGCGTAGAGGCTCTTGTCGGTGGTTCCGGTGACGAGCGCGCGCAGCTTGTTCGCGGAATCGGCGTCGAGCCGCCCCTTGGCCTCGAGCTTGCCGATCTCCTCGTGGATGTAGGCAACGCCCTTGTCGACGCGGGCCTGGTCGAGGTCGGTGATCAGCACCGGCACCTGGAGCTTGCGCACGAACAGCAGCGCGAACTGACTGGCCATGAGCCCTGCGCCGATGATGCCGACCTTGGTGACCTTCTTGGCGAGCGCTTTGTCCGGCGCTCCGACGGGGCGCTTGGCGCGCTTCTGCACCAGATCGAACGCGTACATGGACGCGGCGAACTGGTCACCGGTCACGAGTTCGGCGAGCGCCTCGTCCTCACGGGCGAAGCCCTCGGCCTTGGTGCCGCTCTTCGCCTTGTCGAGCAGGTCGAGCGCCGCGTACGGCGACTTCGGAACCGTGCCGATCTTCGACTCGAGCATGCCCCGCGCCATCTTTATCGCGATCGGCCACTTGGTGAGCCGCTCGATCTTGCCCGGCTCGTTCTTGCGCTCGACCTTCTTCCCGCCGAGGACCGCGTCGGCCCAGGCGAGCGAGTTCTCGAGGTAGTTCGCCGCCGGGAAGATCGCGTCGAAGATCCCGAGATCGAACGCCTGCTGCGGCTTGAGCATGCGGTTCTGCTTGAGCGGGTTCGAGATGACGACCTCGAGCGCGTTCTCGATGCCGATCAGGTTCGGCAGCAGGTACGCGCCACCCCAGCCCGGGATGATGCCGAGGAAGACCTCGGGGAGGGCGACGGCCGCCGCGGACGCATCGACCGTGCGGTAGGACGAGTTCAGCGCGATCTCGAGCCCGCCGCCGAGCGCGAGCCCGTTCACGAAGGCGAACGAGGGAACGCCGAGCTCGGAGAACTTGCCGAGCACCTTGTGCCCCAGCTGCGCGATCAGACGGGCATTGTCGCGAGAGCCGACCTTGCTGATGTCGGACAGATCGGCGCCGGCCGCGAGGATGTACTGCTTGCCCGTGATGCCGACAGCCTGGATCTCACCGGATGCCGCGCGCGCCTTCAGGCCGTCGAGAGTCTCGCCGAGCTGGGTGAGCGTGGCCGGCCCGAGCGTGTTCGGGCGCGTGTGGTCGCGGCCGTTGTCGAGCGTGATGAGCGCGAGCACCTTGCCGGAGGCGAGACGGATGTCACGCACAGGGGAGTGCGTGATCACCTCGCCCTCGGTGAGCGCCTGGATCGGGGCGAAGTCGATGGCTTCGTAGTTCGTCACGTTCGCGCTCACTTCTTCTTCTTGCCGTTGTAGTGCGGGTTCTCCCAGATGACGGAGCCGCCCTGACCGAGACCGACGCACATCGCCGTGAGGCCATAACGCACATCGGGGCGCTCCGCGAACTGGGCCGCGAGCTGGATCATCAGGCGGACGCCGGACGCGGCCAGCGGGTGGCCGAGGGCGATCGCGCCGCCCCACTGGTTCACGCGAGGGTCGTCATCCGCGATGCCGAAGTGGTCGAGAAGGGAGATGACCTGGATCGCGAAGGCCTCGTTCAGCTCGAACAGGCCGATGTCGGCGATCGTCAGCCCGGCCTTCTTCAGCGCCTTCTCGGTCGACGGGATCGGGCCGATGCCCATGATCTCCGGTTGCACGCCGGCGAAGGCGAACGACACCATGCGCATCTTCGGGGCCAGCCCGAACTCCTTCACTGCTCCGCCGCCGGCGAGGAGCGACATCGTCGCTCCATCGGTGAGCGGGGAGGATGTGCCGGCCGTGACACGACCGTGCGGACGGAACGGCGTCTTGAGCGCCGCGAGGTCCTCCATCGTGGTCTGCGGACGACGACCCTCGTCCTCGGAGGCGAGCCCCCAGGCGCCGTCAGCATTCTTGACGGCCACGGACACGAGGTCCGGCTGGATCTTGCCGGCGTCGTAAGCCGCCTGCACCTTGTGCTGGCTGAGCATGCCGAAGCGGTCGGAGCGCTCCTTGGTGAGGTGCGGGAAGCGATCGAAGATGCGCTCCGCGGTCACGCCCATGTTGAGCGCGCCGGGGTCGACCATCTTCTCGGCGACGAAACGGGGGTTCGGGTCGGCGTTTCCGCCGATCGGGTGATGTCCCATGTGCTCGACGCCACCGGCGAGGGCGAAGTCGTACATGCCGACGCCGATCGACGCGCCCATGGTCGTGACGCTCGTCATGGCGCCGGCGCACATGCGCTCGACGGCGAGGCCCGGGACGGTCTGCGGCAGGCCGGCGAGGATCGCCACGGAACGGCCGAGCGTGAGGCCCTGGTCTCCGGTCTGCGATGTCGCGGCGATCGCGACGTCATCGATGCGGTCGGCCGGCACAGCAGCGTTCCGCTCCAACAGGCCGATGGTCGCCTTGACGGCGAGGTCATCAGCGCGGGTGTTCCAGTACATGCCCTTTTCGCCGGCGCGCCCGAAGGGGGTGCGCACTCCATCGACGAAGAAGACGTCCGAGATCTCGGCCACTCTGCCTCCAAGTTTGTGCGGTGGCCTCAGTCTATGGAGGGCCGGAAACCGGGAAGAATCGGTTGGGTCGAACCTACGAAGCGGGCGTGGAGGGCTCGTCCGGCGTTTGCCCTGCTTCTACAAAGGCGTCCGCGATCTTCTGTGCAGTCTGTTCAATCTGCCAGGTGCGTGCTCCGAGCGCAGCGAGCGCTTCGCCGATGTCCTCGGCGCTCTCACCGGGAAGATCCCACGCGATGCGGCGCAGGTACTCCGGCGTCAGGAGGTTCTCCGTCGGCATGGAGAGCTCCTCGGCGATCGCCTCGACCACCGGGCGGGCTGCCTTCAACCGGGCATCCGCTTCCGGGTTCCGATCCACCCACGCACGCGGCGGGGGGAGCGTGTCGCTCGGGACGCGCTCGCGCGGGAGCTCCTCCGTCGCGCGGCCGTCGACGAATGCCTGCCACCAGCGGTCCAGCTGCGTACGACTCGCGCGTCCCTGGAACTCCTTCGTGCCGGCGAGGGCCTGCTTGCTCTGCGGGTTCGCCATGACGGCGGCGACCAGCGAGCGGTCCGGCACCAGTCGACCAGGGGAGACGTCCTGCTCCTGTGCGAAGGACTCGCGTGCCTGCCAGAGCGCGCGGGCCACCGCCAGGTTGCGCGCTCCCCGCACCTGGTGGAGTCCGCTGAGACGACGCCACGGGTCCTCCCTGGGCGGCTTGGGGGCCCGGGTGAGAGTGGCGGCGAACTCCTCCTCGGCGAAGGAGGTCTTGTTCTGTTCGACGAGCTCCGCAGCCAGCGCGTCGCGCACGTCGATGAGGTGCAGCACGTCCAAGGCGGCGTACTCGAGCCACGAGTCGGGCAATGGGCGCGTGGACCAGTCCGCAGCCGAGTGCTCCTTCTTCAGCGTGATCCCGAGAGTGTGCTCGACGACGGCGGCGAGGCCGACGCGTTCGAGCCCGAGGAGGCGCGAGGCGAGCTCGGTGTCGAAGATGGTCGGCGGCTCGAGGTGGAGCTCCCGCAGGGAAGGGAGGTCTTGACTGGCCGCGTGGAAGACCCACTCGACCGATCCGATCGCGTCCTGCAACGGGGCGAAGTCGCCGATGGCGGGCGGGTCGAACAGGAAGACGCCGGCGTCGCGCCGGAACACCTGCACGAGGTAGGCCCGCTGGGAGTAGCGGAAACCGGATGCGCGCTCGACATCCACCGCGACCGGACCGGTGCCGTCGGCGAGTGCGGCGCAGGCCGCACGGAACTCTTCGGCATCCGAGATCACGGAGTATTCAGTCACGTACAGCCTTTCGCGCGCCGAGAACGGCGATGCCCTCGGAACCAGGCGGAAGACCCGCCAGCATTCCGACCAGCTCGGCCCATGCTTCGACGTGGGGTCGGAACGGGCCTTCCGGAGTCCAGGACGCCCGCAATTCTATCTGGGCGCCGTCGCCTTCGACGGCGAGACCCCCGAATCCCTTGGAGAGCGTCTTGGTGGAGGTCCCTGACGCGGCGTGGTAGACCGCATCGCGAGAGTCGAGTGCATCGACCAGCCACGACCAGGTGACGTCGGCCAGCAGCGGGTCCGTCCCGATCTCCGTCTCCAACGGCGCCTGGGCGAAGATGATGATCCGCCATGCTCCGCCCCAGGCATCCGGAGCGTCCGGGTCGTGCAGCAGCACGAAGCGTCCGGTGCCGTACACGGACTCGCCGTCGTCCTCCGGTCGCACGTCGGCGGCGAGCGCGATGGCGAACGGAGCGAGCCCTTGGGGGGTGCCGATCTCGCGCACGACGATGTCGTCGCGGAACGCGGTCTCGCGCAGTTCAGCTATGGCGTTGTCGAAGAGCGACCCGGCCTCGGGGTGTGCGGTCACGGCAACAGGCTAGAGTCAGGAGGCGATGAAGAGTCTCAGGCACGCCGTTGCACTCCTTGTCCCCGCGTTGCTCGCTCTCGGGGGCGTGCTGTCGATCATCGTCCTCCGGGTCGCCCGTCGAGTGGTCACGCCGGCGCGTCGCGCGCCGGATGCGGAGATCATCGCGGTCGACACCGGCGCCCAGACGATCGAGCTGCGCCGGACGCTCGACACCGAGCTGCCAGGACGCTACGGCCTGTTCACGACGGGAACCTACGGGTACGTGAAGCTGGGCGCCGTGCTGAGCGCCGATGCGACCAGCGTGCGCCGCAAGCTGCTCACGCAGATCGAGCCGGGCGCGCAGGTCGATCGCGCTGCTCGCTTCAGCGGCTGGTACTACGCCTCGCCGAGCGAGCTCCACCTGCCGAGCCAGAACGTCCTCATCGGATCCCCTGCCGGGCCCTGCCCTGCCTGGTTCTTCCCCGGTGAATCCCGGACCTGGGTCATCCAGGTGCATGGAAGGGGCGCGATGCGGGCCGAATGCCTGCGCGCGGTGCCGGTGCTGCATGCGGCGGGAATGCCCACCCTCGTCGTCTCGTACCGCAACGATGGCGAAGCGCCCCGCAGCCGGGGAGGCGCCTACGCACTGGGCGCGTCGGAATGGCGCGACGTGGACGCCGCGATCGCCTACGCGCTGCGTCACGGCGCCGACCGCGTCATCCTCATGGGATGGTCGATGGGCGGTGCGGTGGCGCTGCAGGCCGCAGTCAACTCGGGAAACCGCGAGCGGATCGCCGGCCTCATCCTGGATTCGCCGGTGGTGGACTGGCGCACCGTGCTGCGCTACCAGGCCCACGCGGCCGGCATGCACGCGCCCTTGCCCGATCTCGCGATGGGGGCGTTGTCGATGCCGCTCACGGCGAGGCTGAGCGGCGCCGATGACGCGATCCCGTTCGACCGTCTCGACATGGTCGCCCGCGCGCAGGAGCTCTCGGTGCCGATCCTGATCCTGCACAGCGAGGACGACGGTTTCGTGCCGGCGGATGCCTCGCATGCGCTCCACGACGCGCGTCCCGACCTGGTGACGATGCCGCGATTCACCGTCGCTCGCCACACGAAGCTGTGGAACTACGACCAGACCGGGTGGAACGCGGCGATCACCGAGTGGCTGCAGACGCAGGGTTTCAGCGCTTCTGCCTGACCTGCTTCTTGGCCCGCATCAGCATCCCGGTCATCCCGCCGATGCGCAGCGGCGACACGGCCTTGGTGAGGCCGATCGACTGCGGGTAGTCATCGGGGATCGCGAGCACCTCGTCGGGGGTGAGGCCCGTGATGCCCTGAACCAGGATGCTGGCGAAACCGCGCGTGGTGGGCGCCTCCGGCGGGGCTGTCGCGTGCATGGTGACGATCCCGTCGACCACCTCGACGTAGATGTAGACGGGGGACTGGCACTCCGCCACGCGCTCGCACATCTCCGGATGGTTCGCGACTTCCTCGGATACCGGTGGCAGCTCGTCGGCGAACTCCAGCAGGAGCAGCAGACGATCGGCCTCCGGCGTCTCGAGGAAGCCGTCGCGGATCTCGGCGAGGATGTCAGGGACGTGCGTGGTGCTCATCCCTGAATTCTCACACGATCAGAGCGAGCCCGGCTCGCTGCCGGTGACGATGGGGACGCGCACGGCGCTGCCCCACTCCGTCCAGGATCCGTCGTAGTTGCGTACGTTCTCGAATCCGAGCAGGTGCTTGAGCACGAACCACGTGTGGCTGGAGCGTTCGCCGATGCGGCAGTACGCCACGACGTCGTCTCCATCGGCGAGGCCGGCGCCGTCGCGGTAGATGGCATCGAGCTCGGCGCGAGACTTGAATCCTCCGTCCTCCGCTACCGCCTTCGCCCACGGCACGCTCTGGGCCGTGGGGATGTGGCCGGCGCGCAGCGTGCCCTCTTCCGGGTAGGCGGGAGCCGTCGTGCGCTCACCGCTGTATTCCTCGGGGGAGCGGACGTCGATCAACGGGTTGCCGATGTGGGAGAGGACGTCCTCCTTGTATGCGCGGATGACCGAGTCGTCTCGTTCCACGATCGGGTACTCGGTCGCCGGGCGAACGGTCGCCTCGCGGGTCAGTTCGCGGCCTTCCGCGATCCAGCGGTCGCGGCCGCCGTCGAGCAGACGGACGTCCTCATGCCCGAACAGCGAGAAGACCCACAGCGCGTATGCGGCCCACCAGTTGTTCTTGTCGCCGTAGATCACGACCGTGTCGTCGCGCGCGATGCCCTTACGGCTCAGCAGCTCCGCGAATCCTTCGCCGTCGACGTAGTCGCGCACCACCGGGTCGTTGAGCTCGGTGTGCCAGTCGACCTTCACCGCGCCGGGGATGTGGCCGGTCTCGTAGAGGAGGACGTCTTCGTCGGACTCGACGACCACCAGTCCCGGGGTGTCGAGGCGCGCCGCGAGCCACTCGGTGGTCACCAGACGTCCCGGCTCGGAGTACTCGGCGAACTTGGGGGAGGAGGAATCGAACTCGATGGCCATAGGGATCTCCAAAGCGGTGAGCGGACGATGCGGCTGTGCGGACGGCGTAATGTTGACCCGTCCCCTACGACGATAGATCCCCGCTGTGCGCCCTGCGCCGGATTCGTAAGACTTCGACACAGGCCAGCACCGATACAGGACCGTGATGACCGATACGACGAGCCGCACCGGCATCGTGCACCTCTCCGAGCGCCAGCCCACCGTCAGCGGTCCCGAGATGCTGGCGAGCCTCGTGCCGCCTCCCCAGTTCGACACCGCGACCTTCGAGAGCTATCGGGCGGATGCCGCGTACCCCTCGCAGGAGGAGGCCAAGGAGACGCTGATGCGCTTCGCCGGTCGTGGCGCCCCTGTGAAGAGCGGTGGATTCTTCAGCCGCGCCAAGAAGGAGCCCGAGCTGAAGCCGGGCGTCTACCTCGACGGCGGCTTCGGCGTCGGCAAGACGCACTTGCTGGCGTCGATCTACCACGCGATGCCGGCTCGTCGGAAGTACTTCGGATCGTTCATCGAGTACACGGCCCTGGTGGGCGCACTCGGCTACAAGAACACCGTGGATCTCCTCAAGGGCGCCGATCTGCTCTGCATCGACGAGTTCGAGCTCGACGATCCGGGCGACACCATGGTCATGACGCGGCTCCTCGGCGAGCTCGTACCCACGGGAACCCGACTGGCGGCGACGTCCAACACCCCGCCGAACGCGCTGGGCGAAGGGCGCTTCGCCGCCCAGGACTTCCTCCGAGAGATCCACGCCATGTCCGACAGCTTCCAGACGCTGCGCATCGACGGCGTCGACTTCCGCCAGCGTGCCCTCGACGGGCATGCCGTGGTGCTCGACCACGCGCAGTACAGCGAGGCGCTCGAGGACGCGGGCGCAGCGAAGTGCGCGTCCGACGATGCCTTCGACGATCTGATCCGCCACCTCGCGCAGGTGCATCCCTCTCGCTACATCCGTCTGCTGACCGGCGTCGATCTGGTCGGCCTGCGCGGCGTGCACCAGCTGGTCGACCAGTCCGAGGCTCTGCGGCTCGTCGCATTCGTCGACCGTGTCTACGACGCGCAGATCCCGGTGATCGCCACCGGTGCCGGGTTGGACGCCGTCTTCTCCGACGAGATGCTGTCCGGCGGATACCGCAAGAAGTACCTCCGCGCCATCTCCCGGTTGAACGCTCTCACGCATTCTGCGTAACCGCGAAGGCCCCTGTAACGCGATGTTCACACCCAGGGGCAGGCTGTAACAGCGCAGAAACAAACTTCACGCATTGACGAAACCGCGCGTGGTCACACTGAAGCTCTCAATTACTTCGGATGTGAGGTTTTCCTATGGATGCTCCCGGCAACATCTCGTGGGCGATCACCGCGACAGCGCTGGTTCTGCTCATGACGCCTGGCGTCGCCTTCTTCTACGGCGGTCTCGTCAAGGCGAAGAGCGTCGTCAGCATGATGATGATGAGCTTCGGCTCGATCGGCCTTGTCGCCGTGCTGTGGATTCTCTTCGGCTTCTCGATGAGCGCCGTCGACAGTCCGACCGCCTTCGCCGGCAACCCCTTCGCCGACTTCGGACTGGCGAACCTCGCCGCCGGTGAAGGCTCCAACGTGGCGCTGCTCGGCGTCGCCTACGGTGCGACCTTCGCGATCATCACCGTCGCACTGATCTCCGGCGCCATCGCCGACCGTGCGAAGTTCGGCAGCTGGCTGATCTTCGCCGGCGTCTTCGCCACGGTCGGATACTTCCCGGTCGCCGCCTGGGTCTGGGGCGGTGGCTGGATCATGAACCTCGGCACCACCCTCTTCGGTGAGGACAGCGGGATCGGCGTCATCGACTACGCCGGTGGTACCGCTGTGCACATCAACGCCGGTGCCGCCGCTCTCGCTCTCGCGCTCGTCCTCGGCAAGCGCATCGGCTTCCAGAAGGGCATCCTGAAGCCCCACAACGTGCCGCTGACGCTCCTGGGCGCCGCGCTGCTGTGGTTCGGCTGGTTCGGCTTCAACGCCGGTGCCGAGTGGCTCGCAGAGGACATGGGCGGCGTCGGTCTCATCGGCCTGAACACCCTCGGCGCGACCGCGGCGGCGATCCTCGGCTGGATTCTGATCGAGCGCATCAAGGACGGCAAGGCCACATCGGTCGGCGCCGCGTCGGGTGCGGTCGCCGGTCTCGTCGCGATCACCCCCGCCTGCGCCAACTTGACCCCTGGCTGGTCGCTGCTGCTCGGTGCCGTCGCCGGTATCGTCTGCGCCCTCGCGGTGGAGTTGAAGTTCCGCCTCGGCTTCGACGACTCGCTCGACGTCGTCGGCATCCACCTCGTGGGTGGTCTCATCGGAACGCTGTACCTCGGCTTCTTCGCCACCGGCACCGGCCTGTTCGTCGGTGGCGATGCCCGCCAGCTCGCCGTCCAGGTGATCGCCGCGCTGGGCGTGCTCGTGTACTCGTTCGTGGTCGCCTTCATCATCGGCTTCGCGATCGAGAAGACGATCGGATTCCGCATCACGAATGAGGACGAGATCGCCGGTGTCGACCAGGTCGTCCACGGTGAAGAGGGATACGCACTCGCAGATGCATGAGGGGCGGTTAGGGTGACCGTGTGAGCTCTTCGAACGGTATCCTCTCCACTCTCGCGGAGATCCTGCGCACAGTACTGGGATCGAATCGGGCGTCTCGGACATCAGCTCCGAGACGCCCGAACGCGCGTCTGCGCACCGAACCGCGTGACGCACCCCAGCCCAGCGTCGTCGCCGGGACCGGCACCGTCCGCGTCGATCCGGACCGGATCGACGCTCTACGAATCGACTACGCACCGGACCGCGACGGGGCGCCGGACGCCGGCGAGATCATCTGGACCTGGGTGCCCTACGAGGAGAACGACGGTCGCGGCAAGGACCGTCCCGTGCTCGTGATCGGGCGCGAATCCGCGGACCGTGTCTATGCCGTGCGGATGACCAGCAAGCCCCATGACGGAGATCGGGACTACCTCTCGATCGGAACCGGCGCCTGGGACTCGCAGGGACGCGAGTCGTGGGTCGACATCGAACAGCTCTACAGCGTGCACGAGCGAGGGCTGCGGCGCGAGGCCGCCGTCCTCGATCGCCGACGCTACGACCGCGTGGGGACCGCTCTCACGCGGCGCTACGGGTGGCAGGCACAGGGCTGAGGGTTGGGAACGCGCGCAGCACCATGTCGACGAGGTCCGACTGCGGTCGCGTCAGAGGGTCCGTCGCCGGGAGACCGGTATCCAACTCGATCTCGTCGATCGCGTCGGCCAGTTCCTGCGTCGAGAGATTCTCGTGGTTCACGGTGACGCCGATCACCCGGGTGTCCGAGAACGCTTCGATCAGTGCGATCTCGCTCGTGACGGTCGGCATCGCGACCATCGGGAAGTCTCCGAGCACCTTGCGGCCCGGTGCATGCTGCACGATGACTCCGACGGGTTGACTTCCGCGGAGGATGTGCGCTGACGTGATGTAGGCGGGGTGGCTGAGCGCGCCCTGGCCCTCGACGATGATCACATCGGGGTCCTCGCCCTCGAATGCGGCGACGACCTGGTTCTCGACCTCGCCGGAGCAGAACTGCGGCACGAGGGCGTCCAGCGCCACACCGTACTTGCCGCCCTGGATGATCGTCGTCTGTCCGGTGCCGACCATCACGGCATGGATTCCTCGCTCGTTGAGCGCGCGGACCAGAAGCGTCGACGTCGTGCGCTTGCCGATCGCGCCGTCGGTGCCGAGAACCGTGATGCGCGGGCAGGTGACGTCGAAGATCCGTCCGGAGAACAGATGCAGATCCTTCTTCTCCTTGGGGCGGCGGATGTCGGTGATCGTCACGCCGGCGAGAAGGCTCGCGGCGACGAACTCGGCATCATCGGTGAGGAACTCGTGGAGTCCGTTGATGATGTGCATCCCTCGCGAGATCCCATCGAGCAGCACCGTGCGCTGGTCGGCCGAGAGCAGGCCGTCGGCGGGGGCGACGCCGCAGATCAGGTAGTCGGGAACGTACCCGGCGTGGGCGATGGCAGAGGCGAGTCCGTCGAGGATCGGGATGCCCTTCGAGGCGCCGTCGAGCACCATACCGGCGTCCGCGCCGGCGTGCGTCGTGTCGATGACACTGAGGATCTCGTACTTCTCCGAGTGCCGGACGAGGCCGTTGGCGGTCTTGCCGTCCTGCTCGCCGAACTGGCCTTCGCAGTACACGATGGCCGAGGTGCCGAGGGGGAGCGCGATCGGCGCAGCCCACTCACGTGCGGCAGGGTCGATCGAACGGGGTATGGATGACACGGGCAGGACGCTCCTCGCACTCGCACAGAGGAGGCGACGGAGAACGAAATGGCCGAAAGGCCCGTTGGTCGACAAGAAGTCTTCCCTGACGTCGGCACGCTGCCGACATGCCCACCGTAGCAGTGCCGCCTGGGACTGCGCCGCGAGTCGTGCGGCGCAGCCCTCGACCCACGCTCAGCTGCTCTGGAAGGTGAGGACGCGGTCGATCACGACATCGGGCTTCTTCTCCCCGGCGAGCACCTCGAAGTCCAGATGGTTCTGGCTCGGGGGGAGCGGGCACGTCACGAAGTTCGTGAAAGCGCAGGGGAGAGCGGTCAGGTAGTTGAAATCGATGTGGTCGATGCGCTCGCCCGACTCGTCGCTGAACTGCAGCTCGACGACGCGTCCGGCCCCGTACGTGGTCTTCGCGCTCGTGAGGTCGCGGATGTGCGCCACGGGCTGCACGCCGTAGGACGCATCCTTGCCGATCAGCGCGAGCTCGTACGTGCGTCCGGCATGCTCGAAGGTCAGAGTCCCGATGCGCGCCGTCGTCTCACGCACGCCGGTCTCGACGGTCACCTGCTCCACGTCTTCGCGGACGGCGGGGGTGAAACGAGCGGGGATGCGCCAGGCCGGGTCGTACTCGTACGCGGTGAGGCCCGAGAAGTCCTTGCGGGCGGATTCGCGGGGGTCGCGCACGCGGACGGCGAAGATGCGGTCGCCGTCGTCAGTCGTGCGGGGGATCGTCTCGACCTCGCTCACACCGAAGTAGACCGGAACGCTGCGTCCGTGTCCGTAGGTCTGATTACGACCGGGGACGATCTCGACGGTCGCGGTGGCGTACTCCCCGTCGACCACCAGGTTTGGGCCCTCGGCCGGTGGCGTGTACAGGACCTTGCCGTCCGCGACGCCCCAGGTGCCGGGCAGGCCTTCGAGCACGAGGCCGGTGTCGCCGTCGCGGAGCCAGTGCTGGGCGACGAGTGCCGTCCACCCGTAGGGACGCGTCAGCTCTGCGACCCGGGCATGACGCCACTCCCGCCACTGGCCTTCGAGGTGCTCGTTCGCGGGCATGACTACCGTCCTTCTGCTCGGGGGATGTCGCGACCGTCGGCGGATGCCTGGACGGCCGTGCGGTGGATGAAAGCGCAGACCTGTTCGAACGAATCGGCGCTGGCGGCAGCGATGCCGCGCGGCGTTCCGCCGTTCGAGTAGTGCACGCCGGAGACGGGATGCGTGCGCTCGATGTCGGTGCTGGGCAGGTGGGGGAGCGCGATGCCGTGACCCGCGTCCTCGTAGTCGAGGTGGAGCCGCTCGGCGGAGTGGCCGTGTCGCTCCAGGGTGTCGAGGACGATGCGGGAGGCCATGCTGGACGGCCAGGCGCGATCATCCAGTCCCGACACGCAGAGCACCGGCCCCGCGAAGTTCTCGATCGGGATACGCGACGCGCGTGCCAACCGTCGGTCGTGCAGACCGTCGATGTAGACGTCACGGTGGCGCGTGGGTGGCGGTTCGTCGTTCCACGGTTGCCATGTCACGCCGGAGTTGCCGTTCCAGAGGTGCTCGAGCGGCTCGCCGCCGAGGGTCCAGGTCGGGCCGCTCCAGCCCTCGGTCGGGTCCGCTGCGCCCTGGGCGCCGAAGACGAATGCCCCCGGCACGAACGGCACGCTTGCGAGCACGAGTTCGGGATAGGTCGCGGCGAGCAGCAGCGAGAGCTCTCCGCCGCGGGACTGTCCGCTGACGACGGCGCGCCCGCCCGCAGGGTCGAGTGTGGTCGCGACGTACCTCAGCGCCCGTTCGAAGTACTCCAAGGGTGTGCGGGAGATGTGGTCCGACAGGCCGGGAGCGCGGAAGTATCCGAGAGCGAAAGCCTGTATGCCGCGAGAGGCATACTGCGCAGCCCGCGCCTCGTTGATCCCTCCGCCAGAGCCGTTCAGGACGATCACCGTCGGCAGAGAGCCGGGGAGTGCGGGGCGGAAGAGCGTGCCGACGAGTCCGTCGTGGCGGATCTCCGTGCGCGAGACTCCCTCGCCGCGGAGCCACTGCACGACCTCCACACTGTCCTGAGAGGCCACCGCGCCTTCGTCGTCGACATCGAGATGGCCGGTACCAGGCTCGCTCCACGCGGTCACGGTGGTGCGCAGGGGCGCATCGACGTCGGACGGCTCTGCGGAGCCGGTCGTCCCCGGCTCGCGTCGCTGCGACCAGAACAGCCCCATCGCATCGACGACGCGGTAGTCCCCGGAGACGGGAGCCTGGGTGGATGCATCCACGGACCCGTCGCGGTCGGCCAGGAACGTCGCCTGCGCGGCCCAGTCGCCCCCGTCGCGGCGGGTGACGGCGCGCACGGTGACCAGAGAGCCGGGAGCTGCGCCGCTCACGCTGATCGTGCGGCGCTCCGACAGGGGACCGACCTCAGGGGTGACGTCCAGAGAGCGGGACCGCAGGACACCGCTCATGCGCGGGGCATCCTGGCGACGCGGGCAGACAGCCACGTGGCAGCGGTGTCGTCGATGTCGAGCGCGCCGGGCAGCTCTTCGGGCCCGTCTCCGAGCACGTCGAAGCGCGCGGGGAGGTGTCCTCCGGCCGCACGCCAGTCGCGGTCGAGAGCGGCCGCGGACGCTGCCGTATCGGTGCCCCCCGCACGGGCAGGATCGAAGGCGATGATCACGGCACCACGGCTCATCGGCGCGTCCGGATCGCTGACGCGTCCTCCTACCGCGACGCCGGCCAGCAGTTCGACGACCAATCCGGTCAGCGAGCCCACGAGTCCGGCGGGGAGCACGGCGGCGACCGCGGCAGGATCGACGGTCGGCTCGCCGGCGGCATCCAGCGCGACCCCTTCGGCGAGTTGCGCACCGGAGCGGCGGGCTTCGTGCACGGCGGCGAGGGTGAGCGACGACGTCGCGTAGTCGACGACCAGCGGAGCAGCATCCGCGCGCGGAACGGCGATCGCGAGGGGATTCGTGCCGATCGCGGCGATCCGCGCGCCCCACGGGGCCACGGATGCGGGGGATTGCGCAGCGATGAAGGCGACAGCACCCCGTGACGCGAGCGACCGCGCGGCGACGCCGAGAATGCCGAGGGCGCCCGCCCCTCGGATCCCGATGAGAGCCACACCGTGCGCATCGACACCGACTGCCGCGCGCCGGACTGCCGCTGCCAGCGCGACCACGCCGGGGACGGCCGTGGCGTCGACCGAGCCGATCGGGGCGCCGTCGGCGAGGTTTCTCGCCAGGGTGCCGCCGTCTTCGCGGAGTCGGTCGAGCTCCCGGACGAGCATCCGGATCCCGAACTCGCCGAGACCGAGCTGCTCGGCCTGGACGACCCAGAACGCCGCGAGCGCGACGTCCTCCGGAGCAGCTGCGGGCGCGGCGTCCTGCAGCGTCTGACGCAGATCGGCGAGGAGCTGCGCAGTGGTGACCCTCATGATGCTCCGTTCAGTACTTCACCCAGGGCACGACACGACGCTCGAGGAGTGCCCACAGCCACGTGGCCGCGTAGCCGAGCACGGAGATCGTGACGATGCCGACATACATCTTCGACACGGCGAAGGTGCCCCAGGAACTCCAGATCATGTAGCCGAGGCCGCTGTTCGCGCCGACGAACTCGGACGCCGCGATGATGACGAACGCTCCACCGGTCGCCAGCTTGATGCCGGTGAAGATGGACGGCAACGCGTACGGGAAGGACACGGTCATCCATCGCTGCAGCCGGGTGGCGCCGTTCGCGTTGGCGACGTCGTTGAGAAGCGGTGGGGTCTGCATGACGCCACTGAGCGTGTTGAACAGCAGATAGAAGAACACGCCGATGGCGACGATGACGTACTTGCTGGTCTCGCCGAGTCCGAAGATCAACAGCAGCAGAGGGAAGATCGCCACCTTCGGCACGGGCAGCAGGCTGGAGAAGATCGGATCCAGCAGCAGGCGCAGCGTGCGGACCGATCCGAGCAGCACACCCAGGATGATCCCGGGAATCGCACCCATCACGAAGCCGATCGCGATGCGCGACAGCGTGATGCTGATGTTCTCGAGGAGCACGCCGGAGGCCAGCAGCTCGAAGAACGTCTCCACGATCGAGCTCGGAGCCGGGAAGAAGCGCGCATCGAGCACACCGGTCCGGCTGCAGATCTCCCACACCACCAGGATGAGGAGCGGCGTGTACGGCCCCAGGCGACGGACCCAGACCGAGCCGCGCTCGGCCTTGACCGCATCCTTGAGCTGTCGTTCGATGGCGGGGTCGGCGATCGTGGTCACGAGGCCACCTCCTGTTCCGTTCCGCGCTCCAGCAGTGTCCATAGACGCTCCGTGATCTCGCCGTAGCGCGGATCCCTGCGCAGCCCCGCGATGTCGCGCGGACGCCCGAACGGGACCGCGATGTCGTCGATGATGCGCCCGGGGCGATGTGACATCACGACCACGCGGTCGGCGAGCATGAGCGCTTCGTCGACGCTGTGGGTGATGAACATCACGGCCTTCGACGTGCGTTCCCAGATCTGCAGAAGCTCCTGCTGGAGGGCGACGCGCGTCTGCTCGTCGAGAGCACCGAACGGCTCGTCCATGAGCAGGAGATCACCGTCGTCCGCGAGAGCACGCGCCACCGAGGTGCGCTGGCGCATGCCGCCGGAGATCTGGGCGGGGAAGTAGCCGCCGAACTCCGACAGGCCGACGAGCTCGAGGAGCTGCTCCACGCGCTCGTTCCGTTGCGCACGCGACAGGCCGCGCAGCTTGAGCGGGTAGCCGATGTTCTGCGCCACCGTCAGCCAGGGGAAAACTCCGTGCTCCTGGAACACGACAGAGGGACGGCTCGAGGTCTCGATCGTTCCGAGGCTCGGTTTCTCGAGTCCGGCGGCGATGCGGAGTAGCGTGCTCTTTCCGCAGCCGGAGGGGCCGAGGACGCAGACGAACTCGTTGTCGGCGATCTCCAGATCGATGTCCTCGAGTGCCACCAGGAGCTCATCCTTGCGATCCGCGTTCGGATACGCCTTCCAGAGCCCCCGGACGCTGAGGCCGCTCATTTCCCGGCGGGTGCCAGGTCGCCGCTCTCGACCAGAGCGATCGCGTCGCTCAGGATGTCGTCGCGGTAGATGTCCTGGATGCCGGAGTCGCCGTCGAACTCGAGGGCGTCGCGGTCGCGGAAGAACTGCTCCTGACGGGCGACGTCCATCCAGTCGATCGCGCCGCTCGGGTCCTGCGTGGTGAGTGCGATCGAGGTCAGGGTCTCGACAGGGAGATCGGTGTACTCCGCGATGATCTCCTGCGTGGCGGGATCCTGCCATCCGCCGTCCTCGAGCTCCTTCACGGCCTTGAGGTAGGCCGCGGTGAAGGCGGTCACGGCGGCCGGGTGCTTGTCGACGTACTCGGTGTTGAACACCATCGCGCCGAGCTCGACGCCGGCCTGGTAGTCGATGTCGAGCAGTTCGTGGCCGATGCCCTGCGCGATGACGGCGGAGGAGATGGGCTCGATGGACCAGCTGGCCTCGACGGAGCCGTTCGCGAGCGCGGCAGGGATGTCGCCGGGGCTGAGGTTCACCAGCTCGACGTCCTCGACGGAGAGCCCGACGGACTCCAGTGCCAGGGCGACGGAGTAGATGCCGAAGCCGCCGTCGCCGGGGATGCCGATCTTCTTGCCCTTGAGGTCGGCGGCGTCGGTGATACCCGAGGCGTCGGAGGCGAGAAGGGGGGACGGGTTCGGTCCGGACTCCGGGATGCGCGAGACGCTCGCGATGACGGAGATCGATGCGCCCGACTTGGTGGCGTTGAACAGACCGGCGCCCCAGGTCGCGCCGCCGGCGGTGATGTTGCCCGTGCTCACCTGCTGGTACGTCTCGCCCGAGCTGCCGCCCTTGGCGACGAGCTCCACGTCGACGCCGGCATCTTCGAAGTAGCCCTTCTCCTCGGCGAGGAAGAACGGGGCGTAGTCCGCGTAGGGGGAGTAGAGGAAGGTGATGGGCGGAGCGTCTTCGGCCGTGTCGGTCGCTTCACCGGCGCCGGTGGAGGTGCAGGCGGAGACCAGCAGCGTGCTGGCGAGGAGGAGGGATGCGCCCGCGAGGGCACGGCGGCGAGAGGACATGTCTTGCTCCTGAGGTCGGGTGTCGTGCGCGGGTAAGCACGGGTACCTCGAACCTATCGATCCGCCGATATTTTGGGATACCACGGCGTCACACTGTGACATGACTGTGAGGAGAGGGGGCTTCCGGTTCTCGATGAGCGCGCTCCCGCGCGTCCCGGCAATCCGTTTCGCGGCGGGCGCCGAACCATCGTTGAGCCGCAACCGCGGCGAAGCACAAGGAGGAATCATGCGTTTCATCCCCACCAAGGTCCACGGTGCACTCGACTACATCGTGGGTATCGCGCTCATCGCCGCACCGTGGCTTTTCGGCTTCGCCGGCATGGGCGGTCCCGCCGTCGTGATCCCGATCGTCCTGGGCGTCGGCCTCATCGTCTACAGCCTCTTCACGAAGTACGAATGGGGCCCCTTCGGGTTCATCCCGATGCCCGTCCACCTCGTGTTCGACATCGTCGCGAGCCTCTTCCTGGCGCTGTCGCCGTGGATCTTCGGCTTCTCCGGTGAGGCCCTGAACGTCTGGTTGCCCCACGTCGTCGTCGGCGCCGCCGTGATCGTCGTCGTGATCTTCTCGCAGCCGCAGCCGGCGCCGTCGCGTCACAAGGTCGCCACCGCGTGATCTGCACCCCGGGAGCTCACGCTGTCTCGTGAGCTGCCTCTGATCCTGTGATGACATGAGTCGGGCCGCTGTTCTCCTCGAGAGCAGCGGCCCGACGCTGTCGTATCCGGCACCCGTCACTCGGTGTGCTGCAGCGCCTGGCTGAGCCAACGTGCGTAGAGATGCCACGGCTCTCCCGCGGCGCGGACGGTGGCGATGTGCTCTTGCAAGGGGGAGGTCAAGGTGAACCATTCGCCGCCTTCCCTCAGGGCCGAGAACTCGACGTGTCGACGCTGCTCGACCGTCCTGTCCCCGCGTTCGAATCCGAGCAGTTCGTCATGGCGGATGCGGGCGAGACGTTGACGAGGCCTCCGGCTCGTGCCGATCTTCACCCGTCGATCGAAGCGCAGGTAGTACACGACGTCGATGCGGGGGAGCGGGAGGTCTGCGTCGGGTACGTCGCCGTAGCGCCATCCGCAGACCGCGCACACCCACGCTCGATCGATCAGCGCGCCGGTCGCGCCGCCGCACAGCAGGCAGGGGCCGGGGAGAGCATCGATCGCATCCACGGCGCGAACCTACGGGTCACCACCGACATCGTGGGACGAGAGAAGCCCCCGACGAATCGAGGGCTTCTGATCTGTGGGCGATACCGGACTCGAACCGATGACCTCTTCCGTGTGAAGGAAGCGCGCTACCAACTGCGCCAATCGCCCATGAGCTGTGAGGCTCGACAACCGATACTACCCGACCCGAAGTCGGCCCGATGACCATCCGGCGAGACACGCGCGAGATTCGCTTCGGGTTTGGACACCGGGGAATCATCGGCTAATGTTTCATGAGTGCCCGGGACAACCGGGAACGAAATGCGGATGTAGCGCAGTTGGTAGCGCACAACCTTGCCAAGGTTGGGGTCGCGAGTTCGAGTCTCGTCATCCGCTCGAGTGTAGAGGGTCTTCTTCGGAAGGCTCTTTACGCGTGGGGTCAATCCACACGGTGGCGTGGCCGAGCGGCTAGGCACCGGCCTGCAAAGCCGTTTACACGGGTTCGAATCCCGTCGCCACCTCGTCACACAACTGAATAGCCTTTTTAGGCGCGATTGGCGCAGCGGTAGCGCGCTTCCCTGACACGGAAGAGGTCACTGGTTCGATCCCAGTATCGCGCACAGACAAACCCCCGGTTCTCCGGGGGTTTTTTCGTGTCCTGGCTGATCATCGCGGCTGGTGACATGTCGCGTTCGAACGGCCGGCGGCTCGGCACGTGGATGGCATATCGCCTCCGTCCCTCCTCGGCGCCGGTTCCTTGAAGTCAGACGTTACGTCGCTGTCGCGCGAACACGAGGTCGCCCGCTGTCGCGAGGCCCGCACCCAGCGCGTACGCGATCAGGTCGAGTGGGTCGAAACCGGCGCCGAGGACCAACCGCGCCGGCCAGAAGGAGTCGGCCCACAGGGCGGGAAGCCCGGTCAGCTGGAAGAGCTCGACACACGTGCACAACGCCAGGGCGCATGCTCCGATGACGAGCGCTCCCGACCGCGGGAGCAGGAAAGCCAAGACGAGGTAGACCATGACGGCGTAAAGGGCATCACCGAGCAGGCCGGCGACGGGACCGCTCCCTACGAGGTGCGTGGTCCGGCCGGCGGCGATGACCGCGGCCGCGGCGCCGACAAGCCACACGCGACGGGCACGAACACTCCCGCGCGTTGTTGTCTCCTGCATCCGCTCAGCCTAATCACGAAACCCGCGGAGCTTCTGTGTGCTCCTGCTATGCCATCTGATCGATCAACAGCTCGCCGTGGGCGTTCAAGCTCTCCATCATGCGAGCGATCCGCGCGGCATCGATCCGGGCGACCTTCGGCTCATCGAACGCGAGGATGAGCGGAATGCTCGGGTGGACCCAGGCGGTGAGACGGCCGACGGGGTTCTTGTCGCTGGGAAGCCACGTCATCATGAAGCTCTCCTGCCGCCGCAGCTTGGTGGCGATCACGATCTTCAAGTGCGCCAGAGTCACATCATCGATCTCGATCGGCGGACGAGAGCTGTTGTACTCGAGTTTTCCCATGATGAGCACACTATGAGCGCACGCCAGGCGCGGACAGGGGCTTGACGGGAGCGCAGGCGCTTGCCTAGACGGAAACGGACTCCGCAGGCACGTCGAGTACCTCGTCGACGAGGAGGATCCCTCCGGTGGAGTTCGCCGAGTGCATCAGCTCCTCGATCCACTTCACGTTGATCTCCGGGGGCTCCGGATCGTCGAAGGTGAAGCGCAGAGGAATCGACGGGTGCACCCAGATGGTCGAACGGCCGGGTGCATCCCCCTCAGGATGCTTCCACGAGAGCGTGAAGCTCTCGTTGCGACGCAGTTTGGTGGCGATGACGATCTTCAGGTGCGCGAGCGCGCGATCTTCGATGTGAATGGGCTCAGTGCCGACGCCGTAATTCAATGTGCCCATATGCGTAACCATAGTGTCCTCCGCGGTCCTCGGATGACCGTTCCGAGATCTGCAGGGAGACATGTGGTGGATGATCCCGCCGAATCTGCAACGGCCGTCGCGCGTCATAGTACGTCTGCGCAGCCCGCAGGTCGAGGGGCGTACGGATACCGGTGGACGAGAACAGCATGAGCGGACACTAGACACATACCGTCTGCGGAGGCACCTCATGTATTTCCATGTCCAGGAGTTCATCAACGAGATCGCCCAAGACGACCCGGATCCCGCCGCCGCGAACGCGCTCCAGGAAGGGCTGGGCGGGCAGTTCGGTGAGATGCGCACGATGATGCAGTACCTGTTCCAGAGCATCAACTTCCGCGGACCCGAAGGCAAGCCGTACAAGGATCTGATCCAGGGCATCGGCACCGAGGAGATCAGCCATGTGGAGCTGATCGGCACGACCATCTCTCGACTGCTCGACGGTTCGCCGCAGTACCAGGGAAAGCCCACCGATCCCGTGGACGAGCCGGGAGCCGGGGGCACGACACCGCTGCGCATCGCCGCCGACACCGGCAACATCCACCACTATCTGGTCGGGGCGCAGGGCGCGCTGCCCGTGGATGCCGTGGGCAATCCGTGGTCCGGCAGCTATGTGTACAACTCCGGCAACCTCGTGCTCGATCTGCTCTACAACCTGATGCTCGAGTCTACCGGCCGACTGCAGAAGTGCCGTCTGTACGAGATCACCGACAACAAGATGGCGCGCAGCACGATCTCGTACCTCATCGTCCGTGATCAGGCGCACGAGAACGCCTATGCCAAATCGCTCGAGACGCTCGGAGTGAACTGGCGCACGTCATTGCCGATTCCGAAGACGAACGCGGAGCAGTTCCCGGAGGTGAAGAAACTCCTCGATCTCGGGCTGCAGAGCAAGCAGTACTCGTTCGACCTCACGGCGCAGTCCGAGGCGGGGAAGATCTTCCAGGGCGCGTCGCCGTCGAACGATGGGACCGAGCTCGATGCCAGTGAGCAGGCACCGGCGGGGTCGCCGATGACGATCTCGCCTGAGCGCTTCGAGGAGTTCTCTCCTGGCGCGGATGATGAACTGCGCGCGCTGATCGAGGCGACGGCCGCGATGGAGATGGCCGACATCGACGCGACGTTCGGGCGGATGACGTGACCTCCGGGTGCTGGTCCTGATGGCGACGAACACACGACACTTGAACTGCCGCCCGGCGGACGTCTTCGCGATCCTGGCAGATGGCTGGCTCTACCCGTCCTGGGTCGTCGGCGCGACGCGGATGCGAGAGGTGGATGCGGAGTGGCCGCATCCACAGGCCGAGCTCCACCACTCGGTCGGCGTCTGGCCGTTCGTCCTCGACGACACGACGCGCAGCGTCGAGTGGGTGCCGATGGGACGCGCGGTGATGATCGCCCGAGGGTGGCCTTTCGGCGAGGCCGAGGTCACCATCCGCGTGCGCACCGAGGACGGGGGCTGCGTCGTCCGGATCGATGAGGAACCGTTGAGCGGGCCCGCGCGTCTCATCCCGCGCTTCCTCGCGACGCCGCTGCTCCGCGTGCGCAACACGGAGACGTTGCGCCGCCTCGCGTACCTGGCAGAAGGACGGCACCGGCTGAGCTGACGCGGCGCGCGGGAGCAGTCACTCCTGGCCGCGCGGGGTCCTCTTGACCACGTCATAGGCGGCGAGCGCGGCCTTGCGCGTCTCGCCGAGGTCGACGATCGGTTCCTGAGCGAGCTGGTCTCCGGTCCACTGCGTCACGTAGAGACCCTGCGGGTCGAACTTCTTCGCCTGCAGTTCCGGGTTGAAGATGCGGAAGTAGGGCGCGGCGTCCGCGCCGGAGCCGGCGACCCACTGCCAGTTGAAGGGGTTGCTCGCGCCGTCGGCGTCCACGAGTGTGTCCCAGAACCACTCCTCCCCGCGCCGCCAATCGATCATCAGATTCTTGATGAGGAACGACGCGGTGACCATCCGCACGCGATTGTGCATGAAGCCCGTGCGCCAGAGCTCGCGCATTCCCGCGTCGACGAGTCGGACCCCCGTGTCGCCGCGCTGCCAGGCCTCGAGGTGAGCGGACTCCACGCGGGGCCAGGGGAAGGCGTCGAACTCGCGTCGCAGGTTCTTCGTCGCGAGGTCCGGGAAGTGGAAGAGCGTGTGCCAGGCGAACTCCCGCCACCCGATCTCCGAGAGGAACCCACCCGCGCCATCGGTGTCGACAGCCTCCGCCCAGACCGTGAACGGGCTGATCTCTCCCCAACGGAGACGCGGCGAGAGCAGCGAGGTCGCCCCGGCCGATGGCTCGTCGCGGGCGCGGTCATACGCCGCAAGGTCTTCGTGGAGGAAGGTCCGCAGACGGCGACGCGCTGCAGGCTCTCCGGGCTCCCAGGTCTCACGGAGTCCGGCGGCCCAGTCCGGGCGCGACGGCAGCAGCCCCCAGTCGTCCAGGTCGTCGGATGCCGGAGATGTCCGCGCTCCGTCGATCGTCTGCGGCTCGGCCAGGGGGGCCCGCGGTGACGGCAATGCGAGGCAGGCGCGCCAGAACGGTGTGAACACCGAGTAGTGGGTGCCGCTGCCGGTGGTGACCGTCCAGGGCTCGTGCAGAAGCGACGCCGCGAAGGATCTGACTTCGCGTCCGTCGGCGCGCAGCGTGCTCTTCAGCGCGGCGTCGACCTCACGCTCGGCGCCGCCGTACCGACGATTCCAGAACACTGCACCGGCATCGAGCTCCTGCACCGCCTCGCGCACGACTCGTCCGGCCGGGCCGCGACGGAGCACGAGGGTCGCGCCGCGTTCGCGCAGCCGCTCACCCAGCGAGGTGAGCGAGTGATGCAGCCACCACCGCGCGGCGCCGCCGTGCGGTCGGATCCCTGCCGATTCCTCGTCGAGCACGAACAGCGCGATCACGGGTTCGCCTCGATCGATCGCCGCCGTCAACGCCGGGTTGTCGGCGATTCTGAGGTCGTCGCGGAACCAGACGATCGTGGGAGAGGACATGGCACCATTCTCGTGCAGAGCGGACGGCCTCGTACCGATCAGCGTCGGCGACGAGTGCTCTTTCGGGCCGGCTCACCGGTCGCCCAGATCGCCCAGGCGACCAGCAGGGGCTGCAGGAACAGACGACCGAACCGCCGGGCGTCGGTGTCGAGACCGGGTGTGGAACGACGTGTGCGCCACTGGTGGATGTTCCCGGGTAGCACGGCGACGAAGAAGGCGGCTGTCGCCCACCCGACCCGCTGCCGTTCCTTCGGAAGGGCGATGAGTCCCGCGGCGAGCGCGATCTCTGCCGCACCGGACGCGATCACGATGTCGTTCTTGTCCAACCGGGTGATCCGAGTCGCCCAATCGGGCACCACCACCCGGAAACCGCGCGTGCCGACGAAGTGAAGAACGCCGATCGCGCCGAGAGCGAGGGCGAGGATCCACCGTGCGATTGCTCTGCTCATCCGCTCACGCTACCTCGCGACAGTCCGGAACGAAGTCGCGCGCCCCGGACCGATCGATGGTCCGAGGCGCACGTCATCCGTCCTCTACTCGTTCGCAGGCGCGTGATTCCGTTCCCAGGCGCGGAATCCCTCGGCGATCTCGGGGGAGTGGGTGTGGTGCAGGTAGTGTTCGCCGTCGAGCGGCACGACCGTTCCGTCGTCGACCGCCGCGGCCTGGCGTTCGTGCAGCGCGAGCCAGTCAGGATTGTTCGGGTTGTCGGCGACCACGAAGAGCAGGAGCGGCAGGTCCTCCGGGAACGCGGTGCCGATCGCGTCGGCGAAGTTCGTGCGGATGTGCGCCATCTCGTCCAGGTACGTCGGGCTGAAGGAGTTCCGGTTGCTGATCAGGCCGATCTGCTCGCGCGCCTCATCGGTGTAGGCGGGATCGTCGTAGCCGACGCCCCCGACCGCAGTGAGCACTCGCACCAGACCGAGATTCTTCGCGGCCGCCATGAGTCCGATCGGGAACTCCGTGTCCATATGAGGTTGACCGGGGGCGCTGGTGTCGATGCCGACGAACGCGCTCACCTCATCGGGGTAGCGCTGTGCGAACTCGATGCCGTAGATCCCGGCGATCGAGTGCCCCATCAGCACGTAACGGTCGACGTCCAGGGCCTGCAGAGCCGCGTGCACCTCGCTGACGATGTTCTCGGTGGTGCGCTCAGCCTCGGTGCCGTCGCTGAGGCCATAGCCGAAGGGTTCGATCACGATCACTCGGTGATCCGCGGCCAGATCGTCGACGAGCGGTGCGAAGTCCCACACCGGCGAGGCGGTTCCGAAGCCGGGGAGCAGCACGATGTCCTCCGGCCCGTCACCTGCGATGGAGACGTTCATCTCGTGGCCGTCCACCGTCACGGTCTCGCCGTAGGGTTCGATGCGCTCCTGCTCGACGTTGCTCGCCACGGCGTTCACGACGGTCGTGGTGGCAAGCCCGACCGCCAGTACCGTGCCGATCGCGGCCACGGTGATGAGCGCTCTCTTGGCGAACTTGTTCATCGGTCCCTCTCCCGGAGCACGCGGTGCGCTCCCGTACTCCAGCGTCCCGTGCAGCCGCTGCGCACACATCAACCCGGCGCAGACACCCGCGTACTGCGATCGCGGTACAGGCGTGTCATCCCGGTGGGGGATTCGCGGCCGCGGCAGCGAGGGAATACTGGACTCATGTCGTCGCTCCGCCCCCCGGGAATCGCTGCGCCGTTGAGCGACGCCATCGCCGTGGCGGTCGTCGTGGTCTTCGCGGTGCTGCCGTTCCCTGAGCAGATCTATCGGGCGGGCGGTCTGCTCCTCATCCCCGCGCTCATCCCCGCCGCCGCGATGCTCTTTCGACGGCGTCGGCCTCTCGTCGCACTCGGGGTGAGCCTCGTGTGCGCGGTAGGGCTGGCAGCGGCCGGCGTCGTGGCGCCCAGCGCCCTGCTCGCCGCGGCCATCAGCTGCTACTCGGTGATCGATCGACACGGGCGTCTGATCGGAATCGTGAGCGTGACGGCAGCGGCCGTCGTGGTGTTCTTCTCGAACGGCATCGCCCTCTCCGGCGACCTCTTCGAGTCGACCGCGTTGCAGTTCGTGCTGTTCGTCCTGCTCGGGGGCGCGCTGGGAGATGCCGCGCGCTCACGCCGTGAGTTCGCCCTGGCCATGACCGAGCGCGCGGAGCGCGCAGAGCAGGGGCGCGACGAAGAGGCACGTCGTCGCGTCGCGGAGGAGCGGGTACGCATAGCCCGCGATCTGCACGATGTCGTCGCGCACCAGATCTCGGTGATCAGTCTGAACGCCGGGGTCGCCTCGTCAGCGCTGGAGACGAGACCGGAACGCGCGCGCGAGGCTCTGACGACCATCCGCAGTGCGTCGCGTACGGTGCTGGCCGACATCGGCGGGCTCATGGCGCTGCTCCGCTCGGACGATGCAGAGGACGTGCGGTCGCTGCACCCGCAGAGCGGTCTGGCGAGTCTGGATGCTCTCGTCGAGCGCTTCGCCGAGGTCGGGCTGCAGATCGACCTTGAGCGTGCGGAGCCAGTGGCCGCGCTCTCTCCGGCGAGTGATCACGTCGCCTACCTGGCGGTGCTCGAAGGGCTCACGAATGCGCACAAACACGGCGCGGACGCCACCGTGGCCGTGTCGATCCGGGCGGAGGACGACCATCTCGTCCTGACTCTGAGCAACACCCTCCGCGCGGAATCCTCCGGCGCGACGCTGAGCGGTCACGGACTTCGAGGGCTCCGCGAGCGGGTCACCGCGGTGCGCGGGCAGGTCTCGACCGCCGACACGGACGGGCGCTTCGTCCTCTCCGTGAGCATCCCCACCACCGGAAGCAGCACCTGATGTCGATCTCCATCCTCGTCGTCGACGACCAGCCCCTCGTTCGCCAGGCCGTGCGCGACATCCTGACAGACGGCGGGATCCGCGTCGTCGGCGAAGCGTCGAACGGGCGGGAAGCTGTGGCTCTGGTCACGGAAGAGCGCCCGGACGTGGTGTTGATGGACATCCGGATGCCCGAGATGGACGGTATCGCCGCGACCGCGTCGATCTGCGCAGAACACCGCGGCGGCCAGGTGCGCGTGCTGATCCTGACCACGTTCGAAGAGGACGAGTACGTGGTGGCGGCACTGCGGGCCGGGGCGAGCGGCTTCATCGGCAAGGGCGCGGAGCCCGAAGAGATCGTGCATGCCGTGCGGACGATCCACGCGGGGGAGTCGCTGTTGTCGTCCGCCGCGACGCGAGCGCTCATCCAGCGGTCGGTGCAGGGCGCTGCGCCGACGACGTCTCGGAGGCAGAATGAACTCCTCACACGCCTCACCGCCCGTGAGCGGGAGGTGCTCCTCCTCGTCGCGGCCGGGCGGACGAATCAGGAGATCGCCGCCGAGCTCACGATCTCGCCGCACACGGCGAAGACGCATGTGAACCGGATCATGTCGAAGGTCGAAGCCCGAGACCGCGCACAGCTCGTGATCCTCGCGTATGAGTCCGGGCTCGTCGTCGCCGGGGCCTGACGGCTCGTACCGAGGGGTGAGAGCGGTTCGATACCGCGGTAGCTGTTCGGCAGCCCAGGGGCTGCGTAGCGTGAAGGGCATGCGCTCACCTCTGCCGGCCCTCTCCGCCGCCGTCATCCTGCTGGCCGCGGGATTGACCGGCTGCAGCTCTTTCGATCCCGGTGCCGTGGTCGCGGAGAACCGTGCGGTGACCGATGTGCGAGCAGTCGAACTCGACACCTCCGGTGACCTCACGGTGACGCGAGGCGACGTCCCTTCTCTGAAGGTGATCGCCGGATCCCGCATCATCGAGCAGCTGACCACCGACATCGACGATGGCGTGCTGCGCCTCGGGATGGCGGGTGGGACGCCGGTGCGCACGGGTGCGATCCGATACGAACTGACGGTGAGCGCACTCGCATCGTTGACCGTGCGGGGATCGGGGGATGCCTCCGCCGACTTCACCGGTGCGGATGATGCAGCGATCTCCGTGCGAGGCTCCGGCGATGTCGAGGCACAGGGGATCGACGGGCGGGCCGCCACGCTGACCGTCGACGGTTCGGGCGAGATCACGGTCGAGGATGCGAGGGTCGACAGCATCACCGTCCGTCTCGACGGATCGGGTGCGGTCGCGATCAGCGGCGATACGCAGACCCAGGACGTCGAGATCAGCGGCGACGGCGACTACGAGGCGGGAGACCTGCACAGCGCCGACGCCGTGGTCACGATCCATGGAGCCGGAGATGCCTTGATCACCGCGTCGCGCACGCTCGATGCGCGGATCGACGGGAGCGGCAGCATCTCATACGACGGGGATGCGCAGGTGACGAAGGAGATCTCCGGTTCGGGAGACCTCCTGCGCCGCTGAGACAGCGCCACAACGGTCAGGACCGCCCGGGCATGCGAGTAGCCTAGATCCAGACCCAGATGGAGTGATCAGTGCCTGAAAACGCCCAGCCGACAGACGGCTTCGCCCTGTTCTCTGACCGATCCGTCGTCGCCATGCGCGTCAACGGCATCCTCAAGGACCTCGCGACCACAGTGACCGACACCGACGAGGTCGAGGCGGTCACGATCGACAGCCCCGACGGACTGAGCATCCTGCGCCACTCCACGGCGCACGTCCTGGCGCAGGCCGTGCAGCGGATCAACCCGCAGGCGAACCTGGGCATCGGTCCGCCCATCACCGACGGGTTCTACTACGACTTCGGCGTCGAATCGCCGTTCACGCCGGAAGACCTCAAGGCGATCACCAAGGAGATGCAGCGCATCGTCCGTGAGGGACAGCGCTTCGTGCGCCGTGTCGTCTCGGATGACGAAGCACGCGTCGAGCTCGCCGACGAGCCGTTCAAGCTCGAGCTGATCGGACTCAAGGGCGGGAAGGAAGCGGCCGAGGGGGCATCCGTCGAGGTCGGCGAGGGCGAGCTGACGATCTACGACAACACCACCCGCGACGGCGAGGTCGTCTGGAAGGATCTCTGCCGCGGACCGCACCTGCCCAACACGCGCATGATCGGCAACGGCTGGGACCTCACCCGCATCGCTGCCGCCTATTGGCGCGGCAGCGAGAAGAATCCGCAGCTGCAGCGCATCTACGGCACGGCCTGGCCGACCAAGGACGAGCTGCGCGCCTACCAGCATCGGCTCGAAGAGGCGGCCAAGCGCGATCACCGCCGGCTCGGCAAGGAGCTCGACCTGTTCTCATTCCCCGAGGAGATCGGCTCCGGGTTGTCGGTCTGGCATCCCCGCGGCGGCATGATCCGCGGCGAGATGGAGCAGCACGCGCGCAAGCGCCACATCGAGGGCGGCTACACCTACGTGTACACGCCGCACATCTCGAAGGAGGACCTGTTCCTCACCTCGAACCACCTCGTCACCTACAAGGACGGCATGTTCCCGCCGATCGTCATGGACGAGGAGCGCGACGACGAGGGCAACATCACCAAGCAGGGTCAGGACTACTACCTGAAGCCCATGAACTGCCCGATGCACATCCTGATCTACAAGGAGCGCGCGCGCAGCTACCGGGACCTGCCGCTGCGCTTGGCAGAGAACGGCACGGTCTACCGCAACGAGCTCTCGGGCGCGCTGCACGGCCTGACCCGCGTGCGCGGCTTCACCCAGGACGATTCGCACCTGTTCGTGACGCCGGACCAGCTGGAGGCGGAAGTCGCCAAGGTCCTGGAGTTCATCCTCTCGATGCTCCGCGATTTCGGGCTCACCGACTTCGAGCTCGAACTCTCGATGAAGGACGACGAGAAGTCGAAGTGGATCGGCTCCGACGAGTTCTGGGAGTCGTCGACCGACGCCCTGCGCCGCGTCGCCGTGGCCTCCGGACTCAAGCTCACCGAGGTGCCGGGTGAGGCTGCCTTCTACGGCCCCAAGATCGACCTGAAGACGCGCGACGCGATCGGCCGTACCTGGCAGCTGTCGACCGTGCAGGTCGACCCCAACCTGCCGGAGCGCTTCGATCTCGAGTTCATGGACAAGGACGGGCAGAAGAAGCGTCCGATCATGATCCACCGCGCGCTGTTCGGCTCGATCGAGCGCTTCTTCGCGATCCTGCTCGAGCACTACGCCGGTGATTTCCCGGTCTGGCTGTCGCCCGTGCAGGTCGTCGGAATCCCGGTCGCCGACGATTTCGCCGACTACCTCGGCGACGTGATCCGCACGCTGCGGGACTCCGGTGTACGCGCCGAGCTCGACGCCTCGGATGATCGGATGCAGAAGAAGATCCGCACCCACACGACCGGCAAGGTCCCGCTGCTGCTGATCGCGGGGGAGAAGGACCGCGACGCCGGCACCGTCTCGTTCCGCTACCGTGACGGCACGCAGGAGAACGGCGTGCCGATCGCGGATGCCGTGGCCCGCATCCGTGCGGCGATCGACACGCATGCGCTTGTGCAGACAGCAGGAGATCTGGCGTGAGCCCCCTGCGCGCTGCTCTTCCCGCTCGCGGGCACTCCGGTGTCTGACGTGGAGGACGGCCGGGACTTCGCCGGCGTGCCGGACGAGTTCCAGCGGCTCTGGACCCCGCACCGGATGGCGTACATCCAGGCGGGGCCCGAGCCGCTGCGCGAGGAGTGCCCGTTCTGCGAGGCCCCGAAGCATCCGGACGCCGAGCGTCTGATCGTCGCGCGCGGCGAGACGGCGTATGTGCTGCTTAACCTCTTCCCGTACAACTCGGGTCACCTGCTCGTGTGTCCGTATCGGCACATCGCCACGTACGATCAGGCGACGCCGGAGGAGGTCGCCGAGATCGGCGCGCTCACCCAGATCGGCATGCGCGTGCTGCGCGAGGTGTCGCGCTGCGACGGCTTCAACCTGGGCATGAACCAGGGTGCCGTGGCCGGCGCCGGCGTCGACGGTCACCTGCACCAGCACATCGTGCCGCGGTGGACGTCGGACGCGAACTTCTTCCCGATCATCGCGAAGACCAAGGCGCTCCCGCAGCTCCTCGGTGAGGTGCGGGAGGCCGTGGCCGGCGCCTGGCCTAGCGGACCTGACGCGCCGTGAACTGCATCCGCGGGTTCGCGTAGAACTCCTGAGCCTCGACCAGCAGCAGCTCGCGTTCCCCGGCCTCGAGTGTGGCCTTGAGCAGGTCGTACACGCTCGAGGCGGTGCGCTCGAGCGCGGTCTTCGCGCTGCCGGTCTCGACGTAGTGCGCGGTGAACAGCGCCGCGGTCACGTCACCCGAGCCGTTCGCCTTCATCGGCAGATGAGGCGTCTGCACGATCCAGGCACCGTGCTCATCGGCCGCGAGCATCTCGATCGTGCCCTCTTCTCGGTCGGGCCGCTCGACACTCGTCACCAGGACGGTGCGCGGCCCCATGGCGTGCGCGAGGTCGACCGAGGCGAGAGTGGACTCGAGAGTGTCGGGCTCGGTGTCGGTGAGGAAGCCGAGTTCGAACTGGTTCGGGGTGATGATGTCGGCCACCGGCACGACCTTCTCCCGCAGCAGCACCGGGATCGCCGGTGCGACGAAGCAGCCGGACTTGGCGTTGCCCATGACCGGGTCGCAGGCGTAGATCGCCGCGGGGTTGGCCGCCTTCACGCGCGCGACGGCGTCGATGATCACGTCGCCGATGCCCTCGCCGCCCTGGTATCCGCTGAGGATCGCGTCGATCTGGTCGAAGACGCCGCGCTCCTCGATGCCGGTGATGACCTCACGCACGTCGTCGGGAGCGATCAGCGGTCCGCGCCAGGCGCCGTAGCCGGTGTGGTTGGAGAAGTTCACGGTGTACACCGGGAGCACCTCCACACCGATGCGCTGCAGCGGGAAGACCGCTGCCGAGTTCCCGACGTGGCCGTACGCGACGGCGGACTGGATGGAGAGGATCTTCATCTCCCGATCCTTTCATTCAGGGCGCACTGCTGTGCGCGACGGGGGATCATCGCACTGCCGCGACGAGGTCGGTGACGAGCGTGGCCGCATCGTCGTCGGACAGGTCGTGCACGGTGAGACGTAGGTGGTGGGATGGCTCCGCGCGATCGCCGAGCGCGAACTCATCGCCGGTGCGGGCGAGCCAGCCGCGGCGCATCAGGCGCTCGACGACCAGCCGTGCGGGGCGCGGCAGCTCGATCCAGAGGCTGAGGCCATCCGTCACGGGAGCGTCGATACCGTGTTCGCGGAGGCGCGCCGTGAACGCGGCGTTGCGGGCGGCGTAGTGGGCGCCGGCGGAAGCGACACGGGCCGAGACCTCGGCATCGGTCAGCTGCGCGAGCGTGAGGCGCTGCAGCAGATGGCTCACCCAGGTGGTGCCGGGGCTCAGGCGCATCGCGAGCCGGTCGGCGGTCTCGGGGTCCGTCGCAGCGATCGCGAGGCACATGTCCGGTCCCAGGAACTTCGACACCGAGCGCACCAGCGCGTATCGGCGATGTCCCGGTCCGATGAGCGACTCGTAGGGGCGCTGGGACAGCATCGAGAAGTGGTCGTCTTCGATCAGGAGTACGTAGGGGTGGTCGACCAGCACGGCGCGCAGTTCGGAGGCACGGCGCGCGGAAAGGCTGGCGCCGGTCGGGTTCTGCGCGCGCGGGGTGCAGATGACGGCTCGGACCCCGGCGGCGAGCGCGGTGCGAAGACCTTCGACGGTCATCCCCTCCTCGTCGACCGGGACGGGAACTGCGCGGTATCCGCCAAGACGCACGGTGTGGATGCTGGCGAGGAAGCACGGGTCTTCCAACGCGACGGCGTCATCACGTGTCAGGGCCTGGGCGAGGAGACGTTCGACCGCGTCGACCGCACCGCTGGTGACGGTGATGCGGAAGTCGGCGTGGCTGAGATCGGGGGCGACCCAGTCGCGGGTCCACGCGTCGAGTCCGCGGTCGATCACGGGCTCGCCGTAGAGGACCGGGCGGCCGGCGACGGTGGCCAGCGCGGGGGAGGGATCGGGGATCAGCGCGGGATCGGGATTCCCGGTCGCCACATCACGCAGCACCGTGTCGGAGGCGTACCCCTCCTGCGCCACGGCATCCACACCGGCGATCACGGTTCCTGCCCGTCCTCGTGAGACCACGAGTCCTGCCTGGGCGAGCTGGCGGTACGCCGCCACCGCGGTGTTCCGATTCACCCCGAGTCTGGCCGCCAGTTCACGGACGGGAGGAAGCACGCTTCCCGGCCGGAGTGCTCCGCGCTCACGGAGGGCACGCACGCTGTCGGCGATGTCCGCCGCCGTGGTTCCTCGAATGTCGTCGCTCATGTCAGAACCGATTCTAGGTCGTGCCGGACGATGCTATCTTTTGACATAGATCAAAGTTGACTACGAATCACGCAAAAAGCGCGTCGATCAGTCCCTCGAGAGGAACGCCATGTCCAGCACCGAACAGGCCACCACCGGATCCGCGCGCGTGAAGCGCGGGCTCGCGGAGATGCTCAAGGGCGGCGTCATCATGGACGTCGTCACCGCGGATCAGGCGAAGATCGCGGAAGACGCCGGGGCCGTCGCCGTGATGGCGCTCGAGCGGGTGCCTGCCGACATCCGTGCGCAGGGCGGCGTCTCGCGTATGAGCGACCCCGACATGATCGACAGCATCATCGATGCGGTCTCGATCCCTGTAATGGCGAAGGCGCGCATCGGCCACTTCGTCGAGGCTCAGGTGCTGCAGGAACTCGGTGTCGACTACATCGATGAGTCCGAGGTGCTCTCCCCGGCCGACTACGTCAACCACATCGACAAGTACGGATTCACCGTTCCCTTCGTCTGCGGTGCCACCAACCTGGGCGAGGCGCTCCGCCGGATCAACGAGGGCGCGGCGATGATCCGCTCCAAGGGTGAGGCCGGAACGGGTGACGTCTCGGAGGCGATGAAGCACATCCGCAAGATCCGCGGCGAGATCGCCGCACTGACCGCCCTTCCGAAGGACGAGCTGTTCGTCGCGGCGAAGGAGCTGCAGGCACCCTACGAACTCGTCGCGGAGATCGCAGAGACCGGCAAGCTCCCCGTCGTGCTGTTCGTGGCCGGCGGCGTCGCGACACCCGCTGACGCCGCGATGATGATGCAGCTCGGCGCCGACGGCGTGTTCGTCGGGTCGGGCATCTTCAAGTCGGGCAACCCTGTCGAGCGCGCCAAGGCGATCGTCAAGGCCACCACCTTCTTCGACGACGCCAAGGTCATCGCAGAGGTCTCGCGCGGTCTCGGTGAGGCGATGGTCGGTATCAACGTGTCGGACCTGCCCGCGCCGCACCGCCTGGCTGAGCGTGGCTGGTAACACCCGCGTCGGCGTCCTCGCGCTGCAGGGCGACGTGCGCGAGCACGCCGCCCTGCTCGCGAGCCTGGGCGCGGATGTCGTCCTGGTGCGCCGCCCTGCGGAACTGTCATCGGTCGACGGGCTCGTGATCCCCGGCGGGGAGTCGAGCGTGATCGACAAGCTGTCCCGCACGTTCGGGATGCAGGCGCCGATCCGCGCGGCGATCGCGGCGGGCCTGCCGGTCTACGGCACGTGTGCGGGCCTGATCCTCCTCGCCGACACCGTGCTCGACGGCATCGACGGGCAGGAGTCCTTCGGCGGGATGGACATCGACGTGCGCAGGAACGCCTTCGGGCGGCAGACCGAGTCGTTCGAGACGCAACTCGACGTTCCGGTGCTGGGCGAGCAGCCCGTGCGTGCGACATTCATCCGGGCGCCGATCGTCGAGCGGGTGGGCGCGCAGGTCGAGGTTCTCGCCGCGCTGCCCGACGGCACCGTCGTCGCCGTGCAGCAGGGCGGACTGCTCGGCACGAGCTTCCACCCTGAGGTCGACGCTGAGACCCGCTTCCACGCCCGCTTCCTCGGTCTCGTCGAGACGTTCGCCCGGACGCACGAATCGACGCACGCTTAGGCGTTCAGCACCAGGGCGCGGATCGCAGCCACCGTGCGGTCGATGTCCGCGGTAGTCGTCGCCCACGACGACATCGAGCAGCGCTGCGTCGCTCGGCCTCGCCATTCCGCCCCGGTCACCGCGGCTGTTCCCTCGTCGAGGATCGCGCGACCGAGGACGCGGGTGGCATCGTCGGACTCGAGTCGGAACATCACCTGCGTGTAGTCGACGTCGTTGACGACGTGCACCCCCGGGATGGAGCGCAATCCGGATGCCATCGCCACGGCGTTCGCGTGCAGCCGGTCCATGAGCTGGACGACGCCGGAGCGGCCGAGGCTGCGCAGCGCGGCCCAGGCCGGCACGCCGCGTGCACGCCGGGAGAGCTCGGGTGTCACATCCCACGGGTCGAGCCCCGTGTACATGAGGTAGTCGCCGCCGGTGCGGAACGCGGCGATCGAGTCGGCGGGATCGCGCACGATCGCCATGCCGCAGTCGTAGGGCACGTTGAGGGTCTTGTGCCCGTCGGTCGCCCAGGAGTCCGCCTGCTCCATGCCTGCCGTGAGCGATCGGAGAGTGGGCGTGGCAGCGGCCCAGAGCCCGAAGGCTCCGTCGACGTGCACCCAGGCCTCGTGTGCTCTGGCGATCGGGATCAGTGCCTGGAAGCCGTCGAAGGCACCGGTGTGCACCTCCCCGGCCTGCAGGCAGACGATCAAGGGGCCGGCACCGCCCGCGAGCACCTGCTCCAGCGCAGCCGGGCGCATCCGCCCCTGATCGTCGGAGTCGACGACGATCAGCTCGGCCCTTCCGATCCCGAGGAACCGGGCAGCGCGATCGATGGAGCCGTGGCGGTCGGCACCCACGACGAAGCGGAGCGGTGGGGCGCTGCGGAGCCCGTTCTCGGCAAGATCCCACCCCGCGCGCGACAGCACGGCCTGTCGTGCGGCGGCGAGGCAGGTGAAGTTCGCGAGCTGGCCTCCGGTGACGAAGCCGACGCTGGCCGTGGAGGGAAGCCCGAACAGCTCGAGCATCCACTGCCCGGCCACGCGCTCCATCGCCACCGTCGCCGGGGCCAACGCAGAGGAGCCGGAGTTCTGGTCCCACGCGGAGACGAGCCAGTCAGCGGCGAGGGCGGACGGATGCGTGCCGCCGATCACGAAGCCGAAGAACCGTCCACCGGGGATCGCCACGAGCCCGGGGTCGGCGCGGCTCGCGATCTCCTCGATCACGTCCGCCGGATCCGTGCCGTCGTCCGGCAGCGGGCCGCCGAAGGCATCGAGCATCTCGTCCAGGTTCGCGCGCGGCCACACCGGTCGATCATCGAGCGACCCCAGGAACTCCGTCGCGCGGCGGTGGGCGGCGTCGAGAGCGCGCCTTCTGTCGTCGAAGTCACTCTGGTCCATGCGTCAGGACTACACCCGCGAGCCATCGCGCGCCAGACGGGTATCAGCGGAGACGGCGGTGGGAGAGCAGCCAGTCGTAGAACTCGGGGTTCTCGTACGTCTCGGTCCAGGAATCGTGGCCGACGCCCGCATACCGCGTGAAACGCACGTCGGTGCCGAGTGATCGGAGCTCGGTCACGATCTGCTCCGTAGCGGAGATCGGCACGACATCGTCGGCGTCGCCGTGGAACGCCCAGACGGGCACACTCTGGAGCGGCGCAGCGCTCTGCAACCACAGACCGCCGCAGATCGGCGCGATCGCGGCGAACCGATCCGGATAGCGCACCGCCATGCTCCAGGTTCCGAACCCGCCCATGCTCAGTCCGGTCAACGATATGCGTGCGTGATCGATGCGGTGCGCCGCGACGACCTCGTCCAGCAGCACGGACAGCGTCGAGAGTTCCGTGACCCACTGACTCGACTCGGAGCACTGGGGAGTGACGAGCACGAACGGGAACTCGTGGCCGGCGTCTGCGAGCTTCGGCGGGCCGTGCAGCGCAGCGAGGTCGAGGTCGGAACCGCGTTCGCCCGCACCATGCAGGAAGAGCACGAGCGGCCAGCGTCTATCCGGGTCGGCGTCGTAGTCGTCCGGCAGATGGATCAGGTACCGCAAGGTGTCGGCCGGTGTCGGTTCGTCGTCGCGGAGGTCGGATGAGCGGAGGGCCGGGGCGACGTGTCGGGAACTGCGCATGTCTCCATCCTGCGCCACTCGCGCAGTTCGTTAGACTTGACGATGCCCTGGGCCAAGCCCACGGGCGGATACGACGAGCGGAGACTTATGTCCGGGCATTCCAAGTGGGCGACCACGAAGCACAAGAAGGCCATCATCGACTCCAGGCGCGCCAAGTCCTGGGCCAAGCTCATCAAGAACATCGAGGTCGCCGCCAAGCTCGGCGGTCCCGATCTCCAGGGCAACCCGACGCTGTTCGACGCGGTGCAGAAGGCGAAGAAGACCTCTGTCCCCAAGGACAACATCGACCGCGCGGTGAAGCGTGGCGCGGGTATCGGCGGCGAAGCCGTCGAGTACCTCTCCATCATGTACGAAGGCTACGGACCCAACGGCGTGGCCCTCATGATCGAGTGTCTGACCGACAACAAGAACCGTGCGGCCGCCGAGGTACGAACGGCGCTCAGTCGCAACGGCGGCACGCTCGCCGACCCGGGCAGCGTCGCGTACAACTTCAGCCGCAAGGGCGTCATCGTCGTCGGCTCGGAGGGAACCTCCGAAGACGACGTCATGATGGCCGCACTCGAAGCGGGTGCCGAGGAGATCGAGCCGCACGCCGAGGGGTTCGAGGTCATCACGGAGGCCGCCGACCTGGTCGCGGTGCGCACTGCGCTGCAGGACGCGGGCATCGACTACGAATCCGCGGATGTCGAGTTCGTCCCGAACCTCAAGGTCGAGATCGACGCTGACACGGCCCGCAAGATCTTCCGCCTGATCGACGCACTCGAAGACAGCGAAGACGTGCAGAACGTGTTCACCAACTTCGACCTCACGGCAGAGGTGCAGGCCGAGCTGGAGAACGACGAGGCGTAGGCGCGCCGAACGGCTCGTGTCCTCCCTCCGGCCTAGCCTGGGGGAGTGACCTCCTCTCTGCGTGTCCTGGGCATCGACCCCGGCCTCACCCGCTGCGGTGTCGGCGTCGTCGACGTCGACCGCACCCGTCGCGGGACGCTGGTGCACGTGGGTGTCATCCGCTCGTCACCGGATGCCGATATCGGCGACCGTCTCGCGATCGTCGCCGCGGGTATCCGCGAGGTCATCGCGGAGCATCGTCCGGATGCGGTCGCGGTCGAGCGCGTGTTCGCACAGCAGAACACGCACACGGTCATGGGCACCGCGCAGGCGAGCGGTGTGGCACTGCTGATCGCCGCCGAGGCGGGCCTGCCCGCGGCCACGCACACGCCGAGCGAGGTCAAGGCAGCGGTCACCGGTTACGGCGCAGCCGACAAGCGACAGGTGCAGGCGATGATCGCCCGCATCCTGCGACTCGACGCGCCACCCCAGCCGGCGGATGCGGCCGACGCCCTCGCGATCGCCCTGTGCCACGCCTGGCGTCGGGGGAGTGCCGGTGCCACGGGACAGGCGGCGCTGACACCGGCGCAGCGCGCGTGGGCCGATGCGGAGCGTGTCGCTCGAACATACCTACGATCCGGGTCGTAGGCTGAGGGGATGATCTCCTCCCTGCACGGCGTCGTCCTGCACTCGACCGCCGACCAGGTCGTCATCGACGTGGGCGGTGTCGGGTTCTCCGTGGCCGTGCCCGCCGACGTTCCCCACACGGCGACCATCGGGGAGCGTCTGCTGTTGCACACGAGCCTGATCGTCCGCGAGGACGCACTCTCGCTCTACGGCTTCGCCGACCGGAGCGAGCTCGAGATCTTCGGTCTGCTGATCAGCGTCACCGGCGTGGGGCCGAAGTCCGCGCTCGGAGTCCTCTCGCACATGACGGTGGACCAGATCGCCGAAGCGGTCACAGCGGAAGACGATGCACCGTTCCGACGGGTCTCGGGTATCGGTCCGAAGACCGCGAAGCTGATCGTGCTGCAGCTGGCCGGCAAGGTGCAGCCGGTCGCCCCGAGCTCGAAGCCCGCACGCGCCGGCTCGACCGACGTGGTGACCCAGGTCGCGGCCGCGCTCGTCGGACTCGGCTGGTCCGACAAGGTCGCGACGGAGGCCGCCACGCAGACCGCCTCCGAGGCGACGGACGCCGAGCGCGGCTCGGTCGCGGCACTCCTGCGCCGCACGCTCGCGCTTCTCGGCCCCGCGCAGGGCGGCCAGACGCGTGCCTGACGCCCTCGACGCCACAGAACCGGTCGATGACACCGAGCTCGCTATCGAGGGCGCCCTGCGGCCGTCGAGCCTCGGCGAGTTCGTCGGCCAGCAGAAGGTGCGCGGGCAACTGCAGCTGCTGCTGGAGGCGGCACGCATCCAGAGCCGCCCCGCGGATCACATCCTGCTCGCAGGCCCCCCGGGGCTGGGCAAGACCACGCTGGCCATGATCGTCGCGCACGAGAGCGAACGTCCGCTGCGTCTGTCGAGCGGTCCGGCGATCCAGCACGCCGGAGACCTCGCCGCGTTGCTGTCGAGCCTGGTGCCGGGTGAGGTCCTCTTCATCGACGAGATCCACCGGATGGCCCGCTCGGCCGAGGAGATGCTGTACCTCGCGATGGAGGACTACCGCATCGACATCATGGTCGGCAAGGGCGCGGGTGCCACGAGCATCCCGTTGGAGCTGGCGCCGTTCACGCTCGTCGGAGCGACCACCCGGTCCGGGCTGCTGCCGAACCCTCTGCGCGACCGCTTCGGCTTCACCGGTCATCTCGAGTTCTACGAGGAGTTCGAGCTCGAACAGGTCATCGCGCGGTCCGCGACCGTTCTCGGAGTGGACGTGCCGACGGATGCGCTGTCGGAGATCGCCCGTCGCTCCCGCGGAACTCCGCGCATCGCGAACAGGCTGCTGCGGCGGGTGCGCGACTACGCACTGGTGCACAGCGGGGGAGCCGCCACGATCGCCGACGTGCGCGCTGCTCTCGAGCTCTATGACGTCGACCCGATCGGCCTGGACAGGCTCGACCGCGCGGTGCTGGAGGCGCTCGTGCGCCGGTTCCGCGGGGGGCCGGTCGGACTCAGCACGCTCGCCGTCGCCGTCGGTGAAGAGGGCGAGACGGTAGAGAGCGTCGTCGAGCCCTACCTCGTGCGGATCGGATTCCTCGGCCGTACACCGCGGGGTCGGGTGGCCATGCCGGAGGCGTATGCGCACCTCGGGGTGCCGCATCCCGACGGGACGCTTCGCCTTGATGACCTATAATCGCTGAAGACTTCCCGGATACCTCTGCGCGCCCAATGGCTGGAGTGCGCACCTGAGAAAGGCGCTGCACCCATGCCCATGGAATTCCTCCTCTTCGGACTTCTCGCTGTCCTCCTCGTCTTCATGATCTTCAACACGCGCAAGCGCACGAAGGCGATGAAGGCGGAGCAGGAGGAGAAGGCCACCAAGACCGTCCCCGGAGTGAAGGTGCTCCTTCAGGGCGGCATCTACGGCACGATCGTGGCGTACGACCCCGAGGACCTCGACACTCCGGCGCTCGTGGAGATCGCGCCCGGGACCATCATCGAGGTGCACAGCCAGGCGATCCTGCGCATCGTCGAGCCCAAGGACGTCGTCGTCGAAGAGGTCGTGGCCGATGACGCCGCCGTCGAGGCCGCGCCGGCCGTCGACCTCGAGACGCCGGAAGAGACGCGCGCGCGTCTCGAGCGCGACGCAGACGACAAGTAATCCTCCGCCTCCGCGCGGTACCTCGGAACTCCGGCATCTCAGAAAGCTGAACACACGTGGCTTCATCCTCTCCGGTCCGTCACGCCTGGCGGGTCCTCCTCGGCCTGCTCCTCGTGACGGGCGTGCTGTTCGGCATCAACTCACTCGGCGTCTACGTCTTCACGGACAGCAACGGCGATCCGGCCAGCTCCTGGGCGCCTGAGCTCGCGCTCGACCTCCAGGGCGGCACGCAGATCGTGCTGAGTGCGGAGACCGAGGACGGCGCTGATCCGTCTGCGGAGCAGCTCGACCAGGCCGCGGCGATCATCCGCCAGCGCGTCGACGCCTCGGGCGTCGCCGAGGCGGACATCACGACCGAGGGTGGACGCAACATCGTCGTCCAGATCCCCGGGCCGGCCGACCAGCAGACCCGCGAGCGGATCCAGTCGAGCGCTCAGCTCGAGTTCCGCGCCGTGCTGGCCACGACGGGTGCAGCCACGGAGTTCACGGGCGAAGACGGCATCGCGACGCCGTACCCGAGCCCGGACCCCACCCTCGAGTCCACGCCGACGCCGGCTCCGACCGATGGCAGCGACCTCTCCTGGGTCACCCCGAAGCTGCAGGCGGAGTTCCTCGCCTATGACTGCAGCGACCCGGCGAACGACGCATCGAACGCGCCGAAGGACCAGCCGCTGATCGCGTGCGACCCCAGCGGTCAGACGAAGTACCTGCTCGGCCCGACCGAGCTCACCGGAACGGCCATCGAGGACGCCACCAGCGGTCGCGACCCGAAGTCGGGTGCGTGGCTCGTGCAGCTGACGATGAACGGAGACGGCGCAGACGCCTTCGGCAAGGTCAGCACGCGTCTGAACCAGAACCGTATCGACGGCCTGGCACCGCGCGACCAGTTCGCGTTCGTGCTCGACGGCAGCGTCATCTCGGCGCCGCGGATGAACGGCGTGATCCTCGACGGACGCCCCAGCATCTCCGGCTCGTTCACGCAGGAGTCCGCGACGACCCTCGCCGACCAGTTGAAGTTCGGTGCGCTGCCCCTCAGCTTCACGGTGCAGAGCTCCGACACCATCTCGGCGACGCTGGGAACCCAGCAGCTGCAGATCGGCCTGATCGCCGGCCTGATCGGCCTCGCGCTGGTCGCCATCTACTCGCTGATCGTCTATCGAGCGCTCGGATCGGTGATCATCGCGTCGATCGCGGTGATGGCGATCCTGACCTACATCATCATCTGCATCCTGGCGTGGAGGATCGGCTTCCGCCTCTCGCTCGCGGGTGTGGCAGGCCTCATCGTGTCGATCGGATTCACGGCGGACTCGTTCATCGTGTACTTCGAACGAATACGAGACGAGTTGCGCGACGGCAAGTCGATCACGGCGGCGGTCGAGGACGGCTGGGGTCGCGCGAAGCGCACGATCTACATCTCCAAGTCGATCAACATCCTCGCCGCGCTCGTCCTCTACATCCTGGCCGACGCCACGGTGAAGGGCTTCGCGTTCACGCTCGGTCTGACGACCCTGATCGACGTGTTCATCTTCGTGATCTTCACGCACCCTGTCATGCAGCTGTTGGCCCGCACACGGTTCTTCGGCGGCGGCCACAAGCTGTCCGGGCTCGATCCCGAGGCGCTGGGTGCGGTCTACCGCAGCCGGTCCGCCTATCGCGAGGTCGCGACCGCCACGGTGGGCCGGGGAGCGAAGAACGCCCGTTCGCGAGGCGAGGCCGATCGTCGACAGACCATCGCCGAGCGCAAGCGCGCGGAGGCACTCTCGAAAGACAGATCGACCACAGCCGGAAGTGAGGGAGACGCCTGATGCCTTCCATGAATGAGTTCGGCAACAACCTCTACAGCGGGAAGACCTCGTTCCCGTTCGTCGGCAAGCGCCGTCTGTGGTTCATCATCGCGATCATCCTCGTGGTCGGCTCCGCCCTCGTGCCGCTGATCCGTCCGATCCAGTTCTCGATCGAGTTCACCGGCGGATCGCAGTTCACGGTGCAGGCACCGGACAGCCGCGACCAGGACACCGCGTCCGAAGCCGTGCGGTCGGTCGTGCCCGGCGCGGCGACCAAGGTCGTCATCGTCAGCGACAAGGACGTACGTGTCCAGACGGACCAGATGAGCGCGGCCGAGACGCAGCAGGTGGCGGACGCCCTCGCCAAGGCCTACGACGTCGAGCCCGACGCCGTCACCTCATCGTTCATCGGCCCGGCCTGGGGTGAGAATGTCACGCGCCAGTCCTTGTGGGGACTCGCGATCTTCCTCGCGCTGACCTTCCTCATCCTGGCGATCTACTTCCGCACCTGGAAGATGTCGGCTGCCGCGATCATCGGCCTTCTCGACGTGCTCGTGATCACGGTCGGCGTCTACGCGCTGGCCGGCTTCGAGATCTCGCCGGCGGCGGTCATCGGCTTCCTGACGATCCTCGCGTACTCGCTCTACGACACAACGGTCGTGTTCGACAAGATCCGAGAGAACACCTCGGAGGACGGGGAGAAATCCGCGCGCCTCTTCGGCGAATCGGTCAACCTCGCGGTCAACCAGACGCTCATCCGCTCGATCAACACCTCTGTCGTCGCGGCGCTCCCCGTGGGTGCGGTCCTCTTCATCGGTGCCTTCTGGCTCGGTGCCGAGTCGCTCACCGACATCTCGCTGTCGATCTTCGTCGGCATCCTGGTCGCCACCTACTCGACGCTGTTCGTCGCCGCGCCGCTGTACTCGCTCTTCCGCGAGAACGAGCCGCAGCTCAAGGAGCGCGATGCCCGTATCCGCGAGGCACGCAGCAAGGCGACCGTCGAGGCGTGAGACCTCCGCCTGCGGGGCCGATGCCCCGCAGGCACGCGTAAGATGATGTAGTTCGGAGGTGAGTGGATGGCGGATACGCAGTCGTCTTCGCAGGGGTCCAGCCTGCGACGTCTGGTTCCCCGCATCTTCTCGCGCGCGTCCCGGGTCAACGACCTCGACAACCTGATCCGCACGGTTCGCGCAAATCATCCACGTGGCGACTTCTCCGTCATCGAGCGCGCGTACGCCGTGGCCAAGGAGAAGCACGCCGGCCAGCAGCGTCAGAGCGGCGAGCCCTACATCACCCACCCGCTCGCGGTGGCGCAGATCCTCGCCGAGATGGGGCTCGGACCCCGCGCGATCGCTGCCGCACTGCTCCACGACACAGTCGAGGACACCGGTTACGCCCTCACGGATCTGACGGCTGAGTTCGGCGACGAGGTCGCGATGCTGGTGGACGGCGTCACGAAGCTCGACAAGGTCAAGTACGGCGAGAGCGCGCAGGCCGAGACCGTCCGCAAGATGATCGTCGCGATGTCCAAGGACATCCGGGTGCTGCTGATCAAGCTCGCCGACCGGCTGCACAACGCCCGTACCTGGGGCTTCGTCCCGCCCGAGAAGGCGGCGAAGAAGGCCAAGGAGACGCTCGAGATCTACGCGCCTCTGGCGAATCGACTCGGCATCCAGGCGATCAAGTCCGAGCTCGAGGACCTCTCCTTCGCGGTGCTGCACCCGAAGATCTACAACGAGATCCACAGCCTCATCGCCCAGCGCACGCCGCAGCGCGAGAAGTACCTGAACCAGGTCGTCGAGGAGATCGACGAGGACCTCCGCGATCTCCGTATCCGGGGCAAGGTCGTCGGGCGCCCGAAGCAGCTGTACTCGGTCTACCAGAAGATGGTCATCCGCGGCCGCGAGTTCGACGACATCTACGACCTCATCGGCATCCGGGTGCTGGTCGCCTCCGTCCGCGATTGCTATGCGGTGCTCGGCGCGATCCACGCACGGTGGACTCCGCTGCCCGGTCGCTTCAAGGACTACATCGCCACCCCGAAGTTCAATCTCTATCAGTCGCTGCACACCACGGTCATCGGGCCGGCGGGGCGCACGGTCGAGATCCAGATCCGCACGCACGAGATGCACCAGCAGGCGGAGTACGGCGTCGCTGCGCACTGGATGTACAAGGAGCGGATGAACGGGGGCGGCAAGACGGAGCTGCGCGCGTCCGACAACGACATGGCGTGGTTGGCGCACATCTCCGACTGGCAGGCCGAGACAGCCGATCCCGGAGAGTTCCTGGATTCGCTCCGCTTCGAGATCGGCGCGAAAGAGGTCTACGTCTTCACGCCCAAGGGGCGCGTGATCGGTCTTCCGAACGGTGCGACTCCGGTCGACTTCGCGTATGCGGTGCATACCGAGATCGGCCATCGCACGATGGGCGCGAAGGTCAACGGACGACTCGTGCCGTTGGAGTCGCAGCTCAAGAGCGGCGACGTGGTCGAGGTCTTCACCTCGAAGAACCCGGACGCCGGTCCGAGCCAGGACTGGTTGGGCTTCGTCGCCAGCACGCGAGCACGCAACAAGATCCGCGGATGGTTCACCAAAGAACGTCGTGAAGAGGCGATCGAGCAGGGCAAGGAAGCCATCGCCCGAGCGATGCGTCGACAGAACCTGCCGCTGCAGAAGCTGATGAGCCAGGACTCGTTCGCCGAGGTCGCGCAGCAGCTCCGTTACGAGGACGTCTCCGCGCTCTATGCGGCGGTCGGCGAGGGGCACGTCTCCACGCAGTCGGTGCTCGAGAAGGTCACCGCACTCATCGCGGCCAACGACCCCACGACCGGTGCCATCGATCTGCCCGGCAGCGTCCCCACCCGGGAACCGCGTTCCGGGGATTCGGGCGTGCTGGTGCGCGGGGCGTCGGACATCCTCGTGAAGCTCGCGAAGTGCTGTACCCCGGTGCCCGGTGATGCGATCGTCGGCTTCGTGACGCGGGGGAGCGGCGTCTCGGTGCATCGCTCCGATTGTGTCAACGTCAAGGCGCTCAGCGCCGAACAGGACCGCTTCGTCGAGGTGTCGTGGGCTCCGACGACCAAGAGCGTGTTCCGGGTGCAGATCCAGGTCGAGGCGCTGGATCGTTCCGGTCTGCTCTCCGATGTCACGCGCGTGCTCAGCGAGCATCACGTGAACATCCTCTCCGCGACGGTCAACACGAATGACGAACGGCTCGCGCTGAGCCGCTTCGTGTTCGAGATGGGCGACGCCGTGCATCTGGATCGGGTGCTCAACGCGGTGCGCCGGATCGACGCGGTCTACGACGTGTACCGCGTCACCACGTCCTGAGAGCGAGCCGCTCCAACACGGCGCGCCCGATACGGCTGCCGGGCACCCGGTTCCACTGCTGCATGCATGCGATGCTCTCCCCGACGAGGACCGCGTCGACACGGGCGAGATGTTCGATCCAGGCGATCAGTCGGGCATCCCGATGAACGCCGGTCGCGAGGTCGAGCATGGTGCGCAGCGGCGTCGAGACGTCGATTCCGCCGATGCTCTCGACCTCGGACGGGGACAACGCCCCGTCATGGAAGATCATGCGGCCGCTGAGCTGCGGCCGCACCCGCCGCGGGACCGACCGGCGGATGTGATGCACGGCTGGCGGCGCGTCTCCCGCGCCGTGGATCCACGCGGCGGTCGGACCGGCAGCCGCGGTTCCGGGACGTACGAGGTCCGCGATCGAGCTGGCGCGCACGTCCGCGCTCTCGATGAGGTCTGCCGGGATATAGGCATCGCCGATCTCCACGACATCTCCGTCGAGCCGTGCGGCGCTCAGCTCGGCGAGAGTCAGCCGTCGGCCGGGGACATAAAGAAGCGCGGGGTGCATCACGCCAGTGTGGCGTAGTGCACCCCGCGCTCGGGATCTGTCGTGCGACCTGTGGAGAGCTGCTCAGCCGCCGAGGGCGTTGAGCCAGGTGCGGCGTGCCTCGAGGGCGTCCGCAGCGGTCTTCGCGGCCTTCTTGTCGCCGGCCTTCTCGGCGGCGGCGAGCTCAGACTCGAGCTTCTCGATGGCCTCGAGCAGCTGCGAGCTCATATCGTTGGCGCGCGCCTTGGTCTCGGGGTTGTTCTTCTTCCAGTCGACCTCTTCGCGTGCCTTCAGTGCGTTCTCGATGACACGCAGACGGTCGTCGAGGGCGCGCTCCTTCTCACGCGGGAAGATCCGACCCTGCTCGTCCCACTGTCGCTGGATGTTGGTGAGCAGCGAGCGAGCGCGTTTGATGTTGGGCTCGTCTGCGACGGCCTTGGCCTCTTCGAGAAGGGCTTGACGCGCCTCGATCTTGGGAGCCGATTCGGCCTCCTCCGCGGCGGACTGCTCGGCGCGTGCCGCGTACAGCGCGTCACCCGCCGCCTTGAACCGGGCCCACAGTGCGTCGTCCGCCTTGCGGCCTGCGCGCCCTGCGGCCTTCCACTCGTCGAGGAGGTTGCGGTAGGCGGGGATCCCGTCGGTGCCGCGGGGGGCGAGAGCCTCGGCGCGCTCCACGAGACGCGTCTTGGCGTCGCGGGCGGACTTGTGGGTGTCGTCGAGCTCGGAGTAGAAGGCACGGCGGTGCTTGTCGACCACGGCGCGCGCATCGCGGAACCGCTTCCAGAGCTGCTGCGAGATGCCCTTCGACAGGCGCGGGCCGTTCTGCTGCTGGGCCTGCCAGGCGTCGAACAGCTCGCCCAGCTCAGCGGTGACCTGCTTCCACTGCACCTTGCTCAGGTCGCGCGCGGCGATGGCCTCTGCACGCTCCACGAGCACCGTGCGCTCGGCGATGGCCTTGTCGACCAGTTCCTTCGCCTGCTGCGCTTCCTGTGCCGTGGCCTCCGACAGTGAGGACGTGAGGGCGTTCAGTCGGTCGCGGAGCCCGGCGAGGTCGCCGACCGCTGCCGCATCCGTCGCCTCATCGAGGACGTGACCGGCCTGCTTGACCAGGTCGCTTGCCGCGGCGCCGCCGGCCTGATGACGCTGCTCGAGAGCATGCACCTTGAAGGCGATGTCGTCGAACTTGCGCACGAAGTAGGCGAGGGCCTCGTCGGGAGTGCCGTCGGGGTACTGACCGACGACGCGCCAGGCGTCGCCTTCGCGGACCTCGACCGTGCCGTCATCGGCGACGCGGCCCCATTCGGCGGCGTCGGACTTCGTCGGTGCCGCTGCGGCGGCGGGTGCGACGGCGGCAGGGTTGGGAACCTTGCGTGGCAGCGGCACAGCCGGGGGAGCGGGAACGGGCGGAGTCGGCTTCGAGGGTTCGGTGGCAGACACAGTGATTCTCCTTGCGCGGTAGGGCCGCGGGAGGCGGAAGGGACGAGGTTCAGCCTAGTACGACCGCACCCTTCTGGTGGGGACGAGCGAATGCACATCGCCGTTATCGATCTGTGAGGAGAAAGTTCGACGGTGGAAACACGCAACGTGGTGTTCGGGTAACACAGTGCTCCTATCGTCGCCAGCACGCTGCACTGCTGTCGACGGGAGTCTCCATGAACCATGCTCTGCCCCACGAGATCCTGGTCGTCGGTGCAGGGATGGTGGCGCACCGTCTCGTGGAGAGCCTGTTGAGCCGGAGCGGGAACGCCGTGCGAGTCACCGTCGTCGGCGATGAGGATCGCGTTCCATACGATCGTGCCCGCCTGACGAGTCTCTTCGCGGGGGCGAGCGTCGACGATCTCACCCTGGATCGCTCGATCTTCGAGGACGAACGGGTCGCACTCATCCCGGACGACCGAGTGCTGCGCATCGACCGCAAGGCGCGCACGGTGACGACGCGGTCGCGGCGTCGCCTGGAATACGACACGCTCATCCTCGCGACCGGTTCCTACGCCGCGCGAGCCTCGGCCGAGGGCGCGGACCTTCCCGGGTGCTTCGACTACCGAACGCTGGATGACGCGGAGGCGCTGGCGGAGTTCGTGCGGTGGCGGTCCGAGATGCTGGGGCGCCCGTTGCGCGGAGCTGTCATCGGTGGGGGATTGCGGGGTCTTGAGGCCGCGGGTGCGCTGCGGGACATGGACGTCGAGACGACGGTCGCGGAGTGCGCCGACCGGCTCATGCCGGCGCAACTCGATGCTGCCGCCGGCGAGCTGCTGAAGCGCCAGTTGGGTGCCAGGGGTATCACCGTCCGCACGGATGCGTGGACCACGCGCCTCGATCCCGACGAGTCCGGCGCGGTGACCGCGTTGGAGTTCCACGACGGTTCGTTCCAGCGCGTCGACGTCGTGGTGTTCGCGGTCGGTGTGCGGCCACGCGATGAGCTCGCGCGGAACGCCGGTCTCGACGTGCATCCGCGCGGTGGTGTCATCATCGACGACCGATGCTCGACCTCCGACCCGCGCATCCTGGCCATCGGCGAGGTGGCGAACCACCGCGGACGAGGCGCAGGACTGGTGGCGCCGGGATACGCCATGGCGGAGGTCGTCGCCACCCGGCTCCTCGGCGGCGATGCCCTCTTCACCGGATACGTCGATTCGACGACGCTCACCCTCCCCGGAATCGAGGTCGCGAGCTTCGGCGACGCGATGGCGCACACCCCGCACGCCCTCGAGGTGGTCTCCGCCGCCCCTGAGGCAGGGGTCTACAGGAAGCTCGTGCTGTCCGATGATGCGCGGATCCTGCTCGGAGGCATCCTGATCGGCGACGTCTCGTCGTATGCGGCGCTGCGGCCGCTGGTCGGTGCGCCGTTGCGTGCCGATCCCTCGACATACGTGCAGCCCGGTGCGAGCAACGATGCGCTGTCAGCTCCTCTCTGCCGGCACTTCGAGATGTCGCGTGCCCGCCTCCTCGATGCCGCGCGTCGTGACGGGCTGACGACCTTCAGCGCGATCATCGATCGTCTCGGCGGCGGACGAGGCTGCAACACCTGCAAGACGGCGATCGCCGGCATCCTCTCAGAACTCGCCGATTCTCCGCGGCTCGACCGTGACGACACCGCGCCCAGCCTCTCGAGCGCCCTCGTGTTCCCGGATGGTGCCCCCTCCGTCGTCGCACGCATGCCACGGGGTGAGGTCACCCCGGACGGGCTCATCGTGATCGCGCAGGTGGCGAAAGAGTATGCCTTGCGCGCCAGGATCATCTCCGACCAGGGGATCGCCCTGTTCGGCGCTCGACGAGAACAGCTTCCGCCGATCCGCGCGCGGCTCGCGCAGGCGGGGTTCCTGTGGGACCACTCGCTCACGCCATCATCCGACGCGGTTCCGGAGCACGGAGTCTTCCGTTCGGCCGCGGATGAGCACGACGCGGGTTCTCCGTCGATGGCAAGGGGTGCACGGCAGGCTCGACGGTGACGCGGTCTGCCACTCAGCCCCCACTCCGAGTCGAATCCGCACTCGCCGGCTGTTCGATCGTCGTCGCCGCCGACCGTCGGTCCATCGACAGCGCGGCGGTACTGGAACGGCAGGGCGCGACCGTGCTGGCCTCACCGCCGCTCGGCGTCGCCCCTCGCGCGGACGCAACGGAGGTTCGTACCACCATCGCGGCGTTGATCGCCGCGCAGCCGGAGTTCGTGGTGGTCACGACCTGGGCTGAGTACTGGAATTGGTGGGACGACGCATACGCCGGGGGAAGAGGGGAGGAACTCGACCATGCGCTGCGCGACGCGCAGGTCGTCATCCGCGGGTCCGCAATGTCGGTCGAGTCCCCAGGCCACCAGAGCTCAGTGCTGCGGCCGGCAGAAGAGGTCGCCGCGCATGCGCTGGTGTCCGCGATGGCGGGCAGGCGTGTCGCCGTGCAACGGCAGCGCCCCGTCTCCGACGGACTCGAGGCGATCCTGATCGAGGCGGGCGCCGCCGTGGTGGGCGTTCCCGCGCGAGGGTGGGGACCGCCGCCGGATCCTGCTCGTGTGCGTCGATCGACCGTCCAGGCTGCGGCCGGTGAAGTCGATGCCGTGCTGTTCGCGTCGGCGGCCGGTTCGGCTGCCTGGCTCGCGGTCGCCGAATCGGAAGGAGCGCTCGACGCGGTCCGCCGACGGGCGTCGAACGGGAGGCTGCTCCTCGCCACTCCGACTCCGATCGTCGCCGGCCCCCTGCGTGCGGCGAGGATACCGAGCGTCGTCGCGGAATGCGGGAACCGCGCCGCGCTCGCGTGCGCCGTCATCGCACACTTCGGAGAGGGCGGGGCTCCGTCGCTCCGCACGGACGCGGGGCGGATGGAGGTGCGCAGTGGAGGTGCCGTGATCGACGAGCGGTTCATACCGTTGCCGCGGACCTCTGCCTCTCTACTGGACGCTCTGTTCCTCGCGGAGGGACGCGTGCTCTCGCGCGCGGAGATCGCACGTTCGCTGCCCGGCGCGCCGCGCAGCGGCCATGCGGTGGAGGCTGCGGTGGCACGACTGCGCGACGCGCTGCCTGTCTCCGGGGTCGTGCAGACCGTGGTGAAACGCGGTTATCGTCTCGCGGTCGCTGATCTCTGACCGGGCTGCACAGCGTGGCCTCGCGGGGCCGCACTCGGGATCACTCCGCGGGAGTCTCCGACGGTGTGGGCTCCGAGGTCGGACTGTCGCTCGGCGCGGGCGGCGCGGACGGCTCGACCGTGGGGGTGGGGGACGGTTCCGGCACGGTCACCTGCGCGTGCACCACCTGGCTCGCGATGGCGGCGACGACCAGCAGGCCGCCGACGATGCCGGCGATCGTGTTGTCGCGGATACGGCGGCGGATCTGTCCCTGGTGCCAGTCGCTCCGGGCTGCGTGCAGTCGCGCGCGCTCCGCCTGGGTGCGCTCCTGCGCGCTCTTGGAACCGCGTGCCGCCATGCCCTGCTCCCTTCGCCGACATCGGTGCTCGACGTCGCCTGAGAGCCTACCGTCGTGAACGTCGTGCCCCCGCATTAGCCTGGGAGCATGACGTCTCCTGCCGCGCTGCTCTCCGGGCAGACGCCCCTCGCCGTGCGCATGCGCCCGATCTCGCTCGCCGAGGTCGCCGGGCAGAAGCATCTCCTCCGTTCCGGTTCTCCGATCGTGGCGCTCGCCGACCCCGAGGCGGCGTCACCCGGTGCGGTGTCGATCATCCTGTGGGGCCCTCCCGGCACCGGCAAGACGACGTTGGCACAGGCGATCGCGCGTTCCTCCGGCCGCCGGTTCGTCGAGCTCTCGGCGATCACCGCCGGTGTCAAGGACGTGCGCGAGGTCATGCAGGAGGCGATCACCCAGCGCGATCTCTACGGGCAGACGACGATCCTGTTCCTCGACGAGATCCACCGCTTCACGAAAGCCCAGCAGGATGCCCTGCTCCCCGGCGTCGAGAACGGGTGGGTCATCCTCATCGCCGCGACCACCGAGAATCCGTCGTTCTCGGTCATCTCCCCGCTGCTCTCTCGTTCCCTCCTGCTCACGCTGCAGCCGCTCACCGATGACGACATCGGGCTCCTGGTGGATCGTGCCGTGAGCGATGCCCGCGGCCTCAACGGGGCCGTCACGTTGAGCGACGAGGCGCGCTCGTCGTTGATCCGTCTCGCTTCCGGTGATGCCCGTCGCGCATTGACGGGACTCGACGCCGGAGCGGCGGTCGCGCTGTCGCACGCCTCGGCCGCTGACAAGGAGGGCGACGACGAAGCCGACGAGACGTCGCACACGCCCGAGGTCTCGGCCGACGACGTCGCGCAGGCCGTCGACAAGGCGCTGCTGCGCTACGACCGCCAGGGTGACGAGCACTACGACGTCATCAGTGCGTTCATCAAGTCGATCCGCGGCTCCGACCCCGACGCCGCACTGCACTACCTGGCCCGGATGATCGAGGCGGGGGAGGACCCGCGGTTCATCGCACGCCGCCTGGTCATCTCCGCCTCGGAAGACGTGGGTCTCGCCGATCCGCAGGCCCTCACGATCGCGGTGGCCGCCGCCGACGCGGTGGCCTTCATCGGCATGCCGGAGGGACGCATCCCGCTGGCGGAGGCGACCGTGTACCTGGCGACCACGGCGAAGTCGAACGCCGCATACGTCGGGATCGACGCGGCGATCGCGGACATCCGCAAGGGCGGTTTCGGCCGTGTGCCCCTGCATCTGCGCGACGCGCACTACCCGGGCGCCAAGCGACTCGGGCACGGCCGTGGCTACGTGTATCCGCACGATGCGGAGTACGGAATCGTGCCGCAGCAGTACCTACCGGACGAGCTCGACGGACGCCGCTACTACGAGCCGAAGGCGCTCGGTTCCGAGCGTGACATCTCCGCGCGCCTGGAGCGGATCCGCCGCATCCTCGGCGATCGCTGAGCGGCGCAGGCCGATCTGTTAGACTTGACCGGCTCGAAACCGAGTTTTCGGGCATCTCCTCGTTCACACCCCACCTTTGCCAGCGCCCCGGCGTGCGCTGCTCAGGCAGAACGCGGACGATACGTCCGTGAGTCGTGAAAGACGCGACCACGTCATCGGAAGGACAGCTTCGTGACCACGAAGTCCCAGGACCGCCGCAAGGTGCGTCTGAGCCGTGCCCTTGGCATCCCGCTCACCCCGAAGGCCGCCCGCTACCTCGAGAAGCGTCCCTACGCTCCGGGTGAGCACGGCCGCACCAAGCGCAAGGCTGACAGCGACTACGCCGTCCGTCTGCGTGAGAAGCAGCGTCTGCGCGAGCAGTACGGCATCCGCGAGAAGCAGATGCGCAACACGTTCAACGAGGCTCGTCGTCAGGACGGCCTGACCGGTGAGAACCTGGTCGAGCTCCTCGAGATGCGTCTCGACGCTCTCGTCGTGCGTTCGGGCTTCGCCCGCACCACGGCTCAGGCTCGCCAGCTCGTCGTGCACCGTCACATCCTCGTCGACGGCCAGCTGGTCGACCGCCCGTCGTTCCGCGTGAAGCCGGGTCAGCTCATCCACGTCAAGGCCAAGAGCGAGGGCACCGAGCCCTTCCAGGTCGCAGCAGCCGGCGGTCACGCCGAGGTCCTGCCTCCCGTTCCCGGCTACCTCGAGGTCGAGCTCGACAAGCTCCAGGCTCGCCTGGTTCGTCGCCCGAAGCGCTCCGAGGTCCCCGTGACCTGCGAAGTGCAGCTCGTGGTCGAGTACTACGCGGCTCGCTGATCCAGCGATCGAGCAATTGGCAAGAGGCGTCGGGGGTTCCCGACGCCTCTTGTCGTTTCCGCCTACGATAGGTACACCGCGCCTTCGCGGGTAAAGGGCAAGGATGACGTCATGAAGAGCATGCAGTGGTTCCTGATCGGTGTGATCGGTGGCTTCGTCGCCGCGCACTTCATGAACAAGGACCCTCGTGGCCACGACATCCTCGCCGAGGTCGACGCCCGCATCAACGGGTTCACCGCGATCATCGGCGACGCCTACCGCGAGCAGGAGGCACGGCTCACGGAGCCGGGCAAGAACTGAACCATCGCCGCGCCTCGGCGCAGCATCTTCACGCAAGGACACCCGGCACCTTATGAAAACTGCGGAGATCGCGCAGCGTTACCTCGACTTCTTCGAGAAGAACGACCACCTCATCGTCCCCTCGGCCTCTCTGGTCAGCGAGGACCCCTCCCTGCTGTTCACGGTCGCCGGAATGGTGCCGATGATCCCGTATCTCACGGGTGTCGTCCCCGCCCCGCACCCGCGCATCGCGGACCTGCAGAAGTGCATCCGCACCAACGACATCGAAGAGGTCGGCCGCACGGCCCGTCACGGCACGTTCTTCCAGATGCTGGGAAACTGGTCGTTCGGCGACTACTTCAAAGAGGGCGCGATCCGTTACGCCTGGGAGCTGCTGACGTCATCCGAGTCCGACGGTGGTCTCGGGTTCGACGAGAAGGACCTCTGGGTCACCGTCTACGAGACCGATGACGAGGCCGAGGCCATCTGGCGCGACATCATCGGCCTGAAGCCGGAGCGCATCCAGCGGCTCGGCCGTGCGGACAACTACTGGAACACCGGCCAGCCCGGACCCGGCGGACCCGACTCCGAGATCTTCTTCGACCGTGGTCCCTCCTACGGCAGGGACGGTGGACCGGCCGTCGACGACACGCGCTTCCTGGAGATCTGGAACCTCGTGTTCATGCAGGACTTCATCGAGAACATCCGTGGCAAGACGGAGTTCGACATCGTCGGCGAGCTGCCGATGAAGAACATCGACACCGGCATGGGCCTGGAACGCGTCGCGTTCCTCAAGCAGGGTGTCGAGAACATGTACGAGTCCGACCAGGTGCGCCCGGTCCTGGACCGTGCGATCGAGCTCTCCGGTCGTCGATACGGCGCCGTGCACGAAGACGACGTGCGCTTCCGCGTCGTCGCCGACCACGTGCGCTCCTCCCTCATGCTCCTCTCCGACGGCGTGCGCCCCTCCAACGAGGGTCGCGGCTACATCCTGCGCCGCCTGATGCGTCGCACGGTGCGCTCGATGCGCCTGCTCGGCGTCGACGAGCCGGTCTTCCCCGAGCTCTTCGCCGCCTCGCGCGACGCCATGAAGGAGACCTACCCGGTGCTCGAGCAGGACTGGGCGATGCTGTCCGGCTCGGCGATCGCCGAGGAGGAGACCTTCCGGCGCACGCTGGCCTCGGGCTCCACGATCCTCGACCTCGCGCTCGACGAGACCAAGAAGGGCGGCGGGGCGACGCTCAGCGGCCCTGAGGCGTTCCTGCTGCACGACACCTACGGCTTCCCGATCGACCTCACCCTCGAGGTGGCAGAGGAGGCCGGGCTCTCCGTCGACCGTGCGGCCTTCGACACGCTCATGCAGGAACAGCGTCAGCGGGCCAAGGACGACGCCCGCAACCGCAAGCGCCAGCTCGCCGATGTCTCGGTGTACCGCGACCTGCGTGCGCTCGGCGAGACCGGTTTCGACGGGTACACCGCCCTCGAGGTCGAGTCGCGCATCCTCGGCCTGCTGGTCGACGGCCAGCTGGTTCGCAGCGCCGCAGAGGGCCAGATCGCCGAGGTCATCCTCGCCGAGACCACGCTCTATGCCGAGTCCGGCGGCCAGGTCGCCGACAAGGGCACGATCGTCGGACCCGGCTTCGAGCTGGAGGTGCTCGACGTGCAGCGTCCGGTGCCGGGGCTCATCAGCCACACGGTCGAGGTCGTCCGTGGCAGCGTCGCGGTCGACGATGCCGCCACGACGGTCGTCGACGCCGCCAACCGTCGTGCCGCGCGTCAGGCGCACTCTGCGACGCACCTGGTGCACGCCGCGCTGCGCGACACGCTGGGCCCGACCGCCACGCAGGCGGGCTCGCTGAACCGCGCCGGCTACATGCGCTTCGACTTCTCCTGGTCGCAGGCGCTGTCGGGCGAGACCCGCTCGGAGATCGAGGAGATCACCAATCGCGCCGTGCAGGATGCGCTGGAGGTCACGACCCGCGTCATCTCGCTCGATGAGGCCAAGGAAGCCGGAGCGATGGCTCTGTTCGGCGAGAAGTACGGCGATGTCGTGCGGATGGTCGACATCGGCGGCCCCTGGTCGCGCGAACTCTGCGCGGGCACGCATGTGAGCTCGAGCGCCGAGATCGGTCTCGTCAGCATCGTCGGCGAGTCCTCTGTGGGCGCGTCGAACCGGCGTATCGAGGCCCTCGTCGGCGTCGATGCCTTCCGCGAGCTCGCGGCGGAGCGTGCGATCGTGTCGCAGCTCACCAGCTCGCTCAAGACGCCGAGGGAGCAGCTCCCCGAGCGCATCGCCGACCTCGCCGCCAACCTGAAGGCCGCCGAGAAGCGCATCGCCCAGTTCGAGGCCAAGGAGCGCGCGGGTCAGGTGCCGGCGATCGCCGATGCCGCCGTGCGGGTCGGGGCGTTCCTCGTCGCCGCGCAGTCTCTCGGAGATGTCGCGTCGGCGGATGACGTCCGCGACCTCGTCCTCGGTGTGCGCGAGCGTCTCGGGTCTGCTGCGGCTGTCGTGGCTCTCGGCGCCGTCGTGAACGGTCGCCCTGTGGTCGTCGTGTCGACCAATGACGCGGCACGCCAGGCCGGTGCAAAGGCCGGAGCGCTCGCGAAGCGCGCCGCCGGAGTGCTCGGCGGTGGCGGAGGCGGACGCGACGATGTCGCGCAGGGCGGCGGGACGGACGCTGCGGCTCTGCCCGCGGCGCTGGAGGCCATCTCCCAGGAGCTGCACGCAGCGTGAGCGGTTTCCGCCGCGGAGTGCGGCTCGGAATCGATGTCGGGCGCGCCCGGATCGGGGTCGCGCGCTGCGATCCCGACGGGATGCTCGCCGTGCCGGTCGAGACGGTCGCCCGCTCCGAGGCGTCTCTCGACCGGCTCGCCGAGCTCGGCACCGAGTACGAACCGCTCGAGTTCGTGGTCGGTCTCCCTGTCAACATGCAGGGGAGCGACACGGCCTCGACCGTCGACGCCCGCGAGTTCGCCGCTGCTCTCCAGGCTCGCACCGGGACGCCCGTGCGCCTCGTCGACGAACGTCTGAGCACGGTCACGGCACACGCGGCGCTGCGGTCTTCCGGGAGATCTCAGAAGAACTCTCGTAGCATTGTGGATCAGATCGCCGCCGTCGTCCTTCTGCAGCAGGCGATCGATATGGAGAAGAGCACCGGGAACCCGGCCGGCGCCACGATTCCGCCTGACGAGGAGCCTGCCTGAACATGTCCGAACGCGAGAGTGCTTCCCCCCAGCACGATCCGGACGCCCGGTTGGGCGACCTGTTCGAGAACCTTCCCGATCCGACGCAACAGCTCCCGACGGTGGACAACAGCGCTCCCGTGCCGGGCTCGCGCCGCGCCGCGCGTGAAGCGGCCTCGGCCACGGGGCAGGGCGCTGCCTCTGAGGCCCCTCGCGCCGCATCTTCGGAACCGGCTGCCGCTCCCGTCCGTGCCTCCGCGGATGATGCGGGGCGGGGCGAGCCCTCGGCGACTCCTGTCCGTGACTCCGCGGACGCGGTGGACGCGGCGGATGCCGGTGACACTCCCACCCGCGCGCTTTCGCAGGTCCCGCCGGCGTCGGGCGAGTCGCAGCCGCCGCTGGGCGGAGGGCTCGATGACCTCTTCGCTCCGCATGAAGATGAGCACGCGAGCTCGCGCGCACCCAAGAAGAAGCGGCGGACCGGCTGCCTCGTGGCACTGATCATCGTGCTCGTCATCGTCGGCGGTATCGCGGCGACCGGCGTCTGGGTGATGAACACCTACGGCGACAAGATCAACGAGGCTATGGGCTGGGGCGAGCCCAAGGACTGGGAAGCGGGCCTCGCCACGGGCGAAGCGTTCGTGACGATCAGCGAGGGCGACACCGGTGCGCCGGTGTCCACCAAGCTGTTCGAGGCGGGTATCACCAAGACCGAGGATGTCTTCTACGACTACCTCGTCAAGGAAGAACCCGACCTCACGTTCTACCCGGGCGTCTACAAGCTGCAGAAGAAGATGACGGCCGCAGCGGCCGCTGAGGCTCTGCAGAATCCGGACAACAAGATGGAGAACACCGCTTCCATGTCGGAGGGCGGGACGATCGTCTCGTCGCTGCCGGGGATGGCGGAGTCCCTCGGATTGCCGCTCGCTGATTTCGAGGCCGCCGTCAAGGATCCCTCGGCCTATGGCGTCGATGCGCAGAACCTCGAGGGGTGGCTGTTCCCCGCGGTCTACACCTTCGATCCCGACGTCACGGCCGTCCAGGTGATCCAGCGGATGGTCGACCGCACACGCGAGGCCCTGACGGAGGCCGGAGTGCCCGACGCCGACGCCGAGCGGGTCCTCACGATCGCGTCGATCATCCAGCGCGAGGGACGTACCGACGATTTCGCCAAGGTGTCGCGGGTCATCCAGAACCGTCTCGACATCGACATGAAGCTGCAGATGGACTCGACCGCGCAGTACGGCTACGGCTCGCTGCACGAGGGAGTCGTGTCCAGTTCGGCCGAGGCGCTCGAAGATCCGAACCCGTGGAACACGTACGTGCACACGGGACTGCCGATCACGCCGATCGCCAGCCCGAGCTTCAAGGCCATCGACGCCGCGATGCATCCGGCTGACGGCCCGTGGCTCTACTTCGTGACGATCAACCTCGCCACGGGGGAGACGCAGTTCTCCGAGACCTACGAGGAGCATCAAGCGGGGATCGTGAAGTGGCAGGCCTGGTGCCGGGACAATCCCGACGCCGGATGCTGACATCGTGAACTCGACACGCCTGGCTGTCTGGGGCGACCCGATCGCACACTCGCTGTCACCGGCCCTGCACGCGGCCGCCTATGGGGTGCTCGCGCTGGAGTGGGAGTACGGTCGTCGGCAGGTCTCTGCTCCCGCATTCCGCGAGGCACTGGCCTCGCTCGACGCGTCCTGGCGAGGTCTCTCGCTGACGATGCCCCTGAAGGAAGCGGCCTTCCGCGCCGCCGCGACGCGCGATCGCCATGCCGAACTCAGTGGCGCCGTGAACACACTGCTGCTCGGCACCGAGCCGACCGGGTTCAACACGGATGTGGGTGGCATCGTCGATGCCCTCGCCGAGAACGGCATCACCGCGGTGGGAACCGTGCGCATCCTCGGCGCGGGAGCCACAGCGGCATCCGCCCTGCTCGCGGCGGCCGAACTCGGCGCGACCCGGGCCGACGTGCGGGCACGACGTCCGGAGAAGGCCGCAGGGCTCGTGGCTCTGGGGGAGTCGCTCGGAGTGCGTGTCACGGCCGACCTTATCCATGCCCCCGTCGAGCGAGTGGAACTGACGCTCGCGACCCTCCCGAGCGGGACTGATCTCGACGCGTCCCTCGCGGGCCGGCTGGCCGACGGCGGGGGAGCGCTCTTCGATGCCGCATACGCGCCCTGGCCATCGGCATTGGCCTCTGCCTGGGGGGGACGATCGGTGATCTCCGGCCTCGGGATGCTGCTGCACCAGGCCGTGCGCCAGATCCGCATCTTCCACCACGGTGAGCCCCTCGAGCCTCTGCCTGACGAGGGGCGCGTGCTCGCCGCGATGCGCGCCGCGCTCTGACTTCGCTCCCGACGACCACCGACCACGCCGCCGCACGGTGACACGCGGCGCATGACAGACCGCAACCCATGGGAGACTGGAGCAATGCTCCGCGTGCTCACTGCCGGCGAATCGCACGGCCCAGAACTCATCGCTGTGATGGAAGGACTGCCCTCCGGCGTCCCGGTGTCCTCCGAGGCCATCCAGGCCGATCTCGCCCGACGCAAGCTCGGCTATGGGCGCGGCTCGCGGATGAAGTTCGAGCAGGACGAACTCACCATCTCCGGCGGCGTGCGCCACGGCAAGACGCTGGGCAGCCCCATCGCCCTGCGCATCGGCAACACCGAGTGGCCGAAGTGGATCGAGGTCATGAACCCCGAACCCGTCGAGCTGACCGACAAGTCGCGCGGTCGCAGCGCGCCACTGACGCGCCCACGCCCCGGTCACGCCGATCTGGTCGGCATGCAGAAGTACGACTTCGACGAGGCGCGGCCGATCCTCGAGCGCGCGAGCGCCCGCGAGACCGCCGCCCGTGTCGCCCTCGGCGCGATCGCTCGCTCGTTCCTCGGCGAACTGGGGATCCGTCTCGTCAGCCACACGCTGTCGATCGGTCCCGTGCGGGTACCCGACGGCTCCGCGCTGCCGACGCCGGATGACGTCGACCTGCTCGACGCCGATCCGCTGCGCTGCTTCGATCCCGCCACCTCGGCTCTCATGGTGGCCGAAGTCGACGAGGCCAAGAAGGACGGCGACACGCTCGGCGGCATCGTCGAGGTGCTCGCCTACGGTCTGCCGCCGGGACTCGGCTCCCACGTGCACTGGGACCGCCGGCTCGACGCGCGGCTCGCGCAGGCGCTCATGAGCATCCAGGCGATCAAGGGTGTGGAGGTGGGCGACGGCTTCGAGACCACGCGGCGTCGCGGCTCCGCGGCGCACGACGAACTGTTCGCCACGGCGGACGGCATCAGCCGCGGCTCCGACCGCGCCGGCGGCACCGAAGGCGGCATGTCCACCGGCACGGTGCTGCGGGTGCGTGCCGGGATGAAGCCGATCGCCACGGTGCCGCACGCCCTGCGCACGATCGACATCGCGACGGGCGACGACGCCACCGCGCACCACCAGCGCTCCGACGTCTGCGCGGTTCCGGCGGCGGGTGTCGTGGCAGAGGCCATGGTCGCGGTCGAGCTGGCACGTGCGGTGCTGGAGAAGTTCGGCGGCGACAGCATCCGCGAGACGCGACGGAACCTCGAGGGATACCTCGCCGGCATCCCGGAGGAACTGCGTACAACTCCGGCGTCCGAGGCGGCGCTCATCGCGCATGACGAGCGAGGCTGAGCCCCTCACGCTGGTCCTCGTCGGCCCCATGGCCGCGGGCAAGACCAGCGTGGGTCGGCGCGTGGCTCGACGGCTGCGCGTGGCGTTCATCGACACCGACAAGCGTGTGGTGGCTGAGCACGGACCCATTCCGGAGATCTTCGCCGCGCACGGCGAAGCACATTTTCGCGAGCTGGAACGCGCCGCGGTGGCGAAGGCGCTCGCGGAGGGCGGCGTGATCTCTCTCGGCGGTGGAGCGGTGACCGACGCGGGCACGCGCGAACTGCTGCGCGCGCACCCCGTCGTGTTCCTCACGGTGTCGCCCGATGCGGTCGCCGATCGGATCCGCGGAAGCAGCAGGCCGCTGCTCGCCGGAGAGGACCCGTTGGCTCGCTGGCAGGCGATCTTCGAAGAGCGCCGCGGCTGGTACGACGAGGTCTCGTCGACGACATTCGACACGTCCCGCAGACCGATGCAGAGGATCGCGGACGAGATCGTGGCATGGAGGAGAGAACAGCGATGAGCACGACGACCATCAGTGTCACCGGGAACGACCCCTACGACATCACCATCGGACGGGACATCCTCGACCGTGTCTCTGCGGCGCTCTCGCCCGCCGTGCGGAAGATCCTGGTCGTGCATCCGCCGACGCTGGCAGCGCGGGCCGGTGAACTGCGCGACCGTCTGCTCGCCGACACCGCGAACGGTCCGCGCGAGGTACTGCTCGCCGAGATCCCCGATGCGGAGCAGGGCAAGCGCATCGAGGTCGCCGCCTTCTGCTGGCAGGTCATGGGTCAGGCGGACTTCACCCGCACCGACGCCGTCATCGGATACGGAGGAGGCGCGGTCACCGACCTCGCCGGATTCGTCGCGGCGACCTGGTTGCGTGGCATCGAGGTCGTCCAGGTCCCGACCACCGTGCTGGGTCTCGTCGACGCCTCCGTGGGCGGGAAGACCGGCGTGAACACGGCCGAGGGCAAGAACCTCGTCGGCGCCTTCTGGGCTCCGCGGGCCGTGATCGGCGACCTCGACGAACTCGCCAGCCTGAGCCCGAACGAGGCCACCGCCGGTTTCGCCGAGGTGGTCAAGGCCGGGTTCATCTGGGCCCCCGAGATCCTCGACATCATCGAGGCCGACCCGGCGCGCGCGATCGACACGACCACGGACGAGTTCCGCCGCGCGGTCGAGCTCGCGATCGACATGAAGGCCAAGGTCGTGTCCGACGACTTCCGCGAGGCGGGTCAGCGCGAGATCCTCAACTACGGTCACACCCTCGGACACGCGATCGAGCACTCCGAGCGCTACAAGTGGCGTCACGGCGCGGCGATCTCCGTGGGCATGCTGTTCGCGGCCGAGCTCTCGCGTCTCGCCGGCCGGCTTCCGGATGAGGCCGCACTCCGGCACCGCACGATCCTCGAGTCCCTCGGACTGCCCACCTCGTACCGGGCAGGCGCCTGGCCGGCGCTGCTCGCCACGATGCAGCGCGACAAGAAGAGCCGCGGCGGCATGCTGCGCTTCATCCTGCTGGATGACATCGCCAAGCCGACCGTGCTGCAGGCGCCCGACGAGTCGCTGCTGTTCGCGGCCTACCAGGAGGTCGGGGCATGACCCGCCGTCTCCTGCTCGTGAACGGCCCCAATCTCAATCTCCTCGGCACCAGGGAGCCGGGCATCTACGGCACCGCCACTCTGGCGGACGTCGAACGGCTCACCGCCGATGCGGCTGCGGACGGCGGCTTCGAGGTGCGTGCGGTGCAGAGCAACCACGAAGGCGTGCTGATCGACGCGATCCACGCCGCACGGGAGGATTGCGAGGGCATCGTGATCAACCCCGGAGGACTCACGCACACATCCGTCGTCCTGCGCGATGCGCTCACCGGGGTGGGCCTGCCGTTCGCCGAGGTGCACATCTCCGACGTCTACGCGCGGGAGCAATTCCGGCACCATTCCTACCTGCACGATGTCGCCGCCGTACGCGTGATCGGCGAGGGCGTGGACGGATACGCGAACGCCGTGCGACAGCTGATCGCACTCATCCCGTAGAATCGACTGTCGGTCCTCCCTGTCCTCGCGACGCGGCGGCCGAAAAAACCACACACGAACGGAACCCGCAGCGCATGGCATCTACCGCAGACATCAAGAACGGCGTCGTCCTCAGCATCGACGGTCAGCTCTGGAGCGTCATCGAGTTCCAGCACGTCAAGCCTGGCAAGGGCGGAGCGTTCGTGCGGACGAAGCTCAAGAACGTCGTCTCCGGCAAGGTCGTGGATCGCACCTACAATGCCGGAGCCAAGATCGACATCGAGAACGTCGACCGCCGCGACTACACGTACCTGTACACGGATGGCGACGGCTACGTCTTCATGGATGCCACCGACTTCGACCAGATCACGGTCGGCGCCGCCACGGTCGGCGACGCGAAGAACTTCCTCCTGGAGAACCAGCAGGTCACGATCGCGCTCAACAACGGCAACCCGCTGTACATCGATCTTCCGGCCTCCGTCATCCTCGAGGTGACGTACACCGAGCCCGGCCTGCAGGGAGACCGCTCCTCGGCCGGCACGAAGCCCGCGACGTTGGAGACCGGCTTCGAGATGCAGGTGCCGCTGTTCCTCGAGACCGGCACCAAGGTCAAGGTCGACACCCGCACGGGTGGCTACCTCGGCCGCGAGAAGTAAGGCGTGGGCGCCCGCACGAAGGCGCGCAAGCGCGCTCTCGACATCCTGTTCTCCGCCGACGTCCGTGGCGACGAGGTCACCGTGGCACTTGCCGCAGAGGCAAAGCGTGCCGCGAGTGAGCCCGCCCGTGAGGCATCCTGGCTGTACGCCCGCGAGGTCGTAGACGGCATCGTCGATCACCGCGACGAGATCGACGAGCAGATCACGACGCACAGTCGTGACTGGAAGCTCGAGCGCATGCCCGCCGTGGACCGCGCGCTGCTGCGTATCGGCGTCTGGGAGATCCTCTACAACGACGAGGTGCCCACCGCCGTGGCCATCGACGAAGCGGTCGAACTCGCCAAGGAGTTCTCGACGGACGATTCCGGCGCGTTCGTGCACGGCGTGCTCGCCCGGGTCTCCCGCTCCGCCTGATCCGTCTCGTCCGGGTCATCGTGCCCATGTCGGATACTGCGGGAAGGATGTCGGCATGCCCGCACCTCACGTCGACCTCCGTCATCTCATGCAGATCACGGATGCCGGTGGCTACTCGCGCGGGCTCGCCTACTTCCGTGAGGGAAACGTCCTCGACGTCGTCTGGGACGAGGAGCGGCACGAACTCGAAGCGCATGTGAGGGGCAGCCGCGACGCGACCTACCTCGTGGAGGTCGGCTTCGTCTCGTCGAACGGCAAGAGTCATGCGCGTTCGACCCGGTGCTCGTGTCCTGTCCGTTCCGGATGCAAGCACGTGGTCGCGGCGATCCTCGCCTCGAACGTGCAGGAGTATTCGCAACAGAGCGGGGCCCTGACCGCAGAGCCCGCTGCCGCAGCGCCCCCCGCCGAACCACCCGCGGCTCCGTCATGGCGTGCGCTGGTCGACCAGACGGCCACCGCACAGACGCGCCCTCTGGCGCTCGGGGTCGAGCTGCGCCATCGTGAGCCCCGCGGTGACAACCACTGGGGGCCGCGGACCGTGCGTCCGGCAACACCCCGCGACCTCGCCAGAGGCACCGGAGAGCTTCTCCTGGCGATCCGCCCGTTGATGCGCAGCCATCAGAGCGGATCGTGGATCCAGGGGCATGCCACATGGGACCTCGTGCGACGCGATGCATCGCAGTTCGGACGGGCGCAGAACCGCTGGTTCGGCGACCTTCTCAGCATCTCGCGCGATTCGCTGCTGTCGGGCAACGCCGGCGATTGGCTGGTCGTGGATCAGATCGAGTCCGGACTGCTGTGGGGGCACCTTCGAGCGGGCGCGGCTCTCGGCATCCCGCTCGTGGCCAGCCAGAAGAGCGCGACCGTGCAGCTCGCGGACACGGCGGAGATCTCGGCCACGATCGCCCGAGATGATGACGGGGCGCTGACGGTCGCCGCGGCCGTGTCCATCGACGGCGCGGTGATCCGCACCGCCGAGGTGCATCCGATCGGACGCTCCGGGGTGTATTCCGCCGTTCTCCAGGGCAGCCGTATGCAGCTGACGCTCGCAGAGATGCCGCTGAGTCCGCAGGTGCGTGCGCTGCTCGAGGCGCGGCGCCCGATGATCGTGCCGGTGCAGGACGAGGCGGCGTTCATCGAGGAGGCGTATCCGCTGCTCGCACGGCGCACCGTCGTGCAGACGGTCGGAGAAGTCGCGCTCCCGGCGATCCCGTCCCCGGAACCGGTGCTGAAGGTCGCATTCGAGCGGGGCGACGTCGTGAGCTACTCCTTCGTGTGGTCGTATCGAGGTTTCGGCACCATGCCCTTCGCCCCCAGCCCGTCGGCGGTGCGCGATCCTGAGGCCGAGGAAGTGCGCGGCGCTGAGCTCGAGACGGTGTGGCAGGAGCATATGTCGACACGGTTCCGGGCATCCGGCTCCTTCCACGACATCGATGCCGCGGCCTTCATCGCCCAGGTCGTGCCTGCATTCGAACGCGAGGGCGTCACCGTCGTCACGACCGGGACGCGCAAGGAGTATCGCGAGCTCACCGGCGCGCCCGAGGTCACGGTGTCGACCGTCGAGACCACCGATGCGGACTGGTTCGATCTGGGCATCATCGTGACGATAGATGGCCGGAGCATTCCGTTCGGGCCGCTGTTCTCCGCGCTCAGCAAGGGGAAGAAGAAGCTCCTGCTGTCCGATGGCGGCTACTTCACCCTGAACCATCCGGCGCTCGACCGACTGCGTGAGCTCATCGAAGAGGCGGGGGAACTCGACGAATGGGAGACCGGGCCTCGGATCAGTCGCTACCAGACGGATCTCTGGGAGGAGTTCGAGGATCTCGCAGACGAAGCGCAGCCGGCCGTGAGCTGGCGGTCCACCGCCGAAGGGCTGCGTGAGGCGACGGGTGTGCCCTCGACCCCTGTACCCCCGGGGCTCCGTGCAGAGCTGCGGCCGTATCAGAAGACTGGATTCGACTGGCTCGCCTTCCTCTGGCGACACCGGCTCGGCGGCATCCTGGCCGACGACATGGGTCTCGGCAAGACGCTCCAGCTGCTGACCTTCGTGCAGCACACGCGCGACGAGGGCGAGCGTCGCCCGTTCCTCGTGCTCGCGCCGACCTCTGTGCTGAGCACGTGGAGGACCGAGGCTGCGCGATTCACTCCCGGGCTCCGGGTCGTGGTCGTCGAGAGCACCAGTGGAACGCGTCGCGGGACCCTGGCGGATGCCGCCGCCGGGGCCGACATCGTCGTGAGCTCCTACACGGTCGCGCGACTCGACGATAAGGAGTTCAGCGGCGTCGAGTGGGCAGGACTCATCCTCGACGAGGCCCAGTTCGTCAAGAATCCGAAGACGAAACTGCACCGGGCGATCTCGACGTTCCATGCCGACGTCACGTACGCGGTCACGGGCACCCCGATGGAGAACAGTCTCTCCGATCTGTGGTCGCTGCTGAAGCTCGCGGCCCCGGGACTGTTCCCGTCTGCGCGCAAGTTCCGGGATCGCTACATCCAACCGATCGAGAAGGGCAAGGTCCCCGAGAACGAAGAGGGCGGGGAGTACCGGCAACGACGGCTTGCGCAGTTGCGCCGTCGCATCCGACCGCTGATGCTGCGCCGGACCAAGGAGCTCGTCGCTCCGGATCTGCCCCCGAAGCAGGAGCAGGTGCTCGAGGTCGAGCTCAGTGAGGCTCATCGGGCGCTCTACGACGTGGTGCTGCAGCGGGAACGCCAGAAGGTGCTCGGGCTCCTCGATGACCTGGACCGCAACCGTTTCATCGTCTTCCGATCCCTGACGCTGCTGCGCATGCTGAGCCTTGCGCCGGGGCTCGTGGATGAGAACGACGCTGACATCGGCTCTCGTAAACTCGACACCCTCCTCGAGCGGGTGGTCGAGCTGCAGGCAGAAGGACATCGGGCGCTGGTGTTCAGTCAGTTCACGTCGTTCCTCGACCTCGCGGCGGCACGGCTCGAGGAAGCCGGCATCCCCTACGCCCATCTCGACGGGGCGACGCGGCGTCGGCAGGACGTCGTGGAGGGCTTCCGGGCGGGGGAGCAGCCGGTCTTCCTGATCAGCCTGAAGGCGGGCGGGTTCGGCCTCACCCTGACCGAAGCGGACTATGTGTTCCTGCTCGACCCGTGGTGGAACCCCGCAGCCGAGGCGCAGGCGATCGACCGCACGCATCGCATCGGTCAGACCAGTCAGGTCTTCGTGTATCGCATGATCTCGGCAGGGACGATCGAGGAGAAGGTCCGCGAACTCCAACAGCGCAAGGCGCGCCTGTTCACCGCCGTCATGGACGATGAGGCGCTGTTCGCGCAGTCGCTGACCGCAGACGACATCCGCGGGCTCTTCGAGAGCTGAGGCGCTTTCTCACGGCCCGTCAGACGGCTCGTCCAGCGAGCCGCCGGTAGAATCGAGCGCGTCCAGACGAGGCATCCCGATCGGGTGCCCGGGATGCACAGGAGGAGCGCAATGCGGATCACGGGACTCGGCCACGCCGGGATGTTCATCGAGACGGTCGGCGGCAACATCATCTGCGACCCGGTGCTCGGCCCGTCCTTCTTCGGCTCCTGGTTCCCGTTCCCCGACAACCGCGGTCTCGACTGGGAACGTTTCGGGCGTGAGGCGGACTTCCTCTACATCTCGCACCGTCACCGCGACCACTTCGACCCGAAGCTCCTCGAGCGCTACATCTCGAAGGACATCGAGGTGCTCCTTCCCGAGTACCCGATCGACGACCTCGAGCGCGACATCCGCGCGCTCGGCTTCGAGAACATCACGTACGCTCCCGCCGGGGAGATCATCCAGCGCGGCGAGCTCAAGATCATGATCACGCCGCTGCGCGCTCCCAGCGACGGACCGATCGGCGACTCCTCGCTCAGCGTCGACGACGGCACCGGTTCGATGCTGAACCAGAACGACTCGCATCCGCTGGATCTGGACACGCTGCTCCACTTCGGCAAGCCCGATGCCTACTTCACCCAGGTCTCCGGCGCGATCTGGTGGCCCATGGTCTACGACCTCCCGCTGGACGCGAAGCAGAACTTCGCGCAACTCAAGCGCGACTCGCAGAACAAGCGCGCGATGTACTACATCGACAAGGTCGATGCTCCGCACGTCTTCCCGATGGCCGGCCCGCCGATGTTCCTGCGCGACGACCTTTTCGACTTCAACGGACTGGGCAGGAACGGCGAGTCGATCTTCACGGATCAGAAGCAGTTCCTCGCGCACATGAAGGAGCTGTCTCCGCAGTACGACGGCCAGCTGTTCGTCCCCGGCACGCTCGTGACGGTCGATGGCGGTGAGGTGACCACGGAGCAGACGCTGTACAGCGAGGCCGAGCTCGCGCACATCTTCGATGAGAAGTGGGACTACCTCGAGGAGCAGCAGGCCAGCCGGCAGCAGGAGATCCTCGACGAGGAGGCCTCGCGCGCGGAGATCATCCCGCCGGAGGAGATGCTCGCCGCGATCAAGGCCTGGTGGGAGCCGCTGCTCAAGAAGTCGCGGACCATCCGCCTCGGCGTCGGAGGCAACGTGCGTTTCCGCATCGGGGAGCTCGACATGGTCGTCGACTTCCCGCGCGCCAAGGTGCGCGAGTACGCGGGGGAGGAGTGCGTGTACTGGTACACGATCCCCGCCGATCTGGTGTCGACCAACATCCGCGACCACGAGATCGACTGGTCGAACTCGATCTTCCTGTCGATGCAGTTCCAAGTGGGCCGCAGCGGCAAGTTCAACGAGTTCCTCACCACGTTCCTCAAGTGCCTCTCTGTGGACCGGATCGAGTACGTCGAGAACTGGTATCAGGAGCAGACCGACCAGAACGAGGACGCCGAGATCGGCGACTGGGTCGTGCAGCGCCGGTGCCCGCACCTGCGTGCCGACCTCACCAAGACCGGCAAGGTCGACGAGAACGGCGTGCTCACGTGCAGCATGCACGACTGGAAGTGGGACCTGAAGACCGGCAGCTGCCTGTCGACGAGCGGCCACCCGATCCGTGCGACCAAGGCCGAGGACGTCGCCGAGGAGCTGCTGGAGCCAGCGAGCTGACCGGCGCGGCCTGACGTCGTCCGAGGGGGGACGTCTCCGATAGACTCGATTCACAAGCAACCTTTAACACCGTCCTGTGAGGCGGAGAAGGGAGCGGCCGATGAGCACGCGCACTGTGCTGCAAGAAGCCGATATCTCGCGGGGATTGACCCGCATCGCTCATGAGATCCTCGAATCGAATCGGGGCGCTGAGAACCTCGTCCTGCTGGGCATTCCGACCCGCGGCGTGACTCTCGCACATCGCCTGGGCACGTTGATCAGCACGATCGCCCAGGAGTCCGTCCCCGTGGGCGCTCTGGATGTGACACTGTTCCGCGACGATCTCTCGAAGCACCCGACGCGCTCTCCGCGTCCGACGGAGATCCCCGTCGGTGGCATCGACGGCAAGACCGTGGTGCTGGTCGACGACGTGCTGTTCTCCGGACGCAGCATCAGGGCCGCTCTCGACGCGATCCAGTCGATCGGTCGTCCCGCGGTGGTGCGTCTCGCGATCCTGGTCGATCGTGGCCACCGCGAACTGCCCATCCGTCCCGACTTCGTGGGGAAGAACATCCCCTCCGCCCGCACCGAGCGGGTCAACGTGCGCCTCTTCGAGAACGACGGGGCCGAGGAGGTGACGATCGGCGCATGAGGCACCTGCTCGACACCCACACTCTCGACAAGACCACTGCTCTGCGCATCCTCGATGTCGCCGAGGACATGGCCGACACGCAGTCCCGTGAGGTCAAGAAGCTCCCGACGCTGCGGGGCAAGACCGTGGTCAACCTCTTCTTCGAGGATTCGACCCGTACGCGCATCTCCTTCGAGGCCGCCGCCAAGCGTCTCTCCGCCGACGTGATCAACTTCGCGGCGAAGGGGTCGAGCGTCTCCAAGGGCGAGAGCCTGAAGGACACCGCCCAGACCCTCGAAGCGATCGGTGCGGACGCGGTCGTCGTGCGGCACCCGAGCTCCGGAGCCCCGCAGACCCTCGCGACGAGCGGCTGGATCTCGGCCGGCGTCGTGAACGCGGGAGACGGCACGCATGAGCATCCCACGCAGGCGCTCCTCGACGCATTCACGATCCGCAAGCGCCGCTTCGGTGCGGACAGCCGAGGCAGGGATCTCGCCGGTGTGCGCGTCGTCATCGTCGGCGACGTGCTCCACTCCCGGGTCGCGCGATCGAACGTCTGGCTCCTGACCACTCTCGGCGCCGAGGTCACTCTCGTCGCTCCACCCACGCTCGTGCCGCAGAACGTGTCGCAGTGGCCGGTACGCGTGCTCTACGATCTCGACGTCGCCCTGGCCGACGAGCCGGACGCCGTGATGATGCTGCGTATCCAGCTCGAGCGGATGAATGCGGCGTATTTCCCCACTGAGCGGGAGTATTCGCGACGCTGGGGGCTTGACGCACTGCGTGTGGCCGGTCTGCCGGACGGTAGCATTGTGATGCACCCCGGACCCATGAACCGCGGGCTGGAGATCTCCTCCGCAGCTGCCGATTCCGCCCGATCCACGGTGCTGGAGCAGGTCGCGAACGGGGTCTCCGTCCGCATGGCGGTGCTGTACCTGCTCCTGGCAGGAGAACGAGACGACGAACGAGGGGGAGACCTGTGAGCGAGACCCTCGTGATCACCGGTGCACAGCTGGTGGGCGCGGAGAGCGCCGACATCATCATCGAGAACGGTGTGATCGCCGAGATCGGAACCGGCCTCAGCAGGAGCGGGGCCCGCGTCATCGACGCGAACGGCCTCGTGGCCCTGCCCGGCCTGGTCGACCTGCACACGCATCTGCGGGAGCCGGGCTATGAGGCTTCGGAGACGATCCTCACCGGCACCAGGGCCGCTGCGGCCGGCGGCTTCACCGCCGTGTTCGCGATGCCGAACACCTCGCCCGTCGCCGACACCGCCGGTGTCGTGGAGCAGGAGCTCGCGCTCGGAGAGGCAGCAGGCTACGCGACCGTGCAGCCGATCGGCGCGGTGACCGTGGGTCAGAAGGGGGAGCGCCTCGCCGAGCTGGGGGCGATGGCCTCGTCCCGTGCGAAGGTCCGCGTCTTCAGCGACGACGGCTCCTGCGTGTTCGACCCGCTCATCATGCGCCGGGCACTCGAGTACGTGAAGTCCTTCGGCGGAGTGATCGCGCAGCACGCGCAGGATCCGCGGCTGACCGAGGGCGCCCAGATGAACGAGGGCATCGTGTCGGCCGAGCTCGGCCTCGCCGGTTGGCCGGCCGTCGCAGAAGAGTCGATCATCGCCCGTGACGTGCTGCTGGCGGAGCACGTCGGCTCGAAGCTGCACGTGTGCCACTTGTCCACCGCAGGGTCGGTGGACATCATCCGCTGGGCCAAGAAGCGGGGGATCGCGGTCACGGCCGAGGTCACGCCGCACCACCTGCTGCTGACGGATGAGCTCGTGCGCGGGTACGACGCCCGCTTCAAGGTCAACCCGCCGTTGCGCCGCGAGGAGGATGTGCTGGCCGTGCGCGAGGGCCTCGCCGACGGCACGATCGACATCGTGGCCACGGATCACGCTCCGCATCCCAGCGAGCACAAGGCCTGCGAGTGGCAGGCCGCGGCGAACGGCATGGTGGGCCTGGAGAGCGCGCTGCGCGTGGTTCACCAGTCGATGGTGCAGACCGGTCTCATCGGATGGGACGATGTCGCGCGCGTCATGAGCGCCACTCCCGCGCGGATCGGTCAGCTCGCCGGACACGGCACTCCGCTCGCTGTCGGGCAGCCCGGCCACCTCGCGCTCTACGACGCCTCGGTCGACGGCGTCTTCACGGAGACGGACCTGCACGGACGCAGCGTGAACTCGCCGTACCTCGGCCGCGCTCTGCCCGGACGGGTGGAGTTCACCGTGCACGGCGGCGTCCTGACCGTCGACGCGGGCGCCGTGGTCGAGGAGCTGAACGCATGAGCACACGAGATATCGCCATCGCGATCACGATCGCCGTGGCGCTGCTGGTGCTGCTGACGATGCTGCTCGCCTGGCGACGACGACTGCGACGCGATTCCGCGCTCACGGCTCCGCTCGGCGTGCCGGAGCACGCCGAGGTCGGCCGCCGCGACGAGGTGCTGTACGTCTCGACGACACGGCATGACCAGCCTCTCGAGCGCGTGACCGTGTCACCGCTGGAGTACCGCGCCCGCGGTGAGCTGGCCGTGACCGATCGCGGTGTCGCGCTCTGCCTCGACGGCGCACCCACCGTGTTCCTCGCATCGTCCCGACTCGTCGCGGTGGATCGGGCCACGGTCACGATCGACCGCGTGGTCGAACCCGGCGGTCTCATCCGCATCGCATGGAACGCGGACGACGAGACGATCGTCGATTCGTACCTGCGCCTCGCCTCCGGCGATCCCCGAACCCTCATCTCTGATCTGCAGCGGCTCGTCCCCGCCGCCCCCGACACAGGAGCCACACGATGACCGCGCTGCCCGAACCCGCCGTACTCGTCCTCGAAGACGGCACCCGTCACGTCGGCCGTGCCTACGGCGCCCGCGGAACCACCCTCGGCGAGGTCGTCTTCGCCACCGGCATGTCCGGCTACCAGGAGACCCTGACCGACCCGTCCTATGCGGGCCAGATCGTCCTGCAGACCGCGCCGCACATCGGCAACACCGGGATGAATGACGAAGACACCGAGTCGCGACGCATCTGGGTCGCCGGCTACATCGTGCGCGATCCCTCGCGTGTGGTGTCGAACTGGCGCGCCAACGCCTCGCTCGACGAGATCCTCGTGCAGGACGGCATCGTCGGCATCAGCGGCATCGACACCCGCTCGATCACACGCCACATCCGTTCGGCCGGCTCGATGCGCGGCGGGATCTTCTCCGGTGAGGCGGCCGCACTCGACGCCGAGGAGCAGGTGCGCATCGTGCGCGAAGCTCCTCAGATGGCGGGTCGCAACCTCTCCGCAGAGGTCTCGGTCGACGTCGCCACGATCACCACGGGGATCGGCGAACGCGTGGGGAACCTCGCCGTGCTCGACCTCGGGGTGAAGCAGGCCACGATCGACAACCTCGCGGCCCGCGGGTTCGACGTGCACGTGCTCCCGCAGAACGTGACCATCGATGAGATCCGCGCGATCGACCCGGTCGCGGTCTTCTACTCGAACGGCCCCGGAGACCCGGCGGCATCCGACGGACACGTCGAACTGCTGCGCGCAGTGCTCGACGACGGACTGCCCTTCTTCGGCATCTGCTTCGGAAACCAGCTGCTCGGTCGTGCGCTCGGTCTCGGCACCTACAAGCTGCCGTTCGGTCATCGCGGGATCAACCAGCCGGTGCTCGACAAGACCACCGGTCGTGTGGAGATCACCGCACACAACCACGGCTTCGCCGTGGAGGCTCCTCTCGACGGCGCCTTCGACAGCCCGAACGGCTACGGAAAGGTCGAGGTCAGCCACGTCGGTCTGAACGACAACGTGGTCGAGGGTCTGCGTGCCCTCGACATCCCCGCCTTCTCCGTGCAGTACCACCCCGAGGCCGCCGCCGGCCCCCACGACGCCAACTACCTCTTCGACCGGTTCCGCGACCTGGTCGTGGCAACCAAGAAGGACGCCAAGTAATGCCCAAGCGCGACGACATCCGCTCCGTCCTCGTCATCGGCTCCGGCCCGATCGTCATCGGTCAGGCCTGCGAGTTCGACTACTCCGGCACCCAGGCGTGCCGCGTCCTCCGTGAAGAGGGCGTGCGCGTGATCCTGGTGAACTCCAACCCCGCGACCATCATGACCGACCCCGATTTCGCCGACGCGACCTACGTGGAGCCGATCACCTGGCAGGTCATCGAGACGATCATCGCGAAGGAGCGCCCTGACGCGATCCTCCCGACGCTCGGCGGTCAGACGGCCCTGAACGCGGCGATCCAGCTGCACAACCACGGCATCCTCGAGAAGTACGACGTCGAGCTCATCGGCGCCAGCTTCGAGGCCATCAACAAGGGCGAGGACCGCCAGATCTTCAAGCAGCTGGTGCTCGACGCCGGCGCCGACGTCGCCGACTCCCGCATCGCGCACACCATGGACGAGGTGCTCGCTGCGGCCGGCGAACTCGGCTACCCGCTCGTGGTGCGCCCCAGCTTCACGATGGGCGGCCTGGGCTCCGGGTTCGCCTACGACGAAGAGGACCTGCGTCGCATCGCCGGTGCCGGCCTGCACGACTCGCCGACCAACGAGGTGCTCCTGGAGGAGTCGATCCTCGGGTGGAAGGAGTACGAGCTCGAGCTCATGCGCGACACCGCCGACAACACGGTCGTCGTCTGCTCGATCGAGAACGTCGACCCGGTGGGCGTGCACACCGGAGACTCGATCACCGTCGCCCCCGCCCTGACACTCACCGACCGTGAGTACCAGAAGCTGCGCGACATCGGCATCGACATCATCCGTGCCGTGGGCGTGGACACCGGTGGCTGCAACATCCAGTTCGCGGTCAACCCGGAGAACGGCCGCATCATCGTGATCGAGATGAACCCGCGCGTCTCGCGTTCGAGCGCCCTGGCCTCGAAGGCGACGGGCTTCCCGATCGCGAAGCTCGCAGCCAAGCTCGCGCTCGGCTACCGTCTGGACGAGATCCCCAACGACATCACGGGCGTCACCCCGGCGAGCTTCGAGCCCACGCTCGACTACGTCGTGGTGAAGGTCCCGCGGTTCGCATTCGAGAAGTTCCCGGCCGCTGACGCGACGCTCACGACCACCATGAAGTCGGTCGGCGAGGCGATGGCGATCGGCCGTAACTACGCCACGGCGCTGCAGAAGGCGCTGCGCTCGCTCGAGAAGCGCGGCTCCAGCTTCCACTGGGGCACGGAGGATCGCTCGCTCGAGGAGCTTCTCGAGATCTCGAAGACCCCGACCGACGGACGCATCGTCACGCTGCAGCAGGCGCTGCGCAAGGGCGCGACCGTCGAGCAGGCGTTCGACGCGACCGCGATCGACCCGTGGTTCATCGACCAGATCGTGCTGATCAACGAGGTCGCCGAGATCGTGCGCACCGCGCCCGAGTTCGACGCCGCCACGCTCCGCTACGCGAAGGAGCACGGATTCTCCGACGCACAGCTGGCCGAGATCCGCGGCATCAGCGAGACCGAGGTCCGCGGAATCCGTCACGGTCTGGGCATCCGTCCCGTCTACAAGACCGTCGACACCTGCGCCGGCGAGTTCCCCGCCCTGACGCCGTACCACTACTCGAGCTATGACTTCGAGACCGAGGTCACGCCGTCCGAGCGCACGAAGGTCGTCATCATCGGCTCCGGCCCGAACCGCATCGGACAGGGCGTCGAGTTCGACTACTCCTGCGTGCATGCCTCGTTCGCGCTGTCGGACGCCGGGTTCGAGACCATCATGGTCAACTGCAACCCCGAGACGGTCTCGACCGACTACGACACCTCCGATCGGCTCTACTTCGAACCGCTCACGCTGGAGGACGTGCTCGAGGTGCTCGACGCGGAGGCCGCGAGCGGCACCATCCTCGGTGTCGTGTGCCAGCTGGGCGGCCAGACGCCGCTCGGACTCGCCAAGGGCATCCAGGACGCCGGCTACACCGTGCTCGGCACGAGCCCCGAGGCGATCGACCTCGCCGAGGAGCGCGAGCTGTTCAGCGGCATCCTCGACGCCGCCGGACTCGTCGCCCCGCGCCACGGCACGGCGATCGACGTGGACGGCGCCGTGGGCATCGCCGAGGACATCGGATACCCGGTGCTCGTGCGCCCGAGCTTCGTGCTCGGCGGACGCGGCATGGAGATCGTCTACGATTCGCCCAGTCTGCGCGACTACTTCGTGCGCACCGCCGGCGAGGTCATCATCGAACCCGGCAAGCCGCTGCTGGTCGACCGGTTCCTGGATGATGCGATCGAGCTCGACGTCGACGCGCTGTACGACGGCACCGACCTCTACATCGGTGGCGTCATGGAGCACCTGGAGGAGGCCGGTATCCACTCCGGAGACTCCAGCTGCACGCTGCCGCCGATCTCGCTCGGACGCTCCGACATCGACCGGGTGCGCATCGCGACGCTCGCGATCGCCGAGGGCGTCGGGGTGCGCGGGCTGCTGAACGTGCAGTTCGCGATCAGCGCCGGGGTGCTCTACGTGATCGAGGCGAATCCGCGTGCGAGCCGCACCGTGCCGTTCGTGTCGAAGGCCCTGGGCATCCCGCTCGCGAAGGCCGCGAGCCGCATCATGGCCGGGTCCACGGTCGCCGAGCTGAAGGCCGAAGGCCTGCTGCCCGAGAACGACGGCTCGCGGGTGCCGCTCGGCGCTCCGGTCGCCGTCAAGGAAGCGGTGCTGCCGTTCAAGCGGTTCCGCACCAAGGACGGCAAGATCGTGGATTCCGTGCTCGGGCCGGAGATGCGTTCCACCGGTGAGGTCATGGGGATCGACAAGGACTTCCCGACTGCGTTCGCGAAGAGCCAGGCTGCGGCCTACGGCGGCATGCCGACCTCGGGTACCGTCTTCATCTCGGTCGCCGACTCGGACAAGCGTGCCGTCATCCTGCCTGCTCATCGCCTGCAGCAGCTCGGCTTCACGATCGTCGCCACCGAGGGCACGGCCGAGATCCTCTCGCGCAACGGCATCGCGGTCACGGTCGTCGAGAAGTACAGCGAGACCCAGGAGAGCGGCGCGCAGAACGTCGTCGACCTGATCAACGACGGCTCGATCGACATCGTCGTGAACACGCCGTCGGGCGGCGCGGCGCGCGCGGACGGCTACGAGATCCGTGCTGCGGCTGTCGCGGCCGACAAGGCACTCTTCACGACCATGGCGGTGCTCGGCGCGGCGGTCAGCGGTATGGATGCCGCGCACGAGGGCTTCGACGTCAAGAGCCTCCAGGAGTACGCGCTGGACCGGAAGGCGACGGTGTGAGCGCAGGTTTCGGTGAGCGCGTCCGGACGGCACTCCGCTCGTCCGGGCCGCTCTGCGTCGGGATCGATCCGCATGCGGCTCTCCTCGACGCCTGGGGTCTGACGCAGGACGCCGCCGGCGTGCGGGAGTTCGGGCTGCGTGTGGTCGCTGCGGCGGCCGATCGGGTCGCGATCGTGAAACCGCAGGTGTCGTTCTTCGAGCGGTTCGGATCCGCCGGGTTCGGAGCGCTCGAGGATGTGCTCGCCGAAGCGCGCGCGGCAGGGCTGATCGTGATCGCGGATGCCAAGCGCGGCGACATCGGCTCGACGATGGACGCCTACGCGGCCGCCTGGCTCACTCCGGGTTCTCCGCTCGAAGCCGATGCGCTGACCGCCAGCCCCTACCTCGGTGTGGGCGCACTCGACGGTGCCTTCGCGCTCGCGGGTCAGCACGGCAAAGGCGTCTTCGTGCTCGCGGCCACCAGCAACCGCGAGGCGGAGCCCCTGCAGCGTTCGCGCCAGGACGATCGCTCCGTCGCGGCCGGAGTGCTCGCCGAGGTGTCGCTCCGGAACGCGGCAGCGGTCGCGCCGGGGGAGTGGGGGAGCATCGGTGTCGTCATCGGCGCCACCGTCGACTGGCCCGCTGCGGGTATCGAGACCTTCGCTCCGTCCGCGCCCATCCTCGCGCCCGGATTCGGCGCGCAGGGCGCGGAGCCGGCCGACCTCGGCGACCGTTTCGGCGCGATGGCGGCGAGCGTCATCGCCAGCGAGAGCCGCAGCATCCTCGGTGCCGGCCCCGATGGCATCCGAGCAGCGATCGAAGCGCGCGTCGCGCAGTACCAGGAGGCCGCACGTGGCTGAGACACGAGTCATCCCCGAGGTCGACAGGGCCGCCGCCGCGCGGAAGGCGGTCGAGCGTCGACGTGCGCGCGCGTCGCTCAAGCGGGACCTCACCATGCGAGTGATCACGCCCCAGGCCGTGCTGCGTCGGGCGATCGACGACCCGGACTCCGTCGAGGGCTCCATGCGGATCACGGACTTCCTGCTCGCGCTGCCGGCGATCGGTGCGGGCAAGCGCGACCGCGTGCTCGAGGATCTCCAGATCTCGCCGGTCAAGCGCCTCGGAGGGCTCGGTGCCCGCCAGCGCGTCGTCCTCGAGCACTGGCTCGACGGCCGCTTCCCCCCGCTGTCACCGCGCGGCGCGCGGAGTCGGCTGCTCGTGCTCGCCGGTCCCACAGCCGTCGGCAAGGGCACCGTGGCGGCGCACATCCGTGAGAACCACCCCGAGATCCACCTGTCGGTCTCGGCCACCACGCGTCCGCCACGCCCGGGCGAGATCGACGGCGTGCACTACTACTTCGTGGACGACGCCGAGTTCGACCGTCTCATCGAGCACGGCGAACTGCTCGAGTACGCCGTCGTGCACAATCGTTCCCGCTATGGCACCCCGCGTCCGCCGATCGACGCCGCCCTGGCGGAGGGGAAGACCGTCCTGCTCGAGATCGATCTGCAGGGCGCGCGCCAGGTGCGGGCCGCTGAGCCGGCCGCCACGCTGATCTTTTTGCTGCCTCCGAGCTGGGATGAACTCGTCCAACGACTCGTCGGTCGAGGCACGGAAGGCGCCGAGGAACGCGCCAGACGACTGCGCACCGCGAAGGTCGAACTGGCTGCGCAGAACGAGTTCGATCACCTCATCGTGAACGAGAACGTCGCCGATGCCGCCGCCGAGGTCGTAGAATTGTCTTCAAGCTCTGCACGCTGAGTCTTCTCGCGTGCCCGCAGCACCGTCTTCGCGACGATCCCGTCGCCTGATCAGGAGGTCCACCATGGCCGGACACCACAACAAGGGCATCATCGATCCCCCCATCGACAACCTGCTGGATCGAGTCGACTCCAAGTACGAGCTCGTGATCTACGCGTCCAAGCGTGCGCGCCAGATCAACGACTACTACTCCGACCTGCATGAGGGCAACCTCTTCGACAACGTGGGACCGCTGGTCGACTCCTCGGTCGAGGACAAGCCGCTCACGATCGCTCTGCACGAGATCAACGAGGACAAGCTCCGCCTGCGTCACGCGGAGTGATATTCGGGGCCGCGCCACCCACTCTGTCGGAGGCGCGGTCCAGAATGGGTGTACCAGCCCTTTCCCTGTCTCACCCCGTTCTGGAGCATCGATGAGCGCCCTGCGTCTGTTCACGTCCGAGTCCGTCACCGAAGGGCACCCGGACAAGATCTGCGACCAGATCTCGGACAGCATCCTCGACGGGCTCATCGCGAAAGACCGGGATTCCCGGGTCGCGGTCGAGACGCTCGTGACCACTGGTCTCGTGCATGTCGCGGGTGAGATCCGCACCGAGGCCTACGTCGACATCCCCACGATCGTCCGCCAGGTCGTGAACGGCATCGGCTACACGTCGAGCGACACCGGTTTCGACGGCGACTCGTGCGGCGTCAGCATCTCCGTCGGCGAGCAGTCCACCGACATCGCCCACGGCGTGGACAACGCCCAGGAGCACCGCGACGGCTCGTCCGTCGATCCGCTCGACGGCCTCGGCGCCGGCGACCAGGGCATCATGTTCGGGTTCGCGACGACCGAGACCCCGCAGCTCATGCCGATGGCCGCCTTCACGGCGCACCGTATCGCCGAGCGCCTCACCGAAGTGCGCCGCAGCGGCGAGCTGCCGTTCCTGCGTCCCGACGGCAAGACCCAGGTCACGCTCGGCTACGACGGTTTCACTCCGAAGACGGTCGACGCCGTGGTGGTCTCCACGCAGCACCACCCCGACATCTCGCAGGACGAGCTCCAGCAGCTCGTGCGCGCTCACGTCATCGATCCGGTCCTCGCGAACACCGGCCTCGATCTCGACGACGTGACCTATTACATCAACCCGGCAGGCCCGTTCGTGACCGGTGGTCCCAAGGGTGATGCGGGCCTCACCGGCCGCAAGATCATCATCGACACCTACGGTGGCGCCTCACGTCACGGCGGCGGTGCCTTCAGCGGCAAGGACCCGTCCAAGGTCGACCGGTCCGGTGCGTACGCCACCCGCTGGGTCGCGAAGAACGCCGTCGCCGCCGGACTCGCCGACCGTCTCGAAGTGCAGGTCGCCTACGCGATCGGAGTCGCGCGTCCCGTCGGGCTCTACGTCGAGACTTTCGGCACCGGCAAGGTGTCGGACGATGCCATCATCCGCGCGATCAACGATGTCTTCGACCTCCGCCCGCAGGCGATCATCGAGCAGCTGGACCTGCTGCGTCCGATCTACGCGAAGACCGCGGCATACGGGCACTTCGGACGAGAGCTGCCGGAGTTCACCTGGGAGCGCACCGATCGCGTCGAAGAGCTGCGCCGCGCTGCCGGTCTCTGATGGGGCTTCGGTTCCCATGACAGCGGAGAGCCGCCGCATCGCGCGGGTGCTCCTCGACTCACCGTTGCCGCAGCTGGACCGCCTCTTCGACTACTCGCTCCCCGCCGAACTCGGCGATGCTCCTCTGGGCGCGCGGATCAAGGTCCCGTTGCGCACCGCGGGGCGGGTGATCGACGGATACGTGGTCGAACTCGGTGTCGAAGACGATGCGGATCGTCCGCTCTCCGAGGTCGACAGCGTGGTGTCACCCGTCGCGGTGCTGCCCGAGCGACTGCACCGTCTCGCCAGACGTGTCGCCGACCGAGCAGCGGGGTCGGCGTCCGACATCCTCCGGCTCGTGATACCGAAGCGCCAGGTCCGGGTCGAGAAGGCGTGGACCGGCGATTCCCCCGTCACCGCTCCGGACCCGGAGGCGCTGGCGGGCGCCACCGCCCTGCTCGACGCCTACGACGGTCTGCTCGACGTTCTCGAGAATCACGGACGTGCAGCGGTGGAGGCGATTCCGGGAATCCGCGACGACGGGCCCGCCTGGGCCGCCCTGCTCGCAGCCACTGCCGTGCAGGCGCTGGGGGCGGGGGAGTCGTCGATCCTGATCGTCCCCGACCACCGCGATCTCGACCGGCTGCTCACGGCGCTCGCGCAGATCGCCCCCGATGAGACGATCATCCGCTACGACTCCCGGCAGACGAACCCTCAGCGGTACCGATCGTTCCTGCGCACGCTCGAGGATGCCCCCTGCATCGTCGTCGGCAACCGGTCCGCGGTCTACGCCCCGGTGCGCGCCGGACTCGTCGCGATCTGGGACGACGGCGACCCGCTTCTCGGCGAGCCTCTCGCGCCCTATGTCAACGCGCGCGATGCGGCGCTGTTGCGTCAGGAGCAGGAGGAGAGCGCCCTCCTGTTCGTCGGGCACACCCGGACGACCGATGTCGAGCGACTGGTCGCGCATGGGTGGCTGCGGGATGTGCGCGCGGCCCGACGTGTGCTTCCCCGTGTGGTGTTGAGCACGCCCCAGGAGATGGAGCAGCCGACCGCACAGCGCCTGCCCTCGTCGGCGTTCCTCGCGGCCCGCACGGCGGCGGCCGAGGGGCCGGTGCTCGTCCAGGTCTCCCGCCCGGGATTCTCGCCGTCGCTGGTGTGCGCCGAGTGCCGCGCGCCGGCCCGGTGCGCGCACTGCGGCGGTCCTCTGGGCGCCCGGCACCGTGGCGCAGTCCCGGTGTGCGGCTGGTGTGGACGGGGAGCACGGGCCTGGGCGTGCCCCTCGTGCTCATCGACGAAGCTGCGACTCGCCTCGTCCGGCAGCGAACGCACAGCCGACGAGCTCGGACGCGCGTTCCCCGGAGTGCGGGTGATCGTCGCCGACAGTGCGCATCCGGTCGAGCGCGTCGACGCGAAGCCGGCGCTCGTCGTCGCCACCCGCGGCGCCGAACCCCTCGCCGACGGCGGGTACCGGGCGGTCGTGCTCCTGGACGGTCCGCGCATGCTGCAGGCTCCCGACCTCCGTGTGGGGGAATCGTGCCTGCGCTGGTGGTCGAACGCGGCTGCCCTCGCCGCACCGGGAGCGCCCGTGCATCTGGTCGGCGTCGATGGCGGCACGGCACGCGCTCTCGCGACGTGGAACCAGGCGGGTTACGCGCGGTCGGAACTCGAGAGCAGAGCGCCTCTGCATATGCCGCCGACCGCCCGGGTCGCGTTGGTCGAGGGGACGGCAGCGGCGGTCTCCCGCGCGCTGATCGCACTCGGCGAACTCGCTCTCCCGCCCGATGCCGTGCTGGGGCCCGTACCGGTCGAGTCCGACGACGAGCCTCCGCGCGTGCGCGCACTCGTGCGTTTCGACTACGGCGCCGGCAGTCGCGTGGCGACCGTCCTGCGGGCGGCCGTGGTGGCCGAAGCGGTGGCCAGTCGCCGAGGGCGGGGGCGCAATCCGAGGAGCGCTCTCTCGGTTCGCCTCGATATCCTCGATCCAGAACTTTGATCCTTCCGGAGTACCTTCATGCGCCTCGTCTTCGCCGGCACGCCTTCTGCGGCCGTTCCCACCCTGCGTCGTCTGGCGCGGGACCACGACATCGTCGCGGCCGTCACCCGGCCCGATGCGCCGCTCGGGCGCAAGAGGGTCCTCACCCCGTCTCCGGTGGCGCAGGCCGCCGTGGAGCTCGGCATCCCCGTCATCACCGCGGCGCGGCTGGATGAGGAGGCGACGCAGCGCATCGCGGCACTCCAGCCGGAGCTGGGCGTGATCGTCGCCTACGGGGGATTGGTCCGTGAACCACTGCTGTCGACGCCGGATGCCGGATGGATCAACCTGCACTTCTCGCTGCTTCCGCAGTGGCGCGGTGCGGCACCGGTCCAGCGCGCGCTCATCGCGGGCGATGCGCAGCTGGGCGCGAGTGTCTTCCAGCTCGTGGCCGAGCTCGACGCGGGGGATGTGTTCGCTTCTCGCGTGGTCGATGTTCCGACGGGTGCGACCGCCGACCTCGCATTGGAGGCGCTGGCGATCGACGGAGCCGAGCTCACGGCCGCGGTCGTCTCCGGAATCGCTGCGGGCACGGCTCGAGCTGTTCCGCAGGAGGGCGAGCCGACGTTCGCCCCCAAGCTCTCGCTTCCCGACGGCCTCCTGGACTGGTCGCAGCCTGCGGAGCAGGTGTTCGCGCGCTTCCGCGGTGTGACACCCGAGCCCGGAGCCCACACCACGATCGACGGACAGCGCCTCAAGATCCTCGAGGCTTCACCCGCCACCGACGCCGAACCTCTCGAGCCCGGTGCCATCTCTGCCGCAAAGACGGCGGTGCTGTTCGGCACGGCCACCGCGCCGCTCGCCGTCACGCGCGTGCAGCCGGCCGGCAAGGGAGCCATGAACGCCGCGGACTGGTGGCGCGGCCAACGAGCAGCTGAAGGGGTGCGTGCCGGATCATGAGCGACGGTCAGCAGAACCGATCGAACAGGCGCCCTCAGGGGCGGTCCGGCGGCGGACGGCCGGCTGGTCCGCCGGCCCGGGGGCCACGGGGCCCGGTGCGCACGGTCCAGGCCGCGCGTCGGGTCGCCTTCGACGTGCTGCGCGCAGTATCCGACTCCGATGCCTACGCGAACCTCGTCCTGCCCACGGCGATCGCGGAGGCGGGGTTGGATCCGCAGGACGCGGCGCTCGCGACCGAGCTCACCTATGGCACGCTCCGGCGACGCGGCACCTACGACGCGATCATCGCCGCGGCCGCCGACCGCAGCACGGACGACATCGACCCGGTCGTGCTGGATGCGCTGCGCCTCGGTGTGCACCAGCTGCTCGCAACGCGGGTGGCATCTCACGCGGCGGTGAACGAGTCGGTCAACCTCGTCGCGACCGAGGGCGGTCGCGGGGCCTCGAGCTTCGCGAACGCGGTGCTCCGCCGAGTCACCCGGCAGACTCCGGAGGAGTGGCAGGAGCAGATCGAACGAGAAGCCCGGTCGGACGACGAGCGGCTGGCGTTGCGCTCGGCGCACCCGGTCTGGATCATCCGCGCTCTCCGGCGGGCTCTCGCGGCCGAGGACCGTGTCGACGAGCTGGAAGCACTGCTCGAGGCTGACAACGTCTCGCCCGAGGTGACTCTCGTGGCGCTGCCCGGTCTCGCCGAGCCGGGGGAGCCGCGACGGCCCTATGCCGCCACGGCGTACGGCTCGCCCGGCGGGGATCCCTATCGCATCGTCGCCGGATCAGGCGGCACGGTGCGAGTACAGGACGAAGGCTCCCAGCTCGTGGCGCTCGCTCTCGCGGCGGCAGCGCCGATCGGCGAGGGGGAGCGCTGGCTCGATCTCTGCGCGGGACCCGGTGGCAAGACCGCCCTGCTCGCGGCACTGGCTCACCCGCACGGCGTGATCGTCGAGGCGAACGAGGTCATCCCGACCAGGGCACGCCTGGTGCGCAATGCCCTGCGTGGCGTGCCGGGCGACGTGGTCGTGCACGAGGCGGACGGGCGCGAGTTCGCGGCTTCCCGACCAGGTGAGTTCGACCGCATCCTCGTCGACGCGCCGTGCACGGGACTCGGCGCGCTGCGTCGCCGTCCCGAGGCCCGGTGGCGGAAGAGCCCGGCCGACGTCGCCGAGCTCGTGCCCCTGCAGGTGGAGCTCCTGTCCGCGGCGGTCGAGGCTCTGGCCCCCGGCGGCATCGTCGCCTACGTCACGTGCTCGCCGCATCTGGCGGAGACCACGGGCGTGGTGCAGGACGTGCTCCGTTCACGCGAGGATCTGCGAGTCCTGGACGCGCGCGCCGTCGTCTCCGGGGTGGCGCTCGCGCCGATCGATCTGGCTGACGACGGCCGCTCCGAGCCCGGCACGGTGCAGCTCTGGCCGCACCGCCACGGCACTGACGCCATGTTCCTCGCGCTGTTGCAGCGCACACCACAGGGAGAGTAGAACCATGGATCTGCCCCGCGCCCCCCGTATCAACCCCAGCATCCTCGCCGCCGACTTCGTCAACCTGCAGGCTGACCTCGCCCGCATCGCGACTGCCGACTTCGCGCATGTCGACGTCATGGACAACCACTTCGTGCCGAACCTCACCTTCGGTCCGCAGATGGTCGAGCGCATCCAGGCGACCAGCCCGATCCCGCTCGACGTGCACCTGATGATCACCGATCCGGATCGGTGGGCACCCGAGTACGCGGAGATCGGCGCGGCGAGCGTGACCTTCCACCTCGAGGCTGCCGCCGACCCGGTGTCTCTCGCGCGGCGTCTGCGTGACATCGGCGCCCGCGCCGGGGTCGCGATCAAGCCGGGCACGCCTGTCGAGGGGCTGTACAGCGTGCTGGACGAGTTCGATCAGATCCTGGTGATGACCGTGGAGCCGGGATTCGGCGGGCAGGGATTCATGCCCGAGACCATGCCGAAGCTGCGCGCCCTGGCAGAAGAGGCGCGGCGTCGTGGCTCCCAGGTCTGGCTGCAGGTGGACGGCGGCATCTCCGATGCCACGATCGAGCAGGCGGCCGCTGCCGGGGCCGACACGTTCGTCGCCGGATCCGCGATCTACGGTGCGGATGACATCGAGGCGGCCGTCACTCGGCTCAGGGACCGCGCGCGAGCCGCTAGCCTGGAGGGGTGAAGACTTTCGACGAGCTGTTCGCTGAGCTCAGCGTCAAGGCCGAGACCCGCCCAGAGGGATCCGGCACTGTCGCAGAGCTCGACGGCGGTGTGCACACGATCGGCAAGAAGATCGTCGAAGAGGCCGCCGAGGTCTGGATGGCATCCGAGTACGAGTCCGAAGAGGCGGCCGCTGAGGAGATCTCCCAGCTGCTGTACCACCTGCAGGTGATGATGATCGCGAAGGGTCTCACCCTGCAGGACGTCTACCGACATCTGTGACGCGCTCCGTTCCTTCTCCTTCGAACTGAAAGCTGTTCATGCTGCGCATCGCCGTTCCCAACAAGGGCTCTCTCTCCGAGACCGCCGCTGAGATGCTCGCGGAGGCCGGCTACGCCGGTCGACGCGACCCCAAGACCCTGCACGTCATCGACGCCGACAACGACGTCGAGTTCTTCTTCCTGCGTCCCAAGGACATCGCCACCTACGTCGGATCCGGTGCGATCGATGTCGGCATCACGGGTCGCGACCTGCTGCTGGACGCGCGGATGCCGGGTGCCCGCGAGATCGAGGCGCTGGGCTTCGCCGGCTCCACGTTCCGGTTCGCCGCTCCCTCCGGCCGCTACACGGATGTGTCCGAGCTCGACGGGCTGCGCATCGCGACGTCGTACCCCGGCCTCGTCGACGCGTTCCTCGATGAGCGCGGCATCGCGGTCGACCTGGTGCCGCTCGACGGCGCGGTCGAGTCCGCCGTCCGTCTCGGCGTGGCGGATGCGGTCGCCGACGTGGTCGAGACCGGAACCACCCTGCGTCAGGCCGGACTCGACGTGTTCGGGCCCGTGATCCTCCAGTCCGAGGCTGTGCTCATCGCCGGTCCGGTCGATGCGGATGGTTCCGAGACGCTGCTGCGCCGTCTACGCGGCGTGATGGTGGCTCGCCGCTTCGTGATGATCGACTACGACCTTCCGCTCGCCCTGCTGGACGACGCCGTGAAGATCGCGGGCGGCGTCGAGTCGCCGACCGTCTCGCCGCTGCGCGACCCGGAGTGGGTGGCTGTGCGCGTCATGGTGGCGCGTGCGCGCGTGAACCCCGTCATGGACGCGCTGTACGCCCTCGGCGCCCGCGCCATCCTGGTCACGGCGATCCACAACGCGAGGCTCTGATGACTCTCGCCAGTCGTGTCATCCCGTGCCTCGACGTGGCCGACGGCCGCGTGGTCAAGGGCGTCAACTTCGAGAACCTCCGCGACATGGGCGACCCGGTCGAGCTCGCCAGGCACTACGCCGCGCAGGGTGCGGACGAGATCACCTTCCTCGACGTCACCGCCACGGTCGATGCGCGCGCCACGACCTTTGACGTGGTGCAGCGCACGGCCGAGCAGGTCTTCGTGCCGCTGACGGTCGGTGGGGGAGTGCGTACCGTCGACGATGTCGCGCGTCTGCTCTCCGTAGGCGCGGACAAGGTAGGCGTCAACTCCGCGGCGATCGCGCGGCCGGCACTGATCGGCGAGATCGCCGACCGGTTCGGCGCGCAGGTGCTCGTGCTGTCGCTCGACGTGAAGCGCGCGGACACGACTCCTTCCGGTTTCGTCGTCACGACCCACGGCGGACGTACGCAGACGACGCTGGACGCCGTGGAATGGGCACGCGAGGCCACGGAGCGCGGTGCCGGCGAGCTGCTCGTGAACTCGATCGACGCCGACGGCACCCGTGACGGCTTCGACCTGGAGCTGGTCCGGCTCATGCGCGAAGCCGCCTCGGTGCCGGTGATCGCTTCGGGCGGTGCCGGCGACGTCTCGCACTTCGCCCCGGCCATCAAGGCGGGCGCGGATGCCGTGCTCGCCGCCAGCGTGTTCCACACCGGCGCGCTCACGGTCGGAGATGTCAAGGATGCGTTGCGCGCAGAGGGAGTGGTCGTCCGATGAGTGACGTCGAGACACGGATCGCACAGGTCGCGTGGAATTCCGACGGCCTGGCCCCGGTGATCGTGCAGCAGTGGGACACGCTCGAGGTGCTGATGCTGGCCTGGGTCGACGCGGAGGCGCTGCGGCGCACACTGACCACCGGCCGCGTCACCTACTGGTCGCGCTCCCGTCAGGAGTACTGGCGCAAGGGCGACACCTCCGGCAACATCCAGGTCGTGCACGACGCCCGACTCGATTGCGACGGCGACGCCATCCTGCTCCGCGTCGACCAGACCGGGCCCGCATGCCACACCGGAACGCGCACCTGCTTCGACACGACGGACCTCGAAGCGGTCCCCGGGAGCAGCGCCGTATGAACATCGTCCGACGTGGCCGTTCGCTTTCGGTCTCCGGATTCCTCCTCGCCGGTGCGATCGGGATCATCTCCTCCACGCAGACCTGGGTCACGGTGGAGCGTGCGGATGCCGGCGAAGCGATCCTCGTCCCTGGAGCGTCTGCGCTGGTGCTGCTCGCGCCCCTCAGCCTCGCGGTGCTCGCACTCGGTGCGGCGCTTTCGATCGCGGGACGCCCTGTGCGTCTCGTGTTCGGCGTGCTGGCAGGAGTCTGCGCGGTCTTCCTGGGCTGGTCCACGCTGCAGCTGCTGATCTCGGTACCGGAGTCGGCGATCGGCCCGACGGTGACCGAGGTGACGGGGCTTGCCGGCAGCACCGCACTGGGCGATGTCGTGCAGTCGGCCGTGCCGACGGCCTGGCCCGTCATCGCTCTGTTCGGCTGGGTGATCCTGCTCCTCGCATCGCTGCTGGTGCTGTTCACCTGGCGGAAGTGGAAGGTCGGCGGGCGGCGTTACCGCACCGCGACTGCTGACGGTCCGGCACATGACGGCCCCGTCGACGCGATCGATTCCTGGGACGACCTGTCCCGCGGAACCGATCCCACGCGTTGACACCGATAGACTGAACCCGATCCCGTAGTCGTCCCCGGAGGAGAACATGACCAACCCGATCGCCGACCCCGGCCACGGACACTCGCCGGCGGCCTGGACCGCCGTGATCATCATGCTCGTCGGCTTCACGGTCGGCACGCTGGCGTTCTGCCTGGCGGAGTTCAGCCCCGTCTGGGTCGCCCTCATCTGGGTCTCTGCGGCTCTCATCCCCATCGGAGCGCTCGTGGGCTGGGTGCTCGCACGCGCCGGCTACGGCGTGAAGGGCCCCAAGTACTCTCCGAAGGCGCACTAGTGGTCCTCGCCGACCTGACGGCCGGCGCAGTCGCTGACGCCGAACGTCGTGCGCAGTCGCGTCCGTTGGCGCAGGTCGAGAGCGATGCCCTCGCCCGTCCCGCCGCCAAGGATGCTCTGTCCTTCCTCGCTCCCGCGGATCGAGTGAAGATCATCGCCGAGGTGAAGCGCGCGAGCCCGTCACGTGGTCCGCTCGCGTCGATCCCCGACCCGGCGCTCCAGGCCTCGCTGTACGAGACCGGTGGCGCCTCGGCGATCAGCGTGCTCACCGAGGAGCGCCGCTTCGGTGGCAGCCTCGCCGATCTCGAGGCCGTCACGGCCCGGGTCTCGGTTCCGGTGCTGCGCAAGGACTTCATCGCAACCCGCTACCAGGTGCTCGAGGCGCGTTCCGCGGGTGCCGATCTCGTTCTGCTCATCGTCGCCGGGCTCGACCGTTCGGTGCTGGAGGAGCTGTTCGCGTTCATCACCGAGCTCGGCATGACGCCGCTCGTCGAGACCCACTCCGCAGACGAGCTGGAAGTCGCGATCGACCTCGGCGCGCCGCTGATCGGCGTGAACGCCCGCGACCTCACGACGCTCGAGCTGGATCGCGATCTCTTCGGTCGTCTCTCCGACCGCATCCCCGACACCGCGGTCAAGATCGCCGAGTCCGCGGTGCTGTCACCGGAAGACGTCACCCACTACCGTTCGGCCGGTGCCGACGTGGTCCTGATCGGTGAGGCTCTCGTCACGGGCGACCCTGTCGCCACGTTGACGCGTTTCCTCGACGCCGGATCCATCGCACTGCCCGGCAGGAAGAAGACACCGTGAGCCTGCGCGACCAGCATGGTCCCTACTTCGGTGATTTCGGCGGACGTTTCATGCCGGAATCCCTCATCGCCGCGATCGATGAGCTCACGGCGGCGTACACCGCGGCCGTCGCCGATCCCGAGTTCCGCGCGGAGCTTGCTCATCTGCTGAGCTCCTACGCGGGGCGTCCCTCCGCGATCACCGAGGTCGCCCGGTTCGCCGAGCATGCCGGGGGAGCGCGCGTCTTCCTCAAGCGCGAGGACCTCAACCACACGGGCTCGCACAAGATCAACAACGTGCTCGGGCAGGCGCTGCTCACCAAGCGCCTCGGCAAGACCCGCGTGATCGCCGAGACCGGTGCCGGCCAGCACGGTGTGGCGACGGCCACCGCCGCCGCACTGTTCGGCCTCGACTGCACGATCTACATGGGTGAGGTCGACACCGAGCGCCAGGCGCTCAATGTCGCCCGGATGCGTCTGCTCGGTGCCGAGGTCGTGGCGGTGACGTCCGGATCGCGCACGCTCAAGGACGCGATCAACGACGCCTACCGCGACTGGGTGGCCTCGGTCGAGACGACCAACTACATCTTCGGCACCGCGGCGGGTCCGCATCCGTTCCCCGCGATGGTCCGCGACTTCCAGAAGATCATCGGTGAAGAGGCACGCGAACAGCTCCTCACCGAGGTCGGACGCCTTCCCGACGTCGTCGTCGCCTGCGTCGGCGGGGGTTCCAACGCCATCGGCATGTTCGACGCGTTCCTCGACGACGAGGGCGTGAAGCTCTACGGCGTCGAGGCGGCAGGGGACGGCGTCGACACGCCGAAGCACGCCGCATCGATCGAGCGCGGTCGCCCTGGCGTGCTGCACGGCTCCCGCACGTACGTCCTGCAGGACGAGGACGGGCAGACCATCGAGTCGCACTCCATCTCGGCAGGACTCGACTACCCCGGCGTCGGCCCGGAGCACTCATGGCTGGCCGACATCGGTCGCGCCGAGTACATCCCGGCGACGGACGACGAAGCCATGCAGGCGCTCCGTCTGCTCAGCAGGACCGAGGGGATCATCCCCGCCATCGAGTCCGCGCACGCACTGGCTGGCGCCCTGCGCATCGGTCGCGAGCTCGGGCCCGACGCCGTGATCGCGGTCTGTCTCTCGGGCCGTGGTGACAAGGACATGGACACGGCAGCCCGGTACTTCGACCTGTACGACGCGGCCGCACTCGCGCACGACGTGACCGAGGAGAGCGCCGAGCAGGACGCCGCCTCGAAAGGGGAGCCGGAGCTATGAGTCGCGTCGAACAGGCCATCGCCGCCGCGCACGATGCCGGCCGCAGCGCGTTCGTCGGGTATCTTCCCGTCGGCTTCCCCGACCTGCAGACGAGTATCGACGCCGCGATCACGCTCGCGCGGAACGGCGTCGACATCATCGAGCTCGGCCCGCCCTACAGCGATCCGGTGATGGACGGGGCCGTGATCCAGGAGGCGACGACGCTGGCGCTGGCGGCCGGATTCAAGACCGCCGATCTGTTCACCGCGCTGCGCGCCATCACGGCTGAGGTCGACGTGCCCGTTCTCGTCATGACGTACTGGAACCCCGTGCTCCAGTACGGCATCGATCGTTACGCCGACGACCTCCTCGCCGCCGGCGGTGCAGGTCTGATCACCCCGGACATCACGCCGGAAGAGGCAGGGGAGTGGATCGCCGCCAGCGAGCGCACCGGCCTCGACCGCGTGTTCCTCGCCGCGCCCACCTCCTCGGACGCCCGTCTCGACCTCGTCGTGCAGGCGTCGACCGGCTTCGTCTACACGGTCTCCACCATGGGGATCACGGGCGAGCGCACCGAACTCGATCGTGCCGCCCGCACACTGGTCGGTCGACTGCGTGAGCACGGGGCCACCCGCGCCTGCGTCGGCATCGGCATCTCGACGGCCGAACAGATCTCCGGGGTGTCCGAGTACGCAGACGGCGCCATCGTCGGCACCGCGCTGGTCCGCGCCCTGCGTGACGGCGGAATCCCCGCCCTCGCAGAAGTCACCCGAAACCTGGCCTCCGGCACGTCGTCGGCACGCCCCGTACACGAGAACTAGAATCGCACTCATGTCCCTTGCGCTCCACACCTTCAACGGCGTGCTCGCCAGCATCCCGAGCCCTCCCGTGTCCTACATCGACCTGGGCCCGATCCGCATCCACTTCTACGCGCTGTGCATCATCGCCGGCATCATCGCCGCCGCGCTGATCACGAACCACCGCCTCACCAAGCGCGGAGCGGAGCCGTGGGTCGTGATCGACATCTCGATCCTCGCGGTTCCGCTGGCGATCATCGGAGCGCGCATCTTCCACGTGCTCACCCACCCGAACTTCTACTTCGGCGAGGGCAAGAACACCTGGAACCCCTTCGAGCCCGGATCCGTCTGGGCCATCTGGGAGGGTGGCATCGCGATCTTCGGCGCCCTCATCGGTGGTGCGATCGGTGCGTACCTCGGCTGCAAGTGGACGGGCATCCGCTTCTGGACGTTCGCCGATGCCCTCGCCCCCGGTCTTCTGCTCGCACAGGCGATGGGCCGCTTCGGCAACTGGTTCAACCACGAGCTCTTCGGTCTGCCGACCGACCTGCCCTGGGGCCTGGAGATCGAGTCGACGAACTCGGCCTTCCCTCCCGGCCTGCCCGAGGGCACGCTGTTCCACCCGACCTTCCTCTACGAGGTGCTGTGGAACGGCCTCGGCGTCCTCGTGCTGCTGTGGCTCGGCCGCAAGCTCTTCTTCCAGTGGGGTCGTCTGTTCGCGATCTACCTGATCTGGTACAGCGCCGGCCGCGTGGTCTGGGAGTCGATCCGCATCGATCCGAGCGAGATCATCCTCGGTCTGCGCAGCAACGTCTGGGCCGCCATCATCGGCATCGTGGTGGGCCTCGCGATCCTCGTCGTACAGACGCGCCGTCACCCCGGACTGGAGCCTTCGCCGTACCAGCCGGGTCGCGGACGGAAGGATGTCGACGCTGATGTAGAATCACAGGACAATCCCTCCGATTTCGTGGACGTGAGCGAGCCTCCGTCCGAAGAGATCACCGCTGGAGCCAGCGCCACAAGCACCGCTCCCTCGGACGCGGAAGGCTCGCGATAGCCTCTGGTCCGCGAGGACCCCACTGCATTCGCCCGGCCAATGACGTCCCCGGGTCATCTGAAGATCTGAGGACGGTACCGCATGGCATCGAGCGACCTCCGCTCACCTGTCGGGATGGATTTCCCGGCGAAACAGGGCATGTACAACCCTGCGTTCGAGAAGGACGCCTGTGGCCTCGCCATGGTCGCGACGCTGCGCGGCACGGCAGGGCACGACATCATCGCTCTCGCCCTGGAGGCGCTGCGCAACCTGGAGCACCGCGGAGCTATCGGCTCGGATGCCGGTACCGGTGACGGTGCGGGCATCCTGACGCAGATGCCCGACGAGTTCCTGCGGGCGGTCACGAGCTTCGAGCTGCCTCCGGTGGGGGAGTACGCCGTGGGACTGGCGTTCCTTCCGCGTGATTCCAGCGAGCGCCGCCAGCAGAAGGCCGGCATCGAGAAGATCGCCCGCTCCGAGGGACTTCGCGTCCTCGGGTGGCGCGAGGTCCCGACGGTCAACGAGCACCTCGGCAAGCTGGCCGACGAGGCCCGCCCCGCATTCGAGCAGCTGTTCGTCAGTGCCGGTGGCGCGACACACTCCGACGCGCCGCTCACCGGCATCGCGCTGGACCGCGTCGCCTATCGTCTGCGCAAGCGTGCAGGCCATGAGCTCGGCGCGTACTTCGTGTCGCTCTCCAGCCGCACGCTGGGCTACAAGGGCATGGTCACGACGCTGCAGCTCGAGCCGTTCTACCCGGACCTGCAGGATGAGCGCTTCGCGTCGGAGCTCGCGGTCGTGCACTCCCGGTACTCGACCAACACCTTCCCGTCCTGGCCTCTCGCGCAGCCGCTGCGCATGCTCGCGCACAACGGCGAGATCAACACGGTCGGCGGCAACCGCAACTGGATGCGCGCGCGTCAATCGCAGCTCGAGTCCGAGCTGCTGGGCGACGTGTCACCGCTGCTCCCGATCTGCACCGACGGCGCCAGTGACTCCGCGTCGTTCGACGAGGTGCTCGAACTCCTGACTCTCACGGGTCGCAGCCTGCCCCACGCGATCATGATGATGGTCCCCGAGGCCTATGAGAAGCAGTCCGACATCTCGCCGGAGCTGCGTTCGTTCTACGAGTACCACTCGAACCAGATGGAGCCGTGGGACGGCCCCGCCGCGCTCATCTTCACCGACGGGACGCTCGTCGGAGCGACCCTCGACCGCAACGGCCTGCGTCCCGGCCGCTGGACCGAGACCACCGACGGCCTGATCGTGATCGGTTCGGAGACCGGTGTGCTGAAGTTCGAACCGGAGCGCATCAAGCGCCGCGGTCGCCTGCAGCCGGGCAAGATGTTCCTCGTCGACACGGCCCAGCGCCGCATCATCAGCGACCAGGAACTCAAACAGGATCTGGCCACCATGCACCCGTGGCAGGAATGGCTCGACGCCGGCGCCGTGCGCCTCGCCGACCTGCCCGAGCGCGAGCACATCGTGCACCCGCCTGCCTCCAT